>NZ_JBHTVA010000104.1:0-30288 GCF_042793325.1 Embleya sp. NPDC056575
TCGCCCCCGTGGCCCCGCCGCCCGGCGCCGGCCCCCCACCCCCCCCCGGCGGCGGGGGCTGACCCCGCGGCGGGCCCCCCCGCCGCGGCCGTTGTTCGTATCTGGCCGATTCGGTTCCGCCGGACGGTGGGATGGTGCATCGTGGAAGCCCGCACGGGGGGTTTGGCGCACGAGCTGGGGGCGGTGGCCGATAACGGTTCGGAACCGGGCGTGTTCCAGTGATCGCGAACGGTGCCCGCGACCCCCCGCACAGCTGCTAGAACGTTGCCGAACACCCGAGGTGTGCCCCGCGCACGGCGGGGCCGACAGCAGGGGGGACGCCACAGTGGTGCTGCCTGTCCGCCGGGGAGCGCCGCGGCCGGCGCCCTCCACACGGCGTTCACGACGGTCGACCGGAGCGATCGTGCTCGGCGCGCTCGCACTCGCGCTCCTGCCCGGCGCCGCCCGCGCCGCCGACCCGCCGGGGGGAGATCCCAACCTCAAGGTCGCGCCGATCTCCTACGTGGTCCTGGTCGACGAGTCCGGCAGTCTCAAGGGCCCCGATCTGGATCGGGAGAAGGACGCCGCCGGCCTCGCCGCCATCGGCGAACTCTCGCCCGACTCCCGGGTCGGCATGGTCGGCTTCGGCAGCGGCGCCGGATTCAAGCCCGCGGTGGACGTGGTCTGTCCGATGATCCCGGTGTCCGACCCGGCCGCGGCCGGGTGCGCCGGCAAACTGCGTCCGCGCACCGACCAGGAGGGCAACAACACCGACATCCCGGCCGCGATCAAGCAGGGCGTGAGCATGCTCCGCTCCGCGCCGGCCGGGCAGCCCAAGGTCTTGTTCATCACCACCGACGGCGCGATGTCCGTGCAGCCGAACGAGGGCTACGGCGCCGACGCCGCGCGGATCCCGGGCGAGTTGGACAAGGCGCTGACCAGTGCGCTGGCCGAGGCCAAGGCGGCGGGCGTACAGATCTGGCCACTGGGCTTCGGCGCCGGGATCGACACCGCGCAGCTGAACCGCATCGCGAGCGGCGGGGCGCCGTCGTTCTGCTCGGCCCGCCCCGAGGACGCGCCGAAGGCGTCGGTGATCAAGGACTCGGGCGAGGTCGTCCAGACGCTGCGCAAGGCGTTCGGCAGCGCGCGTTGCGCCGGGGTGACCCAGACCGCCTCGACCGACGTCAACGGCGAGGCCGACCTGGAGGTGACGATCCCCGCGATCGCCACCGACGTGGTCATCCAGGTGCAGAAGGCCAACCCGGACATCGACGCCACCTTCTTCGACCCCGACGGCAAGCAGGTCGACGCCGCGCCGGGCACCGAGCGGCGCGGACAGGGTTCGCGGACCGAGACGCTGCGGGTGTCCGACCCGATCGCCGGCAAGTGGCGGATCCACCTCAAGGCGCGCGCCGGCGCGTCCGGGCCGGTCAGCGCGGCGGCGTTGTGGCAGGGCGTGGTCAAGTCCTACGTGCAGCTCAACCCGCCGCAGCCGAGCGTGGGCGAATCGGTCCGGTTCAGCGTCTTCCTCCAGACCCGGGAGAAGAACCTCACCGATCCCGCGGCGCTCAAGGGCGTCATGGTGGCCGGGCACGTCGAGGGGGCCGGCCTCAAGGCCGACATCCCGCTCAAGGCCGGTGACAAGGGCGAGTTCTACAGCGACTACCGCATCCCCGGCGGCATCGCGGGCGATGTGCGCTTCACGGGCACCATCACCGCGCCCGGCGTGACCGGCGCCCAGGAGGTCAAGACGGTCACCCTGGGCCAGGGCCCGGCGGCCGTGGGCGTCGAACTCAAATGGGGCGACAGCACCATCGAACCCGGCGGCAGCGTCGCCGGAACCGTGCAGTGGAAGGTCACCGACGGCAAGCCGCACACCCTGCGGGTGGTCGCCGACTTCCCGCCGAACGTCGGCATGCGGATCACCGGCGGCGAGCAGCGGGTGAGCGCCGGCTCCGACGCGTTCGGCTTCAAGCTGACCTTCGGCGACAACATCGCCAAGGGCGACCACACCGGCCGGGTCCGGGTGGTGGACACCAGCGACGGCGACAAGGTCCTCGCCGACACCACCCGCACCGTCACGGTCGAGCCGCCGCCGGGCTTTTGGGACCGGTATCTGTGGCTGGTGATCGGAGCCGTCGTGCTGATCGCGCTGCTGCTCGGCCTGCTCGGCTACCTCGCCAAGCGGCGCGGGCGGGCCCGGCGGATCGGGCCGATCGTGCTGCGCCTGTACCGCGACGGGCAGCAGATCGGGGTGGAGACCCGGCCGCTGGACGAGCGCGCCGAGGCGATGTGGTTCAAGCTCGACACCACCGCCTTCCCGCCGCAGTTGATCCCGCTGTACCAGCACGAACCCGGAACCGCGTGGACCGTGCGGCGGACCGCCGCGACCGGCACCCTGGACGTGGAGACCCCGCTCGGTACACGTCTGCAGTTGGACATGGGCCGCCCCACCGAGATCGAACCCGGACTGGCGCTCGGCTTCGCCGACGAGCGGGTGCAGGCCGGGCCGGCCGACGGGGCGGGCGGTGCCGCCGATCCGTACGGCGGCGGCGGGGGTTCCGCCGACCCCTACGGCGGCTACGGCTCGGCCGCGCCCGCGGCCGCGCCGCCGCGACCGTACGGCGGCGAGGGGACCTACGGCGCGGACCGGCCGTACAACCCCTACGGCCCGTACGGTTCGGGACCGGCCGCGGAGCCCGGCCCGGGTCCCGGGGCGAACCCGGGCCCCGACGACACCACGTTCGGCTACGGACCACCGCGTTAGTCCCCGGCGCGGGGTCGAAGGCACCTGAACTCGCACGTCACGCACTTTTCGAGGAGGGCCCGTGGCAGCGCAAGGCCGCAGGGGCATGTCCATCCACCAGTCCATGCTGTTCGTGGGCCTGGGCGGTACCGGATGTCTGATCGGAGCCGAACTCGAGCGACGGCTGCGCGAGGAGTTGTGCGGCGCGGACGGCACGGGGCTGATGCAGCGGCTCGGTGGGCAACTCGCCCCGTACCAACTGCCCAACTGCATCCAGTTCGTCTACGCCGACCTGAACGAGAACGAGTTGCAGCGGCAGCGGTTGCGCGCCGCGCCGCCCGCGCACCGGGCCGCCGCCGACCGCAACGCGCACCTGACCACCCAGCTCGTGCCGCCGCTGAACACCTATCCGGAAGTGGCCCGTTCGCTGCGGATCAACGCGGCGGAGGAGACCATCCCCTGGCTGCCCGCCCGCGAGGGCGAGCCCCGGGTGACCCCGCTGCGGCGCGGCGCCGGGCAGTTGCCCACCGTCGGGCGCGCCGCCCTGTTCGAGACCTTCCGGCACGGACTCGCGCCCGCCATGGACCCGTTGCGCCGTGCGGTCGGGCTGATCAGCAACGGCAACGACCACCTGATGGCGCTCAGCGGCAGCCAGAACAACCGCAACACGTGCGATGTGTTCGTCGCCTTCTCCATCGCCGGCGGCACCGGATGCGGGATCTTCTACGACTACCTGCACCTGATCGGCGAGGCGTTCTCGCAGGGCTACGACGGGATCAAGATCTACCCGCTGGTGCTGATGCCGTCCGCGTTCGACGAGGAGCGCGGGGGCGGGCGGCCCGCCGTGCTCAACGCCGGACGTGCGCTGCTCGACCTGTTCCAGCTGGTCGACGACCAGAACGGGCAGTACGCGCAGGAGGAGTTGGACACCGGCCTGGGCGCGCCGGCGGGCAACCTCGCGGTGCGCTATCCCGGTCTGGAGTCGACCCGGCTCAAGGCCGGCACCGTGCAGACCGGCTTCCTGTTCAGCCGCACCAGCGGCATCGAGCGCGAGGACCTGCACCGCTCGGTGGTCTCGCTGGTGATGTCCCTGATCGGGACCGGACTCAACGCCGGCGGGCCGGAGTTGGAGAACGCGGTCGTCCAGGGCGACCTGTACCAGTCGTTCGCGGACAGCTTCATCAACGAGGGTGTGCGGCGCGAGGTGCCCGCGCCCAGCGGGATCGGCGCCTGCGGGGTCTCCACCAGCCTGGTCGCGTCGATGACCGTGCCGGTGGACGAACTCGCCGACATCGTGGCCGGTCGGCTGCTCGCCCAGGCGGTGCGCGATCTGACCTCGGACGTGCGGGTGTCCGCCGAGGCCAACCTGGAGCAGATCAAGTCGTTCATGTCGGTGGCGGGCCTGAGCGAACTGTGGTTGTGCGCACCGCCGCACGTCGCCGACCCCGCGCCGGCCAAGGGCGCTGCGGGCATCATGCAGGCGCTCAATGCCCGAACCCGGGCGATGGAGCAGGCGTTGCGCCAGCAGGAGGCGCAACTGCGCACGCATACCGCACAGTTGGCCGAGGAGTTCAACCACGCTCGCGGCATCCGCCAACTCCTGGCCGACGGCGACCTGTTCCGGGCCCGGCGGGTGCTCTTCGGCGACCGGCGGCTCTACCACGACGCGGACCGACCCGGGGTCGCCGGTCTGCTCGCGCACTGCGGCACCGAGCCCACCCCGCCGGCCGGGATCACCGTCAACGCGCCGCACATACCGGCGATCAAGGACCGCGCGGGCGGGGTGGTCAAGGCCAAGTGGGGCGACCCCGAGGTGCAGCGCGCGCTGGCCGCCCAGCAGCGCTGGTTCGAGTGGCGCTCGCGGCGCAACTGGCATGCCCAGTGGGGCGCCCAGGCCGAGGTGTGGGACCGCAAGATGGTCTATCTGCGGCATGTCGTGGACGGTCTCGCCCAGGCGTTCAACGACCACCGCGACACCGAGGAGGCCAATTTCGGCCGGGCCACCCGCGAGTTGTACCGGCAGCGCTCCGGCGTGTCCTACCTGCTGCCGCCGCAGGGCAACCTGGAGTCGTTCTACCGCCAGGTGCTGCGCCGCTTCGTGGACCGCGAACGGCTGCCCGAGACGTCCGGCGCCGCGCAGATCGTCGGCAAGCTCCTCGGCACGGGCATCTGGCAACGCGCCTACGAGATGGGCGAGGAGCGCGAGGGCGGCCCGGCCGCGGTCACCTATGTGCGCGACCAGATCAAGCAGCAGGTCAAGACCCTGTTCGTACAGGCCGGCGAGCTGAACGCGCAGCCGCTGCTGCCGCCGGTGCGCGACCTGCTCACCCGCGCCGCCACCAAGCGCGGCGCCTCGGTGGGCGAGGAGGACCTGGAACAGTTCGTGCAAAAGCTCGCGGGCATGTTGCCCAACGGCTTCTCGCCCGAGGGCAGCGGCGAACTCAAGGTGCTGATCGCGCACCCGGGCACCGCGCACGACGCGGACGTGCGGCAATACCTGGAACGGATGCTCAACATCCCCAACGAGCCGTCCCGCAAGATCGAGTTCCGCGCGGTCGAGCAGGAGTCGATCGTGGTGGTGCTCTTCCGCAGCGCGATGAGCCTGACCGAGGTGCCCGAGGTGCGCCAGGTGCTCGCGCAGTGGTCGCGCTCGCTGGACCGGCAGGATCCGGTCGACTTCCTCAAATGGCGGCAGCGGCTCGGCTTCACCTACGACTGGCTGGCCACCACCGAGGGCCACCGGGCGTACATCCTGCACCGGCTGTTGTGCGCGATGTGGAACGGCCAGGTCGAGGTGGCGCGCGGGGACCGCTCCTCGCCCGAGGTGGTCGACATCCGGCTGCCGCACGGGTCGACGGTGATGAAGCTGCCGCTGCGCCCGTTCGACCGGGCCTCCTCGTGGGGCAGCCTGCTGCGCGCCTACGAGGAGTGGACACTGACCGACGACGCGTCGGTGCGGCGGGAGTTCGCCAAACAGCTGATGCTCACCTACCCCGAGGGGCTGGGCTCGCGGGTGCGCGAACCGGCGCCGCTGTACCGGCACTTCGTGCACGAGGTGGCCCCGCGCCAGGTACGCACGCTGCAGGAGTTGCGCGATCGGCTGCCCGAGCGCAGCCGGGGGTGGGCGGAGGAGTTGTTGCGGTTGTGGGAGGTCACCCTGCCCGCCGCGCTCGACCTGTCGTTCTCGCACCAGGGCGCCAACCGGGACTCGTTGCGCGAGCTGGAGTATCGGGACGAGGAGGACGGGGGCTACCCGGGCGCGGGGTACGACGACGCTCGCGGGGGTGGGTGGGATCGCGCGGCGGACGAGCGCGGCCGGGAGCGGGACCGCCGGCGGGACGAGCGCGACGACGCGTGGGACCGGGCTCGGGAACGTGAGCGCGACCGGGACCGGGACCGGGACCGGGACCGGGACGAGCGTGGCGCGGAGTGGGAGCGACGCGGGCCCGAGCGGGTGCGGGACGAGCGGGATTCGTGGGACGAGCGGGATGCGCGCGATGCGCGCGATGCGCGCGATGCGCGCGATGCGCGGGAGGGGCGCGGTCTTCGGGATCGACGGGACCGGCGGGATGGGCCCGACGCGCGGGACGTGCGTGATGTGCCGGAGGCGCGGGGTCCTCGCGGAGAGCGCGATCCGCGCGATCCTCGGGACGTGCGCGAGGCGCGGGACGAGCGGGACCGGGAGCGGCGCGAGGCGCGTCGGCCCCGGGAGGACCGTGCGGACCCGTGGGAGCGGGAGCGCGAGCGGCGGCCCCTTCGGGAGCCGGACGGCCCGGTGTTCGAGAAGGAGGCCCCGGCGCGGCGGGACGTACCGGAGCCGCGCGGCCGGGACGCGTGGCGCGACGCGGACTCGCCCGAGGTGACCCGACCGAGCCTGGACAAGCCGGCGCCGCGGCGCGACGACCGCGATGCCTCGGAGCGCAGCGGGCGGACCGAGCGGGACGAACCCTACGACCCGTATCCGCCGGCGCCGCCGCGCGCGGATCGGGACGCGCGCGGAGCCCGGGACGTGTACGACCCACACGCCGCGCGGGATCCGTACGACCCGCACGACCGGCCCGGCCCGGGCGAGGCGGATCCGGACGACGGCACGATCCGCCTCGACGGCCTGGACCGCACCCGGCGGCTCGACCCGCCCGAGGACCACGACGAGCGCGAACTGCCCGGGGGTGGCTGGTGACCGACACCGCCGTTCCGGGCGCGGGCGTCCCGCGCCCGCTGGTGATCGTGGTCGACCTGCGCACCGAGTACGACACGGTGATGGCGGCCCGGACCTTCGCCGACGTACAGACCGCCTACGCGCGCACCCGGGTGCCCGCCGGGACCCGCAACGTGGACGCCGACCGGGTGCTCGTGCTCGACTCCGTCGAGGAGTTGGTGGCGCACCGGCACGCGTACGAGCGGATCTTCGCCGGCATGTACAGCAAGGTCGTGTGCGTCGCGGTCGGCGCGCCCGTGGACGGCGCGATCGTGCTGCGCCGGCCCGGCCAGCTCGCCGGCAGCGACGCGGCCACGCTGTGGGTCGGCGACGTGCGGGGCACCGAGTGGGCGCCGGGGCGGGCACCCGGCGTTGTGCTCACCCCCGACGACGCGGACGCGCTCGCGCCGCTGGTCGACGTGCTGAGCCAGCCCGAGGTGTTCGACCAGGTGCTCGCCGGGGTGACCGAGATGCCCCGCTCGATCGCCGCGCCCGGGATGAACGTGTTCGTGCACCGGATCCGGGACGACGCGGTACGGCGGGCCCGGATCCGCGCCGTGCAGCGACTGGCCGGCGCCGAGGGCGGGGTCGACGAACCCTGGCCGGAGCCGCTGGCGGCGCTGGCCGACGAGCAGGGCGCCGGGTTGGCCACGACCACCGGCGGGGTGCGCGAGTGTGTGCGTCCGGACGGTGCGCTCGGGGTGCGATGGGCGCATGCCGAGCAGGGGTTCAAGCGGGCTCAGCAGCGGCTGACCGTGCTGTCCGCGCCGGTCGCGCTCTACGGTTCGGCCGGGCGCGGCGGGCGCTCGATCGACGGCGAGATCGCCGACGCGGCGACCGTGCTGCGCGATTACCGGGACCTGGTCCGGCAGACCGTGGGCCGGGGCGCGGCCGGATTCGACGCGGACGGGCGGGCCTGGCTGGACCAGGTCGGCGTGGTGATCCCGGAGCCGCCCGGGCTCGGCGCGAACTCGGTGGCCGCGGCCCTGTACACCCGTACCGCCGCCGCGTTCGACCGCCCCGAGGGGCTGCGCGGGCTGGCCGAACGGCTGCGCGAACTCGCCGACCGGATCACCCCCGGCGCCGGCGCCGCCCGGGCCCACGATGTGGACCAGAGCTGCTCGGACGGCTTTTTGACCCGCTACCTGCGCCCGGCCGCGTTCCCGCTCGGCCCCGGCCATGTCGGCATCGCCGGCGGCCTGCTGCTCGGCGCCTTTCTGACCGCCCTGTGGCCCGCCTTCGGCGTGGTCGGCGCGGGGCTCGCGGTGGTGCTCGCGCTGCTCGGGTCGATCCTGATCACCGCCCGGCGCCCGGACCGCGAGGGCCGGGCCGTGCTGCCGCCCGAGGCGCTGCCGATGATCGTGGTCACGGGCCTGGTGGCGCTTGTCGGCGCGGTCTGCGGGGTGCTCGCGGGGCGGGCGTGGGATCCGCCGACCGGCGTCGGGCCGCTGGCCCTGGTGCTCGGCCTGGGCGTACTGCTCGTGCTGCCCGGCCTGGACTGGCGGTTGCGGGTGCGGCACTGGGAGCGCGTGCTCGGCCTGGGCGCGGCCACCCGCGCGCTGCACGGGCTGCACGCGCTGCTCGTGCGCACCGTGTGGAACGACTGGGCACTGGCCGGTCCGCGCCGTGAGGCGGTGGACCGGGCCACCGTGCTGGCCGCGCTGCTGGAGGAGAGCGCCACCCTTTTGACCGACGACGCGGCGGCGCTGGAGCGGCAGTTCACCGGCGAGCAGGTCGGACCGGATCCGGCCGCGCAGAACTTCGGCACCGGCGGCCACCCGCCGCCGGGTCGTCCCGTACCGCCGTATCCCGGCGCGGAGTCGTTCGGCACCGGCGGACATCCGGCCCCCGGCCGGCCCGCGCCGCCGACGGGCCCGCCGCCGGGCGCGGCCGGGGCGAGCCTGTACGACACGGTGCTCGGCGACCTCGTGGACGGGCTGCACGCCGCGTTCGAGCCGCTGTGGCCGCTCCTGGAGCGCGACCCGGCGGAGGCATCCCGGCGCGGTGCGGCACCCGAACTGCGGCCCGTGCTGCGCGCGTACACCGACCACCTCGCGCACAACGGGGTACAGGCCGCGCCGCCGTTCGGCCGGCAGGGCCAGGACCGCCCGCACGTCGGCGAGGCGGTCGGCGGCGACGCGGACCGCATCGCCGAACTGCTCGGGCAGTCCGCGGCGCACTCGATGTTGCAACTGTGCGCGAGCGACCAGTTGGTCCTGCTCGACCACGCGCCGACGCACACCGTCAGCGTGCGCTTCGCCCCGCGCGGGGTGCGCCCCGCCGTGCGCGAGGCGCTGCGCGAGCGCCGCGCCGGGCACACGATCGAGCACGAACTGGTGTGGACCGGCGGCGGCCGGATGGCCGGTGTGCTGCGCCTGCTGCCGCTGCTGCCCGGCTCGGTGGACGACGCGCGGATCTGGGAGGAGAGCGCCGGTGGCGCCGACCGACCCGGTGCGGGTGACGACCGCTACGACGGCGGATGGGCGCCGTGAGCGCGGGCACGGGACGGGCGGGCGAGCCGTCGGGCGAGGGCAAGCTCGGCTACACCGACCCCGAGGGCTATTCGGTGGAGCGCCGGGTCGAGTTCGGCCCGGACCGGCCGGCCCCGCCCGGGCAGCCGTTTCGGATCCGCGACGTGCGCGACGTGGAGGACGGCAGCGTCTTCGTGCAAAAGCGGCTCGGGCGGCTGGACTCGCGGCGCCGGGTGGGCGCCGAGGCGAGCCTGGAGACCGAGATCCGGGTGTTGCTGCGCCTGGTGCGCACCTTCGGCGGCGCCGGGTATCCGCGCGAGCTGGTCCGGGTGGCCGGACACGACTTCGACGGGGTCGAGCCGTTCCTGCTCCTGGAGGCGAGCCCCTGCCCGCCCGCCGAGGACGTGGTGGGCAAACTCCTCAGCGAGGAGCAGGACGCGTTCCGCCGGGCGATCTTTCGTACCGTGCGCTACCTCGAGTCGGCCGGCGTCGTGCACGGCGACCTGACCCCGAGCAGCGTGCGCTGGCAGCGCGAGCAACGCCGGCTCCGGATCGTCGACTTCGGGCACGCGGCGCTGGCCGGCGAGCCGCGCAGCAGCCTGGGCACCGCCATGTGGGCCGCGCCGGGGCCGCTGCGCGGGCCCGGACCGGCCGATCCGCGCGACGACGTCTGGTCGGCCGCGCAGGTCGCCTACCACGTCACCACCGGACGCCCGATCCGCCAGGGCCGCGTCCCGGTCGGCGTGGAGACCCAGGGGCTGCTGCTCGACCTGTTCCAGGGTGTGTTCGAGGCGGAGGCGGTGCGCCGCCCGGGCGCCGCCGAACTGCTGCGCCGACTCGGCGAACCGGACCCGTACGTGGCGGGTCACGCCCAGTACGACCCGCTCGCCGAGGGGCGGCGCGGCTACGAGGCGGCGATGGAGCGCAAACGGCAGCGCATGCCGCTGCCCGGCCAACCGCGGCCGGCGCACCGGGCCGGCGCCGAGGACCGACCGCCGCCCGTGCTGCCGCCCAGGCCCCCGGAGCCGCCGGGCAGGCCCGGCGAGCCGCCGAGGACCGGTCGGTTCCGGCTCTTCGGGAAGGACCGGATGGGGTGAACGGGATGGGCCGGATCGGACCGGGCGCATCGGATGAGTCGAACGCGACGGCAGGTGAGGTCGGCTGATGTTGCATCAGATCGTGTACCGCTGGGACCCGGACGGACTGCTCGGGCGCCGCGGCATCGTTCCGGTCGCCACCTCGCTGGGCCGCGACGAGGTGTTCGGATGGCACACCCGCACCGGGCTTGCCGAGGCGGTCACCATGGACTACGGCGACCCCGCGTGCCCGGCGTCCAGCGTGTGCCTGCTCGACACCCCGCTCGGAGTGGCGCTGATCCGCCGGGAGTTCTCCGCCGACGCGCGCCGTCAGCGGCTGAACAACTCCGCCCACGTGCTGGTCGGCCCCCGGGACTCGATCGCGCCGTTCGACGCACTCGCGTGGGGCTCGCTGGAGCGGCGCGCGCCCGGGTCGCTGGACCTGGACCGGGTCCAGCCGGGCTACGGCCTCAAACCGCTGCCCGACGAGCGCCTGGCCGCGGCCTTCGAGGTCGCCGCCGGCGACCTGCACGAGCAGTGCCGGCGACTGGCCGACCCGCTCGAAGTGCTCGTCGCCGCCGTGCTGCGCCGTCCCCGCGCCCGGATGGCCCTGCTGCCGGCCGGCGCCGAGGACGCCACCGTGCTGCTGTGGGGTCTGCAACACCTGCTCACCGCGCTGCTCCCGGGACCGTGGACGTTCTCCACCTTCGAGGTCGACGACGCGCTCGACGACCCCAACGGCGCGCCGCGCTTCATCGCGCTGCCCCGGGTGCCGTCCGGTCCGCCCGGGCCGCGTGTGCGGGTCGATCTGACCGGCCACGGCGAGCCGTTCGACCCGCACCGCGAACTGGCCCGGCGGATCGTCCGGCACTACGTGGGCTCCGGCTGGGCGGGCTTCCACCGGCTGCTCAACGTCCCCACCGAGGTGCACACGCTGCCCGAGGCGGACCGGGTGAACGCGATCCGGCAGCGACTGGACGCGCTCGGCACCCGTCAGGAGGCCCGGACCACCCGACCGCGCGAGGAGTCGCCGGTGGGCCAGGCGCCCGGACCGGTCGGCGCCCCGCCCGGGACCGCCGGCCCGCCCGCCGGCCGGACCGAACCGCGTGACACCCGCGAGCCCACGCGCGGGGCGAGCGAGACGATCACCGTCGTCACCCCGTCCGCCGGCGCCCCCGCGGCCGATCCCACCGACTCGAATCGACCCGTGGTGCGCTGCCCCTTCTGCCTGGACCTGGTCCGCTGGAACGAGAACGACCTCTACGAGCGCGATGCTCGGCTGCGCTACACACGGGTCGACCTGAGCACGGTCACCGACCCGGTCAAGCGACACGACCGCATGATCACCACCTTCATGCGCTGCCCCAACCCCACGGGCGACGAGGAGCGCGAGCACTTCCTGCCGACCAATTACATGGTCCACGAACCGCCGCTGGTGGTCGGGCTGATCGGCGACGGCCTCTCCGGCAAGACCCACCTGCTGGCCGCGATGATCGCCGAGATCGACGCCGGCGGGCTGCGTCCGTACGGGGTGACGCACGTGCCGGTGGACGCCGGCCACCACCAGGAATACCTGCGGGACCGGGTCCACCTGTTGCAGCGCGGGCAGATGCTCGGGACCACGGTCAACCACCAGGGAAACCTCGTGCAGTTCGCCGACGCGCTGCTGCTGCGCGCCGGCGGGCGGACCCGGCCGATCGCCTTCTTCGACGTCAGTGGCGAGGACCTGGCCCGGGGCGGCCGGGAGATGCAATTCCTGGCCGCCGCCGACGCGTTCGTGTTCGTGGTGGACCCGGTGGTCGCGGTCGACCTGCCGGAGCTGCGCCGGCTGACCCGCGACGGCGAGGACACCGCGGGCCTGCGCCGGGGCGACCGCACGTTCGCCGCGGTGACGGACCGGCTGCCGCGTACGGCCGCGCTGCTCGACCAACCGGTCGCCGTCGCGGTCACCAAGTCCGACCTGATCCGCTTCGAGCCGCCCGTGGACGCCTGGTTGGGCTCGCAGCCGCCCCGGCCCGGAGTGGTGGACCCGGCCCGCACGGACGCGGAGAGCCGCGACGTGTACTCGTTCCTGTACGCGCACGACGCCGGCGCCTGGCTCAGCCCGTTCGAGGAATTCCGGCGCTGCACCATGCACTTCGTCTCGGCGACCGGCGCGCGTGAGCGGGACGGGCACTTCCCCGGCGGCATCCGCCCGCGCCGGGTTCTGGAACCGGTGGTGTCCATCCTCGCGATGTGCGGCATGCTCGATCAGGCCGACATCGAGCGGGTGGGGGTGTGAGATGGCTTCGGACGGGGTGGGCGCCACAGAGGATCGACTGGACGAGATCGTCTATCGCTGGAGCTACGAACACCTCCTGGGCGGTCGCGGTATGGGTCCGGTCGCCACATCGCTGGGCCTGAACGAACTCCGGGACTGGCACGGCGGCTTGGAGCAGCACGTCTCGATGGACCGCTCGCTGCCGGAGACCCCCGCCTGGAGCTTTTGCCGGGTACGCCTGGAGAACCGGCACGCGCTGGTGCTGCGCGAGGCCGCGGTCCACGTCGGCAATCGGCCCGGAACCAACGCGCACGTCCTGGTGGACCCCGAACTCGGCGTCGCGGCCCACACGATGCTGGCCACCGCCTGGCTGCACGAGGAGCGCGGCGGCGGGCTCACCGGGTCCAGGACCCCGCTCGCCGAGGTGCCCGAGAACGTACCGCTGCGCGGCACCACGATCCGCCCGGAGGCGTTCGACCCGGCCATCCACGGGCAACTGCGCGAGCGGGCCCGGGCCCGGCCGGGACTCCTGGAGGTCGTGCTCGCGGCCGTACTGCGCGACCATCGCCGCACCTTCACCCTGCATCAGAACGACGTCGGCGCGGACATGGTGCCGCTGCTGTGGGGGGTGTTCGACCTGGCGCAGCCGATCGCGCCCGGGATGTGGACCTTCTCCACCTACGAGACCAGCGACGCGGCGCTGAAGCCGCGCTTCGTCCTGGTGCCGCGCTGGCCGAACACGCCGCAGCCGGCCAACCGGCTGCGGCTCGACCCGCGTGCCGAACCACAGCCGGGGCAGGACGTGTTCCGCGACGCCGCCGGGCTGCTGGTGCAGCTGTACTGCACGCGCCCGTGGGCCGAGGTGGATGGGCTGCTGGCCCGGATCGAGACGGCGGTCGGCGCCGACGGGGCGACGTATCGGCAGGTCGCCGACCTGGTGCTGGCGCTCGAATCGGACGCGACCCGGATGACACCGGCGGTCGCCGCCGCGCCGCCGGAGAGCCGGGCACCGGAGCCGCCGAGGGCCGCGCAGACGCCGCGGGCACCGCAGGCACCGCCCGAGCCGTCCGTGCCGCCCGAGCCGCCTGTGCCGGCTGTGCCTCAGGCCGACGCCGATCGGTGGGAGAACGGCTACTCGGAGATCTGGATCAACGGGAGCGAGGACGAGGAGTCGGACTTCGCGGACGAGCCCGGTGGACATACCGAGCAGGATCGGTACGGCCGGGGTGCCGCGTCGGGGTACGCGCGGCCGGGCCAATCGCCGCCCCGGCCCGGGCAGTCGGGTTCGGCGCCGCCGGGGTCCGGGCGGTCCGGGCAGGCCGACGCGTGGCGGGTGGGCGACGCGGCGAACCGGGCCGGGCCGATGCCGGCGTACCGTCCGACGGTGGGCGACGCGCCGATGCCGCCCCGCCCGGATCGGCTCGCCCCCGCGCCGGGCGCGTCCCCCCGTCCCGAGTCCGGCTCGGGCGGCCGTCCGGTATTGCCCTCCGACGGCCCGATGGGCCGACGCGGGCGCGGCACGTGGGACCGGGGGGAGTGGGAACGCCTGGGCGCCTCCCGCAACGGCTACACCACGCTGGGGGAGGCCGACGGGCTGCTGGCCAGGAGCAACGGACACGAGACGAACGAGTTCCGCGACGTACTCACCCGGGTCGACTCCGCCTCGCTCGCGGTCGCGCTGCTGCTCGTCCGGCCGCCGCTGCTGGCCCCGGTGGTGTACCGGCTGGATCGGGTCCTGCACCCCGCCTACGGCGACGGCGGCCGGCCGGAGCGGCACACCAGGCAGACCTACGCGACGGTGCTGGGCCGGCTGCACGAGGACATCAACACCCTCGACACCTGCGGCGCGCCGAGGGAGACGCTGTGTCGGCTGGTGGAGATGCTGGCCCGGCTCACCGTGGCCGAGGTCAAGCGGCCCAGATTCGGCGCCGACGTGCTGCCCACGCTGGCCGTCGACGTCGCGGGCACGGTCTGGGCCCTTCGGACGTCTTTGCGGGTGTGGGCGGATTATCAGAACGTGCTCGTGGACGTGCTGTGTTCCTCCCGCTATCGCGAGCCGTTTCTGCTCGAGATGGGGCGACTGACCGTGGAGAGCTTCCAGACCATGCCGCACAGGACGGGACCGTAGCCATGACGGCACGCACGGCGCAGCCGGGAGGGAACCAGCCGCCGACCGGGGCCGAGGCGGACGGGTTCCGCCAGATCGTCTACCGGCGCCAGGACGACAGCCTGCTCGGCGGGCGCGGCCTGGGGCCGATCGCCTCCTCCGTGTCCCGGGACGAACTGCTGGGCTGGCACGACGAGTTGCGCGAGCATGTGGCGGTCGACGCGGAGGACCGGGGGGCGCCGGTGACCAGCGTGGCGCTGGTGCACACCGGTCGCGGCGCGGCGGTGGTCCGGCGCGAGTACGTGGTCGACGGGAACAACGCGCGCGTGTTGCTCGACCCCGGCCGCGATCTGGGCCCGCACGCCGCGCTGGTCCTCACCCAGGAGGCCGTGTGGGCGGGGGAGCCGGCCCTGGAGGACATTCCGCGCGGCTACGGACTCGCGCCGCTGGCCCCGGACTTCGTGGCCGCCGCGCTGGACGGGCACGCCGAGCGGCTGCGCGGCCGGGCACGCGAGCAGGCCTATCTGTTGGAGGTCGCGGTCGCCGCCGTGCTGCGGCATCCGGGCCGGTTCTTCTCGTTCCGGCAGGCGGACGTGGGGATCGATCCGGTGCCGATGTTGTGGGGGTTGTCCGACCTGCTCCTGTGGCTGGTGCCGGTGTCCTTCACGTTCTCCACCTTCGAGACGCTGGACCACTCGGGCAAGCCGAGGTTCGTGGTGCTGCCGCGCCGGCCGCGCGACGCGCGGCCGTGGGCGGGCCGCTACCGGTTGGTGGTGGGTGAGGAGCCCAAGGCCGGATCGGACGTGCACGCGCACGCGGCGGCGCTGCTGGTGAGCCGGTACACCGACACCGACTGGCCGGGGATCCACCGGCTCCTGGAGGGCATGCGCGACCTGCGGCCGCTGCCGCACGAGCGGGCCGAGGAGCGGTCGCGGGAGATCTGCGCCCGGTTGGGACGGCGGGGCTCGGGCGCCGGTTCGGGGTCGGGGTCCGGGTCGGGTGCGTCGGTGGGTGCGTCGACGCCGCCCGCGCCCGCGCGTGCGCCGTTGTTCGAGCCCGCGCCGGTGTCGGTGCCCGTGCCGGCGCGCGCCGCGGCGCCCACGCCGGCGCCGGTGCGGGGGCGGGCGACCGAGAAGGCGCTGGTGGCCGCGGCGGAGCGGGTACCGCGCGGCGCGGCGGCGCGGGTCGAACGGGAGCCCCGGGTGGTGACGGTGTCCACGGCCGAGGAGGAGCCGGCGTTCCCCTACCCGGCGGAGCCGTCGGCCCCCCGGGCCGCGCCGACCGTGTCGCCGCCGCGATCGTCGCCGCCGTACTCGGCTCCGGCCGCCACGAGCGCGGAACCCGCGGACGTGACCTGGTACGCCGACGACGGCGCGGTGTTCGAGGAGATCGAGGACGCCTTCACCGGGCCGTGGCCGGGCTTCGAGGAGGAGCGCGGCGAACTGCCGATACCCGCGCTGCCGCACACCGACGACGACCTCGACGCGCACCCGGACGCCGAGCCGGGCGCGGTCGGCGGACCCGAGAGCCCGCCGACCCCGGGCGCGCCGCCGACCAGCGCCGGGAACGCGCCGTGGAGCGTGTGGGCCGAATTCGGTATTCCGGACACCGAGGTGAACAAGATACGGCGCGCGGTCAAGCGCCTTCCGGACAAGCCGACGCTGCGCGAACGGGCGCTCGGCGGCGGTGCGGCCAAGACCGAGGTCGCCACGATCGACAACATCGTCACCCTCGCGGTCGCGCTGCGGTTGGCCGACCTGCGGGTGTTGCCGGTGATCGCGGACCGGCTGACCACGCGCCTGGAGCAGCGCCGTCGCCAGCTCGCCCCCGAGGCGTGGAATCCGGACGACATGCGGGCGATGCGGGAAACGGTGCTGGACGCCGAACAGTTCGGGGACCGCCTGGAGGCGGCCGGCGCGGGCGACAAACGCACCCGCAAGCTGCTCGAACAACTCCTCGTGGTGGTGCTGGCCCCCAAGGCCGACACCAAGGGGGTGCTGCGCCAGATCGCGATCTGCGTACTCTCCGACCGACGGGACCGCTCCCCGAACCCGCTGATCGAGGAAATCCTCCTCAACAGCCAATGGGGCGAAGACTTCCGCACCGAACTCGGCCGCCGTTGGTCGGAACAGAACCCACCCCGCTGAAGCCTCGCGGCGACGGGTCGGGGCGCCGGGTTCGGAAAAAGATTCGGTCGGTGGTGTCGAGATCGTGTGGTCGGCTTCGTCCCCGGGGTGAGCGCGACCACAATGGGCGCACCGTCACCGAGGAGAACGATCATGGCCAAGTACCTGCTGCTCAAGCACTACCGCGGCGCTCCGGCCTCGGTCAACGACGTACCGATGGACCGTTGGACGCCGGAGGAGATCTCGGCGCATGTGGGATACATGAACGACTTCGCGGACCGGCTGAAGGAGACCGGCGAGTTCGTCGACAGTCAGGCGCTGACCCCGCAGGGGGCCTGGGTCCGGTACGACGGCGAGGGGCGTCCGCCGGTCACCGACGGCCCGTTCGCCGAGACCAAGGACCTGATCGCCGGCTGGATGATCATCGACGTGGACACCTACGAGCGCGCCGTCGAGCTGGCCGGGGAACTGTCGGCCGCCCCCGGCGCGGGCGGCAGGCCGATCCACGAATGGCTGGAGGTACGCCCGTTCATGAGCGCCTCGCAGCACACCATCGCGGAGTGATGTGACCACCGGTATGAACGAGGCACTGCTTCGCGGCCTCACGCCGAGCGTGCTCGGGATCCTCGTCCGCCGCGGAGCCGACTTCGCGGCGGCCGAGGACGCCGTACAGGACGCGCTGGTCGAGGCGATCCGCGTCTGGCCCACCGACCCGCCGCGGGACCCGAAGGGCTGGCTGGTCACCGCGGCCTGGCGCAAGTTCCTCGACGCGACCCGCGCGGACGCGGCCCGGCGCCGGCGTGAGGACCTCGTCGACGAGGAGCCGGCTCCCGGGCCCACGCCCGCGGCGGACGACACGCTCCGGCTCTACTTCCTGTGCGCCCACCCGTCGCTGACCCCGTCCTCGGCCGTCGCGCTCACGCTGCGCGCCGTCGGCGGGCTGACCACGCGCCAGATCGCCCGGGCCTACCTGGTGCCCGAGGCGACCATGGCGCAGCGCATCAGCCGGGCCAAGCGCACGGTCTCCGGCGTGCGGTTCGACCGGCCCGGCGACGTGGCCACCGTGCTGCGGGTGTTGTACCTGGTCTTCAACGAGGGGTACTCCGGCGACGTGGACCTGGCCGCCGAGGCCATCCGGCTCACCCGGCAGCTCGCCGCCGCGATCGACCACCCGGAGGTCGCGGGCCTGCTCGCGCTGATGCTGCTCCACCATGCGCGGCGCGCCGCCCGGACCGCGCCGGACGGCGGCCTGGTGCCGCTCGCCGAGCAGGACCGGGGCCGGTGGGACACCCGGATGATCGCCGAGGGCGTGATGATCCTGCAGGCGGCGCTGGCCCGCGACCGGCTGGGCGAGTTCCAGGCCCAGGCCGCGATCGCGGCGCTGCACGCCGACGCGCCGACCGCCGAGGAGACCGACTGGGTGCAGATCGTCGAGTGGTACGACGAGCTGGTGCGCCTGACCGACAACCCCGTCGTCCGGCTCAACCGCGCGGTGGCCGTGGGCGAGGCCGACGGACCGCGCGCCGGATTGGCCGTACTCGCGACGCTGGACGACTCGCTGCCGCGCCACACGGCGGTGGCGGCGTACCTCCACGAACGCGACGGCGACCGGACGACGGCGGCCCGCCTGTACGCCGAGGCGGCCCACCAGGCGGGCAACTTGGCCGAACGCGACCACCTGACCCGCCAAGCCGCCCGGCTGCGCCGCTGACCGCGGAGCGGGAGCGGCGCAGCCGGCCCCGCGCGCCGGACGGGCCTGTGCCCGGTGCCGGGCGGGTGGCGTGTCGGCCGGCCTGCGGCCCGCCGGTCCTCAAGCGCCGGACGGGCTGGCTGTCGGCTTGCCTGTGCCCGGTGCTGGGCGGGTGGCGTGTCGGCCGGCCTGCGGCCCGCTGGTCCTCAAGCGCCGGACGGGCTGGGGTGTCGGTTTGCCTGTGCCCGGTGCTGGGCGGGTGGCGTGTCGGCCGGCCTGCGGCCCGCCGGTCCTCATGCGCCGGACGGGCTGGGTTTGTGGTCCGGGCGTTCTCGGTCTCCGGCCCGGCCGGGCTTGGTTTGGTTCGGGCTTTGGCCGGATGTTCTGAAGTGCCGGGTGGGCTGGGGTTTCGGTTTGCCTGTGCCCGGTGCCGGGTGCGTGGCGTGTTGGCCGGCCTGCGGCCCGCCGGTCCTCCTGCGCCGGGCGGGCCGGGTTGTGGTGTTTTCATGCGCCGGGGGTGCCTTGTGGGGGTCAGCGTTGTACGGTCCAGCCGCTGTTGCGTAGGGCCAGCGTGAGGGTGTCGGCGCGTTGGGGGGCTACCTGGAGTTCGACCAGGCCGGCCGGGCGGCCCTGGGCGTGGTCGATGCGGATGTCCTCGATGTTGACCTCGGCGCGGCCGACGTCGGCGAACAGGCGGGCCAGTTCCCCCGGGCGGTCGGGGACGACCACCGGGATCGCCTCGTACACGGCGGCCGGTTCGCCGTGCTTGCCCGGGATCCGCGCGTGGCCGGCGTTGCCGCGCCGCAGCAGCGCCTCGATGCCGCGCGTGCCCACCTCGCGCTTGGCCGCGTCGTCGGCCGCCAGCGACCGCAATGCGCCCACCACGGCGTCCAGATCCCCGGCGAGGCCCGCCAGCACATCGGCCACCGCCTCGGCGTTGGCGCCCAGGATGTCGATCCACAGCCGCGGGTCGGAGCCCGCGATCCGGGTCACGTCCCGCACCCCCTGCCCCGCGAGCCGGGTGTCGGTGTCCTGCGCGTGTTCCAGCCGCGCGGCCATCAGCGCGGACACCAGATGCGGCGCGTGCGACACCAACGCCACCGCGTGGTCGTGGTCGCGCGGCTTCATCACCACCGGCACGGCGCGACACAGCGACACCATCTCCAGCGCCCGGTTGAGCGTCTCGGTGTCGGTCTCCCGCGAGGGCGTGAGCACCCACGGCCGGCCCTCGAACAGGTCGCCGCGCGCCGCCAGCGGCCCCGAGCGCTCCCGCCCGGCGAGCGGATGCCCGCCGATGTAGCGCCCGAGGTCGCAGCCCAGCGCGGCGATCTCGGCCAGCGGCTGCTCCTTCACGCTCGCCACGTCGGTGTAGCTCAGCGCCAGCCGCGACTCCTGTACCTGCCGCAGGGTTTCCGCGATCCGCCCCGGCGGCACCGCGAGCACCGCCAGGTCCACCGGCTCGGCCGGCACCGCGTCCAGCCCCGCGCCCATCGCCGCCGCCGTCTGCACCGCGGTCCTGTCGTGATCGCGCAGATACACCGTGACCCCGCGCGAGGTCAGCGCGAGCGCGACGGATGTGCCGATCAGTCCGGTGCCGACCACGGCGGCGGTACGCACGACGGGAACTCCAAGGGGCGGGTGACGGAATAATGGGGGAACCGATCAAGGCTATCCGTGACGGTACCCTCGGGCGGTGTCCTATCGCCCCGCGGCCTCCGCAGCGCCGCCCGGTTCGGCAATACCCGTGACGGCCCCCGGGCCGGCAAGCAGCCAGACAAGTGAAAGGTCGGCGACCGTGGAAGCCCGTACGCCGCTCGCGACCGCCGTGGTCGCCATCGACGGCCCGTCCGGTTCCGGAAAGTCCAGCGTCTCGCGTGCGGTCGCCGCCCGCCTGGGCCTGCGCTACCTGGACACGGGCGCGATGTACCGGGCGATGACGTGGTGGATGCTCACCAACGGCGTCGACATCCACGACCCGGCCGCGGTGGCCGCGGCCGCCGACAAGCCGCAGATCGTCTCCGGGACCGCGCCGGACGGGCCCACCATCACCGTCGACGGCCGGGACGCGGCCGGCCCGATCCGTACCGACGAGGTGACCAAGGCGGTCAGCGCGGTCAGCGCCGTGCCCGAGGTGCGCACCCGCCTGGTCGACCTGCAGCGGGCGGTGATCGGCGCGGGCGGCATCGTGGTCGAGGGCCGCGACATCGCGAGCGTGGTGGCCCCCGACGCGCCGGTCAAGGTGTACCTGACCGCCTCCGAGGCGGCCCGCGCCGCGCGCCGCAACGCCGAGTTGACCGGTACGCAGGCCACCAGCGTCGAGGACACCCGGGCCGACCTGGCCCGCCGGGACGCGCTGGACTCGGGCCGCGCGGTCGCCCCCGCGGGGATGGCCGAGGGCGCGATCCTGGTCGACACCACCGAGCTGAACCGCGAACAGGTGGTCGACCACCTGCTCGCCCTGGTCGCGGAACACGTGCGGTGACCGCGACCCTCGGCACCACCACCAAGCCCGCGCCCGCCAGGCCCGCACCCCCCAGGCCCCCGCTCGCCGGCGCCGCGCACTTCATCGGCGAGCCGCTGCTGCGCAGCTTCTGGAAGGTGCGCGCGCTGGGCACCTGGCACGTACCGACGAGCGGCCCGGTGATCCTGGCGGGCAACCACGCCAACTTCGTCGACGGGCCGATGCTCTTCGCGTTCGCCCCGCGACCCACGCAGGTGCTGGTCAAGCGCGAGATGTTCGCCGGCGCGCTCGGCCCGATACTGCGCGGGATCGGCCACATCCCGGTCCAGCGCGGCGTCGCGGACCGCCGGATGATCACCGATTCGCTCGACGTGCTGGCCGCCGGCGGCGCGCTCGGGGTCTTCCCCGAGGGCACGCGGGGACAGGCCGACTTCTCGGCAGTGCACAATGGACTTGCATATCTGGCATTGCGCTCCGGGGCACCCATCGTCCCGGTGGCCTGCCTCGGCACCGGTGCGCGGGGATCCTCGATCGGTGCATTGCCGGGTCTGCGCTCCCGGATCGACGTGGTCTACGGCAAGCCCTTCCGGGCCGTCGAGAACGCCGACCGCCGGGCCACCCGCAAGGCCGTCCAGGCCGCGTCCGACCGCATCGTCGAACGGCTCACCGCGCACCTGCGCGAGGCCGAGCGGATGACCGGCCGCGCCGGCTGACCCAGGCTCACGCGAGCCCACCCGAGTCTCACCCGAACCGCTACCCGAACGAGGAACACCCCCATGGAGCAGCACGCCGACGCCACGACCGAGGGCGCCTTCGACCCGGAGGCGTGGGAGGCGGGCTACGACCCCGACGAGTGGGTCGACGTCGAAGGGGACGCCCCCGCCCGCGGCGGGCACGACGGGGAGGCGTCCGGGCCGCTGCCGGTGCTGGCCGTCGTCGGGCGACCCAACGTGGGCAAGTCCACGCTGGTCAACCGGATCATCGGGCGCCGCGAGGCGGTCGTGGAGGACACCCCCGGGGTGACCCGCGACCGGGTCTACTACGAGGCCACCTGGAACGGCCGCCGCTTCACCGTCGTGGACACCGGCGGCTGGGAGCGCGACGTGGTCGGCATCGACCTGTCGGTGGCGGTCCAGGCCGAATACGCGATCGAGTCGGCGGACGCGGTGATGTTCGTGGTCGACGCGATCGTCGGCCCCACCGACAGCGACGAGGCCGTGGTCCGGGTGCTGCGCAAGGCCGGCAAGCCGGTCGTGCTGGCCGCCAACAAGGTCGACAACATGGCCCAGGAGGCGGACGCCGCCGCGCTGTGGTCGCTCGGCCTGGGCCAGCCCTGGCCGGTCTCGGCCGTGCACGGGCGCGGCAGCGGCGACCTGCTCGACGCGGCGCTGGCGATCCTGCCGGAGGCCCCCGCGCAGCGCTTCGGCGTCACCGAGGGCGGCCCGCGCCGGGTCGCCCTGCTCGGCCGCCCGAACGTCGGCAAGTCGAGCATGCTGAACAAGGTCGCCGGCGAGAACCGGGTGGTCGTGGACAAGATCGCGGGCACCACCCGCGACCCGGTCGACGAGCTGATCCAGCTCGGCGGCAAGACCTGGAAGTTCATCGACACGGCGGGCATCCGCCGCCGGGTGCACCTGACCCAGGGCGCCGACTTCTACGCGTCGCTGCGCACCACGGCCGCGCTGGAGAAGGCCGAGGTCGGGGTGATCCTGATCGACGCCAGCGAGCGACTGACCGAGCAGGACACCCGGATCATCTCGCTCGCGGTCGAGGCGGGACGCGCGATCGTGATCGCGTACAACAAGTGGGACCTCATGGACGAGGAGCGCCGCTACTACCTCGAACGCGAGATCGAGCAGGACCTGGTCCAGGTCACCTGGGCGCCCCGGGTCAACGTCTCGGCGCTGACCGGGCGGCACATGGAGAAGCTGGTCCCGGCCATCGAGACGGCGCTGGCCAGCTGGGAGAAGCGCATCCCCACCGGGCAACTGAACGCGTTCCTGGGCACGCTGGTGGCCTCGCACCCGCACCCGATCCGCGGCGGCAAGCAGCCTCGCATCCTGTTCGGCACCCAGGCGGGCACCAAGCCGCCCCGGTTCGTGCTGTTCACCAGCGGCTTCCTGGAGGCCGGCTACCGTCGCTTCATCGAGCGCCGGCTGCGTGAGGAGTTCGGCTTCCCGGGCACGCCGATCGAGATCCGGATGAAGGTCAGGGAGAAGCGCGGTCGCAAGACCGGTCGCTGACCGCGGCCGACCGTACGAACGACGACGAAGGGCCCGGACGCCGTGTGCGTCCGGGCCCTTCGTCGTCCGCGTCGTCTCGGGATCCTCGCGCGCGCACCCTCGGGCTACAGCGGCAGGTGGCCGTGCGGGCCCGGGACGCGCGACGGTTGGGCGGGGACCAGCGACGCGCCCCGGTGCCGGCCGTACGTGGTGTAGCCGCCCTGGGTGGGCAGCGAGAAGTTCGGGAACGGGGGGTCCTGCGCGTAGGAGTGGCTGATCGCGGCGGGCGCCCCGTACGAGGGCCGGCTCGCGGCGTAGTCCTCGTTCGTACGCTCGTGCGGGACCGCGCGGAACATCCGCCGCCACTCGGTCTCCAGCGCGTTGTAGATCGGCGTCAGGACGTCGTGACCGGGCTGCGCGGCGACCCCTACGGAGAGGGCGGGGTGGCCCAGGGCCCGACTGCTGATGGAGTCATCGAAAGTGAACACATCGGGTCCAACGACCGAAAGCCACGGCGGTTGCGGCCCCGACCCCCGAGCGTCACCGAAAACACACACAGTGCCACCGCGCGCCGAGGAGGCGGAGTCCACGACGCGGACCGTGGATTCCGGCAAGACCCCCATCGTGACAAGGACGGCCAATGGCCGAAGGACAAGCCGATCCCGGCGAACGACCAACACCGAGTCGGCCCCGGCGCGTTCCGGCTCGGCTCTGCCCCGTCCGGCCGTTATGCGCCGGGCGGGGTTCTTTCAGGCCGCTCCCGCCCGGCCCTCGTTCGGCGCGTCGATCGTGCGGGCGGCCCGGGGTGGGGGCTACGTGTGGGTGCGGACTACCTCGACCATGGCTGTGGTGATCGTGGTCAGGTCGTTCGGGGTTGTGATGTAGGGGGGCATCGTGTAGACGAGGCGGCCGAAGGGGCGGATCCAGACGCCGTGTTCGACGAAGGCGGGTTGGATCGTTGCCATGTCCACCGGGGTGGCGAGTTCGATGACGCCGATCGCGCCGAGGACTCGGACGTCGACCACGCCGGGCAGGGTGCGGGCCGGGGCCAGGCCCGTGCGGAGGCCGTCGCTCAGGGCGCTGACGCGGTCGCGCCAGGGTTCGGCGAGGAGCAGGTCGATACTGGCCGCGGCGATCGCGGCGGCCAGTGGGTTGCCCATGAAGGTCGGGCCGTGCATGAACGCGCCGCCCTCGCCGCGCGAGATGGTTCGGGCCACCTCGTCGGTGCAGAGCGTCGCGGCCATGGTCAGGTAGCCGCCGGTCAGGGCCTTGCCCAGGCACATGATGTCGGGCGCGATGCCCGCGTGGTCGCACGCGAACAGCTCGCCGGTTCGGCCGAATCCGGTGGCGATCTCGTCCGCGATCAGCAACACCTCGTGCCGCGAGCACAGTTCGCGGATCCGGCGCAGGTAGGCGGGGGAGTGGAAGCGCATTCCGCCCGCGCCCTGCACGATCGGTTCGAGGACGACGGCCGCCACCGTCGAGCCGTGTCGGTCCAGCAACTCCTCGATCCCGGCGGTGTCCTCGGCGCGCGGCGGGGTGTCGAAGCCCGCCGGCGGGATCGGCGCGAACAGGTGCGTGGGCAGGACCCCGGAGAAGAGGTGGTGCATGCCGCCGACCGGGTCGCACACCGACATCGCGCCGAACGTGTCGCCGTGATAGCCGCCGCGCACGGTCAACAGCCGGGTGCGCTCGGGCCGGCCGCGCCCGCGCTGGTACTGGAGCGCCATCTTCAACGCCACCTCGACCGCGACCGAGCCGGAGTCGGCGAAGAACACCTTGGTCAGCGGCTCGGGGGTGATCTCCACCAGGCGCCGGGCCAGCCGCACGGCCGGCGGATGGGTCAGCCCGCCGAACATCACGTGCGCCATCGTGTCCACCTGCGCGTGCGCGGCGGCGTTCAGGACCGGGTGGTTGTAGCCGTGGATCGCGGCCCACCAGGACGACATCCCGTCGACCAGCTCACGCCCGTCGGCGAGCCGGAGCCGGACCCCGTCGGCGCCGACCACGGGGAACAGCGGCGCTTCGCCCTCGGTGCTCGCGTACGGGTGCCAGATGTGCCGCCGGTCCTGGGAAACCAGCTCGTCGCCGTAGGCCGCGTCGTAGTGCTCCATGGCTCGGCACGCTATCGGAGCGTCGGGAGACGACCGGGTACAGGTCGCCTCCCGACATGGGTCACGCGCGGTCGAGGCCGGCACGCGGCCCGGTCAGATGCCGCTGACCGGGACCGATCCGGCCGCGAGCAGGTTGCGCCGACCCGCCTCGCTCAGCGCGGCGGCCAACTCGTCGTTGCCGGTGTGGATGCCGATGGTGCCGACCGGGGCGGCGAACAGCAGCACGACGCTGTGCGTCTTCGCCGCGTTCAACCACGCCTCGGGCACCTCGGCCGGGGTCTGCGCCTGCCACCACGCCTCGGTACGCCCGCCCGCGCCCGGGAACAGCACCGCGGTCAGGTAGCCGTCGGTCATCTGTACCGACCAGCCGCCGAGCAGCGGCGGCAGCGTCTCCTCGGGGGAGGCGATCGGCGCGAACCCGCGCTCGCCGAGCAGCGACAGGAACTCGTCCTGCGCGCCGGGCGTGCCCGGACGGGCCACGGCCGCCCCGGGCTCGACCACGAGCGCCGCGTAGGTCACGCCCGCGCACACCACCATGCTCCCGGTGATCGAGATCGGCACCGGACCACCCGGCACCACGGTCTGCACCGCGAGCCCGGGGTTGGCCTGCGCCGCGAGCAGCGGTTCGACTGCGGCCTCGGAGACCGGGATCACCTGGGAGGGGATGCAGCGGGTGTGTGCGAACGCGAGCACCGCGGTCTCCTCGGCCAGGTACAACAGCGCGCTGGTCTGCACGGAGGTGGTGTCGCCCTCACCGCGGCACGAGGCGCACGCGTAGGTCTGGGGGCCGGTCTCCCCTGCCACCAGGCGGGCGGCCTCGTCGTCGCCGATCTCGGCGCGGACCTCGGGGCTGACGTCGAGCAAGCGTGACACGGAAGGCTCCATCGGTAGGGGGGTGTGCGACAGTGAGGGATCGCCGCCTGCGTTCTCGCGCCGGGACGTTACCGCCTGGTGACGTTGTGTCACCTGGAGAACGCGGGAACGTCACCCCTATGGGGCATGCGCGCCCCGCCCGCGCCACGGCCATTCGGGCGACGGCGCCGGAGTGCGCGCCCGTGTGCGGCGATCGACGCGCGTAATGCGTCGTCGAGTGGCCACTCGATGACCGAGGGTTATGGATATGGCCATGTCATCACGCCGGGATCACATGATGATCACCGGGGGATCACAACGAAAGAGGTAGCTCGAATGCGGTAATCAATGGATGAATTCGGACATATGGCGTCGCGTTAATGAGACGTGAATCTCCATATGTTTCCCGTCGGAATCACTCGGGCAAGTCACGCCCGGTAACAAATGCGGGATACAACTTTTCCGAGGGGACTCGGGAAAGGCGTTCGACCCCGGACGTGCGCCGCTGCCGTGACGTTTCTGCGCCGGCCGTACTCCCGCATCCAACGACCCGCGGCGCCGGCGCCCTCATCACGGCGGTGCTCCGGCCCGGAACCGGTATCAACGGTTCCGTTCCTCCGCGGCCCGAACAACGAGGTATCCGTGTCCAGACTCCGGGCCGAAGGCCTGTACAAGATTTTCGGCCGTCGAGCCGACGACGCGCTCGACCGGCTGCGTGCCGGCGCAAGCCGGGACGACGTACGAGGGGGCAGCACCGTCCCCGCCGTCATCGATGTCTCCTTCGAGGTCGCCGAAGGCGAGATCTTCGTCGTGATGGGCCTGTCCGGCTCCGGCAAATCGACCCTGCTGAGGATGCTCAACGGTCTCCTGGACGCCACCGCCGGCGCCGTCTACATCGACGACCGGGACCTGACCACGTTGCCCGCCAGGGAGTTGCGCGACGTGCGCGCCCGGCGCATCAGCATGGTCTTCCAGCACTTCGCGCTGTTCCCGCACCGCACGGTGCTGGAGAACGCCGGCTACGGCCTGTCGGTCCAGGGGGTGCCGGCCGCCGAGCGCGACCGGCGGGCCCGTGAGGCGCTTGCCCTGGTCGGCCTGGCCGGCTGGGAGGAGTCCGCGCCGAGCGAGTTGTCCGGCGGCATGCAGCAGCGGGTCGGCCTGGCCCGCGCGCTCGCCACCGACGCCGACATCCTGCTGATGGACGAGTCGTTCAGCGCGCTCGACCCGCTGATCCGCCGCGAGATGCAGGATCAACTCCTGGAACTCCAGGAGAAGTTGCACAAGACCATCGTGTTCATCACGCACGACCTCAACGAGGCGATGCGGCTCGGTGATCGCATCGCGGTGATGCGCGACGGCCGGGTGGTGCAGATCGGCACCGCCGAGGACATCCTGACCGACCCCGCCAACGACTACGTGGCGTCCTTCGTCGCGGACGTGGACCGTACCCGGGTGTTGACCGCGGGCTCCATCATGGAGGACTCGCGCGCCACGGTGACCAGCGGCGAAGGGCCCCGTGTCGCGATGCGCACGATGCGCGAGGCGCAGACCACGGCGGCCTTCGTGGTGGACACGCGCGAGAACGGCCGCCGGCTGCTCGGCGCGGTCACCGACGCGGCCGTCACGGAGGCGGCGCGGACCGGTGAGCGCACCGTCCGGCCGGACCCGGGTCTCGACGTGGTCACGGTGACACCGCAGACGCCGGTGGCCGAGTTGTTCGCGCCGTGCGCGGAGAGCAGGCTGCCGCTCGCGGTGGTGGACGAGGGCATGCGACTGGTGGGCGTGGTCCCCCGGGTCAGCCTGCTGGCCGCGCTCGGCAACGCCGCCGGGGGGTCGGGTGAGGCCGACGGCGGCACGCTCGGGGTCACCGACACCGGGAGCGTGAAGATGCTGGTGCCCGCGGGTCCGGGGGAGAAGTTGGTGCCGGTCGACGCGGTCGAGGTGCGGATACCGGCGCCGGCGGCGGAGTCGGTCGTGGAGCGGCTCGGGGCCGAGGGCGAGGTGCGCGACGATGCCTAGGATCCATCTGGGCGACTGGGCCGAGAGCCTGGTCGACTTCATGCGCGACCACTTCTCCTGGTTGTTCGACTTCATCAGGAGCGTGGTCGGCGGCGCGGTCACCCACCTGGCCGACTGGCTGACGGATTCGCCGCTGCCGGTCGTGGTGGTGCTGTTCGCACTGATCGGCTGGGCCGTGCGCGGGCCGGTGTTCGCGCTGGTCGCGGCGGCGGGGTTCCTGCTGATCGACGGCCTGGACATGTGGAAGCCGGCCATGTCCACACTGGCCCTGGTGCTGGTCTCGGCGGCGATCGCACTGCTGGTCGCCATTCCGCTGGGCATTTTGACCGCCCGCAGTCGGGCGGTCGGCGCGGTGTTGCGGCCGGTGCTCGACTTCATGCAGACGATGCCGGCGTTCGTGTACCTGATCCCGGCGATCACGTTCTTCGGCATCGGGGAGGTGCCGGGCGTCGTGGCCACGGTGGTCTTCGCGTTGCCGCCCGGGGTGCGGATGACCGAATTGGGCATCCGCAGCGTCGACGCCGAAATGGTCGAGGCGGCCGAGGCGTTCGGCACGAGCGAGTGGCGGATCCTCAAGGACGTGCAGTTCCCGCTCGCGTTGCCGACCATCATGGCCGGGGTCAACCAGGTCATCATGTTGTCGCTGTCGATGGTGGTCACCGCCGGCATCGTCGGCGCGGGCGGCCTGGGCAGCGAGGTGTTCGGCGCGTTGTCGAACAACAACGTGGGCCTGGGCGTCGAGGCCGGCGTCGCGGTGGTCGTGCTCGCGATCTACCTGGACCGTACGGTCGGTGCGGCCGGACAGCGGGCCGAGGCGCGGGCCAAGCGCGCCAAGGCCGTGCGCGGCGCCGAGGGCTTCACGCCGAAGTGGCTGCTCGACTGGCGTCCGCGCCCCGTCGTGGCGGTCGGCGGCGTGGTGACCGTCGCGCTGGTCGCGGGGCTGCTCGGCGGTTTCGGCCTCGGTGCCTCCGACGGTGGTCGCAAGAAGATCACGGTCGGCTGGATCCCGTGGGAGGAGGACGTCGTGGTCACCAACATGTACAAGCAGCTGTTGGAGAAGCGCGGCTACGACGTCACGATGAAGCAGCTCGACGTGGGCCCGCTGTTCCAGGGCCTGGCGCGCGGCGACATCGACCTGTTCCTGGACGCGTGGTTGCCCACGCTGCACAAGAAGTACCTGGACGAGTACGGGTCCAAGCTCGAGGAGATCGGGCGCTGGTACAACAACGTGGACGTGCAGCTCGCGATCCCGAAGAACCTGCCGTACGCGTCGGTCGAGGATCTCAAGGGCCACGAGAAGGAGTTCGGCGGCCGGATCGTCGGGATCGAGCCGGGCGCGAACATCATGGACCTGACCGAGAAGAAGCTGATCCCGGAGTACGGGCTCGACTTCGACCTGGTCAAGAGCAGTACGCCCGCGATGATCGCGGAGCTGGACCGGCAGATGGCGGCCGGCAAGCCGATCGTGGTGACGATGTGGCGTCCGCACTGGGCGTACACGAAGTACGACATCAAGCCGCTGGCCGACCCGAAGCAGTCGTACGGCGCGCCGGGGTGGATCAGCTCGATCGGCCGCAAGGGCTTCGCGAAGGACTTCCCCGACGTCAACACGTGGGTGAAGAACCTGAAGCTGGACGACTCGGTGCTCGGGCCGCTGGAGAAGAAGGTCTTCGTCGACTACGCGGGCAAGCCGAACGCGGCGGCCGAGGGCGTGAAGGCGTACCTGAAGGAAAACCCGGACGTGGAGAAGAAGTTCCTCAGCGAACTGCCGCCCGCGGGCGGCACATCCGGGGCGGGCGGCACCGAGCAGCCCAAGCACGACGGCGGCAAGGACGGGCAGACCACCCAGCCGCAGTCACTGCCGGCGGCAACGCGGGAGCGGGCGGAGGCGTCCTGAGGGCCGGTCGCCCACGTGGGTGACGCGGTCGGCTGACGGCAACGTGAAGGAGGGCGTCGCGCGAGGTTCG
>NZ_JBHTVA010000105.1:0-30267 GCF_042793325.1 Embleya sp. NPDC056575
GGCCGGAACCCCCACCCCGGGGTTCCGGCCCGTCGCCGTGTGTCCGATCGTGGCCCGGCCCGTCGGCGCGGGTCGCGGGTGGTGCGGCCGGCCGGGTCAGCGCGGCGGATCCGGCAGCGTGTACAGCGTCACCAGCACCACCCGCCCGCCCGTCGGGTCCAGGGTCATCCGAACCCGCTGGCCGGGGCGCAGGAAGCGCATCCCGCCGGCGTCGAACGCCGCCGCGTCGAAGGGCACGGGAGAGCCGTCGTCGAGCAGCACGACGCCCTCACGCGAGTCGGTCTCGAAGGTGTACACGGTGCCCTGCATGCCCCCATTGTCACCGCCGTCGCCGCCGTCGCGGAACCGACGCGGCGTCAGGAGGCGGCGGCACGCGGCGAAAACGGCACGGACGGGAGCACCGCGGCGGTGGCCGCGCCGACCCCGAGCCCGATCGCGGCCCGCAGATCCTCGCCGGTGTCCACGTCCCGGCGCACCGAATCCACGTCGTAGAGCGTGAGTTCGACCGCGCCCGAGGCCAGGTGACGGGCCCGCGAGGGGCCGCCGAAGCCCGGCGCCAACGCCACCCCGGGGGCGGCCGCGAGCAACGTGGTGCCCACCCCCGCCGCATCCGCCAGGAACGCCCGCCGCACACCCGTCGCGGCGGCCAGCACCCGATCCAACTCCTCGGTCCGCAGCGCCGGGAGGTCCGCGGACAGCGCCGCGACGCCGGTGCGCGGTCGGGCCGCGCCGGCGATCCGGGCCCCGTGTGCGAGCGCGGCGTTCAGCCCGCCGCCGACATCGGCCACGACGTCGGCGCCCAGCCCCCGGATCGCCGCGGCGACCCGGTCGTCGTTGGTGACCACGAGCACCCCGTGCACCCGGTCGCAGGTCAGCGCGGTGCGGACGGTGTCGAGCGCGAAGGCGAGGGCGAGTTCGGGGCGATGGCCGGGACCGATCGCGCCGGCGAGGCGGCTCTTGGCGATCGACAGCGGCTTCACCGGCACCACGAGCCGCCATCGGGGCGGGGCGGAGCGGACGTGGTCGCCGGGGCCCGCGGCGTGGCGCGGGGCGGTGGAATCCGTGGCGGGGGACATCGGCAAGATCCTCGCATCCGTACCGTAAGCCCATATCCTCATCGGTCGACGAGGACGTTTCTCGACAATGCGGAAGGCCCAAGGGAAACTATGGGGTCCGCCCGTACAGCATCGATGTTCCGCCAGCATCGATGTTCCACGCCGCACGCGGGGAACGTCGATGGTGTGAGGAGCGACACGGCCGCGGAACATCGCGGTGTGCGTCCGCTCCGACACACTTACGAATTTGAACCACATGAACGGGAGGAACGCCGGTGGCCCGCCGAAGGATCGGTTTCTGGTACCGCCTGGCGGTCGTGGTGGTCAAGCCCCTGCTGTTGCTGTTCACCAAACGCGACTGGCGGGGCACCGAGAACATCCCGACGTCGGGCGGGTTCGTCACGGCGGTGAACCACATCTCCTATGTCGACCCGCTGACCTACGCGCATTTCCAATACGACACCGGCCGAGTGCCGCGCTTCCTGGCCAAATCCGGACTGTTCAAGATCCCGTTCGTCGGGCGGGTGCTGGCCGGCGCCGGGCAGATCCCGGTGTACCGGGACTCCGCCGACGCCGCGCTCGCGTTCCGCGCGGCCGTGGAGGCGGTCGAGAAGGGCGAGTGCGTCGCGGTCTACCCGGAGGGCACGATCACCCGGGACAAGACGTTGTGGCCGATGCTCGGCAAGACCGGTGCGGCCCGGATCGCGCTGACCACCGGTGCGCCGGTGATCCCGGTCGCGCAGTGGGGCGCGCACGAGATATTGCCGCCGTACACGAAACGACCCCGGTTGTTGCCGCGCAAGACGATGCACGTGCTGGCCGGCCCGCCGGTCGACCTGGACGAGTTCCGGGGGCGCGAGTTGACCGCCGACGTGCTGCGCGGCGCGACCGACCGGATCATGGAGTCGATCACCGAGCTGCTGGTCGAGCTGCGGGACGAACCGGCCCCGCCGAACGCCGGCGTGCGCCGGGGATCGGGCCGCAAGGGTGCGGTCGAGGGCGCCGAGGGAGTCGAGGTCGAGCCGACGGACGCCAAGGCGACGGACACCGAGCCGACGGACACCGAGACCGACGGCACCGCCGGCACCGCGGGCGGTCGCGCATGACGCGCTGCGCGGTATTCGGCATGGGCTCCTGGGGGACCGCCTTCTCGATCGTGCTCGCCGAGGCGGGGTGCGACGTGGTGATGTGGGGGCGGCGCCCGGAGCAGGCCGACGCGATCAACACGCGGCACGAGAACGAGGAATACCTCCCCGGCATCGCGCTGCCGGTCGGGATCGAGGCCACCACCGATCCCGCCAAGGCCGCCGAGGGCGCGGAGTTCGTGGTGTTGGCGGTGCCGTCGCAGACCCTGCGCGGCAACCTCACCGCGTGGGCGCCGATGTTGTCCGACGACGCGATCCTGGTCAGCCTGATGAAGGGCGTCGAACTGGGCACCGCGAACCGGATGAGCGAGGTGATCCGCGAGGTCGCGGGTGTGCCCGAGGGCCGGATCGCGGTGGTCAGCGGCCCCAACCTGGCGATGGAGATCGCCCAGCGCCAGCCCGCCGCGAGCGTGGTCGCGTGCACCGACGAAGACGTCGCCCGGCGACTGCAGGAGGCGTGCCACACGTCCTACTTCCGCCCGTACACCAACACCGACGTGGTCGGCTGCGAACTCGGCGGCGCGGTCAAGAACGTGATCGCGCTCGCCGTCGGGATGGCCGACGGCATGGGCATGGGCGACAACACCAAGGCGACGCTGATCACCCGCGGTCTGGCCGAGACCGCCCGCCTGGGCGCGGCGATGGGCGCGGACGCGCACACCTTCGCGGGCCTGGCCGGTCTCGGCGACCTGGTGGCGACCTGTACCTCGCCGCTGTCGCGCAACCGCACCTTCGGCGAGAAGATCGGCCGCGGCACGCCGATCGAGGAGGCCGTCCGGGACAGCCGGCAGATCGCCGAGGGCTTCAAGTCCTGTGAATCCGTACAGATGTTGGCCCGTCGGTACGGCGTCGAGATGCCGATCACCGACGTGGTCGTGTCGATCATGCACGGCGGCAAGCCCCCGACGGTCGGCATGGCCCTGCTCTCCCGCTCCGCCAAGCCGGAGCGCTACGAGTCGTGACCGGCGTCGTCGACCGGGTCGGGGCACCTTCGCCGCGATCCGGTCGGCGTCGTCACGGCGGGCCGTTCCTGCACTCGAACGCGCTCCGGGATAGGGTTGTTCGACCATGAACGACCTTTCGGGCACCCCCCACTTCTCCTCGCGCCCCCGCGTCGCGGTCGTCTTCGGCGGCCGCAGCTCCGAGCACGCGATCTCCTGCGTCACCGCAGGGAGTGTGCTGGCCGCGATCGACCGCTCCAAGTACGACGTGTTGCCGATCGGGATCGGTACCGACGGGCGCTGGATGCTCGTCGGGGACGATCCGACCCGGCTGGCGATCCAGGGCGACCGGCTGCCCGAGGTCACCGACGTCGCGGAGTCCAGCGCGACGCTGATCCTGGCCGCCGACCCCACGGAGCGCGAGATCACCGTGCTCGAGCCCGGCATGCTGCCCAAGCTGCTGGGCGAGATCGACGTGATCTTCCCGCTGCTGCACGGCCCCTACGGCGAGGACGGCACGTTCCAGGGCTTCCTGGAAATGGCCCAGGTGCCCTACGTCGGGTCGGGTGTGCTGGCCAGCGCGGCGAGCATGGACAAGGAATACATGAAGGCCCTGTTCGCCGGCTTCGGCCTGCCCTCGGGCCCGTATGCCACGGTCCGCCCCCGGGAATGGGAGCGCGACCCGGCCGCCGTGCGCGAGGCGGTGTCCTCGCTGGGCTTCCCGGTGTTCGTCAAGCCCGCCCGGGCCGGCTCCAGCATGGGCATCACCAAGGTGCACCGGATCGAGGACCTGGACGCGGCGATCGAGGAGGCCCGCCGACACGACCCCAAGGTGGTCGTCGAGGGCATGCTGACGGGCCGTGAGATCGAGTGCGGCGTACTGGAGTTCGAGGACGGGCCGCGGGCGAGCCTGCCCGCCGAGGTGCGGGTCGGCGGCGGCCACGAGTTCTACGACTTCGCCGCCAAGTACCTGCCCGACAACGGCACCGAACTGGACGTGCCGGCGGCGCTGACCAAGGAACAGACCGCCGAGGTGCAGCGACTCGCCGTCGCCGCCTTCGAGGCGCTGTCCTGCGAGGGCCTGGCCCGGGTGGACTTCTTCCTGCTGCAGAACGGGCAGTTCGTGATCAACGAGGTGAACACGATGCCGGGCTTCACGCCGGTGTCGATGTACCCGCGCATGTGGCAGGCCACCGGCGTGGACTACCCCGAACTGGTCGACCGGCTGATCTCGGCGGCACTGCGCCGCCCGAACTCGCTGCTGCGCTAGGTGTACCGCCCCTGGAGGTCGGTGAGCGGCGGCCGACGGTTCCGGTCGCCGCTCACCGCTCCGACAGGTCCAGCGTGGCCGGCACCGCGCGGCTGACCGCGTCCGCGATGTCGACCAGCGGCGCGGCCGGCTCGGCGAACTTCTTCGGCACCGACACCTCGACGTTGGCCCGACGATAGACGGTGGTGAAGCGCACTCCGCCGGCGTACTTCGAGAACGCCCACGTCACCCCGTTCACCTCGACCGAGTCGGCCGGCTCCGAGTTCACCTCGGTCGGGTCGCTCACCCGCATCGACGCGGGCAACCCCACCCCGCAGCGCAGCACGATCGCCGGATCACCCCACGCGGCGATCAGCGGCGACTTCGGCGAGACCTCGCGCGGCCCGGCGTCCATCACCTTGCTCGGCAGCGCGTCGTGCAGGGCCCGGCACGCCTCGGTCGCCGCCCCCGGCGCCGGCGTCGGCGCGGCCACCTCGATCCGCCCCGATCCGTCGCCGCACCCCGTCGCGGTCAGCGCGAGGAGCGGAAACAGGCACGCCAGAACACGGTGAGAGAGCACACCCTCGATCCTAGGCGCGTCGGGTGCGGCACTCCTTCGTCGGGGTCAGCCCAGATTGACCACCGGACACGTCAGGGTGCGGGTGATGCCGTCGATGCGCTGCACCTCGGCGACCACCAGGCGGCCCAACTGGTCCACGTCGGTGGCCTCGGCCCGCACGATCACGTCGTAGGGGCCCGTGACGTCGTCCGCCCGGGTCACCCCCGGCAGTGCGGCGACGGCTCTGGCCACCGACGCCGAACGGCCGACCTCGGTCTGGATCAGGATGTATGCCTGTACCACCACGGCCTCCCGGCGCGCAGGATGATGGGATCTTGACGGGACCCCCGCTGCTGCGACCATTGTCGGCCCGGCGGGGCTCGGCGACCACAGCGGGAGCCGATGCATCACAGGTGCCGGATCCCGAACCGGCATCTCGAACAGGCAATCCCGAAAACACACCCGGAACAAACATGGTCGACGAGGCGGATCAGGGCTGATGGGCATGGCAGGAGAGCGGCGATGAGCGGGACGCTGGGCGATCTCGGCGAGTTCGGCCTGATCGGGGCGCTGGTCGCGCGCGTGCCGACGGGGCCGCACGTGTCCCTGGGGCCGGGCGACGACGCCGCCGTGGTCGCCGCCGCCGACGGTCGGGTGGTGGCCACCATGGACCTGCTCGTCGAGGGTCGGCACTTTCGGCGCGACTGGTCGACCGCGTACGACGTGGGCCGCAAGGCCGCCGCGCAGAATCTGGCGGACGTCGCGGCGATGGGCGCGGTGCCGACCGCGCTGCTGATCGGGCTGTGCGGACCGCCGGACCTGCCCACCGGGTGGGCGCTGGAGCTGTACGACGGCCTGCGCGACGAGTGCGCGGTGGTCGGGGCGGGTGTGGCGGGGGGCGACGTGGTCGGCAGCGACACGGTCACGGTCGCGGTGACCGCGCTCGGCGACCTCCAGGGGCGCGCTCCGGTCGTGCGCTCGGGGGCCCGGCCGGGCGACGTGGTCGCGGTCGCCGGCTGGCTGGGCTGGTCGGCGGCGGGGCTGGCGATCCTGGGCCACGGGCACCGCGCGCCGCGCGCGTTCGTGGAGGCGCACCGTCGGCCCGAGCCGCCCTACGACGCCGGGCCCGGCGCGGCGGTCCTGGGCGCGACCTCGATGATCGACGTCAGCGACGGTCTGCTCGCCGACCTGGGCCACGTCTCGCGCGCGTCCGGCGTGCGGATCGACGTGTCGTCCGATCGACTGGACGTACCGGCGCAGATGCGCGACGTGGCTCGGGCGCTCGGCGCCGATCCGCTCAACTGGGTACTCACCGGCGGCGAGGACCACGCGCTCGCGGCGACCTTCCCGGCGGGCACCGCGCTGCCGGCGCGCTGGCGGGTGATCGGACGGGTGCACACGGGCACGGGGGTCACCGTGGACGGGCGCGACCCCGACGTCGCCGGCGGGTGGGATCACTTCGACCGCGGCTGACGGTCGTGGGCCGAAGATCGACCGGCGGCCGTCGGGGGCGGGAAAGTGGGCCCGAAACGGGCGCGGATAGGCTGCACGGCATGGTGCAGACTCCTCCGCGTGTGCTGACGGTGGCCGGCTCCGACTCCGGTGGTGGCGCCGGGATCCAGGCCGACCTCAAGACGATGCTGGCCCACGGCGTGCACGGAATGAGCGTGATCGCCGCGGTGACCGCGCAGAACTCGCTCGGCGTCCAGGGCTACTGGGAGCTGCCGGCCGAGGCGGTGCGGGCCCAGTTCCGCAGTGTGGTGGACGACATCGGCGTGCAGGCGATCAAGACCGGGATGCTCGCGTCGCCGAACCTGGTGGCGGTGGTCGCCGAATTGCTGGGCGATGTAGGGGTGCCGGTGGTGGTCGACCCGGTGGCCTCGTCCAAGCACGGCGACACGCTGCTCGCCAACGACGCGCTGGAGACCCTGCGCACCCGGCTGCTGCCGGTGTCCACACTGGTCACCCCCAACCTGTACGAGGTCGAGCTGCTGACCGGCCACAAGGTGCGCGAGCGTGCCGACATGCGCGGCGCGGCCGAGGCGATGCTCGGCTTCGGCCCGAGCTGGGTCCTGGTCAAGGGCGGCCACCTGGAGGGCGAGGCCGCCGACCTGCTCTTCGACGGCACCGACGAGCGTTGGTTCACCAGCCCGCGCTACGACAACCGGCACACCCACGGCACCGGCTGCACGCTGGCCAGTGCGATCGCCTCGCGGCTCGCGCTCGGCGACACCGTGCCGGACGCGGTGGCCGCGGCGAAGGAGTACGTCACCGGCGCGATCCGCGCCGGCTTCCCGCTCGGCGAGGGCATCGGTCCGGTGGACCACGCCTGGCGGTGGCGCGACCGGTTCTGAGCGACGCACGGGCCCGGGGACACGGCCGATCCCCGGGCCCGTACCGATGCACCCGCCCCGGACATGCCGAAGGGCCGGTCCACCCAGGGGTGAACCGGCCCTTCGAGAAGTCGAGCAGTCGCGCGACTAGCGGGAAACCTTGCCCGCCTTGATGCACGAGGTGCAGACGTTGAGGCGCTTCGGCGTGGCACCGACCTTCGCACGCACCGTCTGGATGTTGGGGTTCCAGCGACGGGGCGTACGGCGGTGAGAGTGCGAAATGCTGTTGCCGAAGCCCGGCCCCTTGCCGCAGACGTCGCAGTTGGCAGCCACGGGAACACTCCAAAGACGAATGGGAATTGCGTACGAACGCGTGCCGGCGAATGCCGGACAACCGCAGAAGAGTAACCGACGGACCAGGCGATGCGCGAACCCGGGATGATCCGGGCATGGGCAATCGGTCGATCTCGCCATGCTTCCCGCCAAGCCTAACCCATCCGGGTAGGCCGCTTCACCGCTCCCCGTCTCGATAACCTGCCGGCGAACGGGACGCGCACAATCGGATTCGTACAGGAGGTGGGCGTGCAGGGCCTGCTGGGAGAGCTGGACGGTCCGGCGGTACGCCGCTGGGGTCGCGTCGCGCTGGAGTTGCTGGGCCGGGCGCGCGAGGAGATCGACGCGCTCAACGTGTATCCCGTGCCCGACGGCGACACCGGCACGAACCTGTTCCTGACCCTGGAATCGGGAACCGCCGAGATCGACGCGCTGTTCGGCGCCGACCTGCCCGAACCCGATCTGCCGACCGCCTTCCGGGCGCTCGCGCACGGTGCGCTGATGGGTGCGCGCGGCAACTCCGGGGTGATCCTCAGCCAACTCCTGCGCGGCATGGCCGAGCGGTTCGAGGCCGAGCAGACCGAGGCACGCGCGAGCGGCCGGGAGGTGCCCGCCGGGCTCGCCTTGGCGCACGCGCTGCGCACCGCCGCCGACGCCGCGTACGCGGCGGTGGCCCGGCCGGTCGAGGGGACCATGCTCACCGTGGCCCGGGCCGCGGCCGATGCCGCAGCCGGGGCGGGCGAGGAGATCCGACCGGTGGTGCGGGCCGCCGCGACCGCCGCCCGCGGCGCGCTGGCGCGTACCCCCGAGCAACTGGACGTGCTGCGCCGGGCGGGTGTGGTGGACGCCGGCGGGCGCGGGCTGACCGTGCTGCTCGACGCGCTGCTCGCGGTGGTCACCGGCGAGCGCTCGGCGTACCGGATCCACCCGCACCAGGTGCACACGCCCGTCCCGGTCCCGTACGCCGACCCCGTAGGGTCCGAGGAGGACGCCGGCGGCGGGCCCGGGTTCGAGGTGATCTACCTGCTCGACGCGCCCGACGACGCGTTGCCGGCGCTGCGCGAGCGGCTGGGCGCGCTCGGCGACTCGCTCGTGGTGGTCGGCGGCGAGGGGTTGTGGAACGTGCACGTGCACGTGGACGACGCGGGCGCCGCCGTCGAGGCGGGCATCGCCGCGGGCCGCCCGCACCGGATCCGGATCACCCACCTGGAGCGGATGCTCGTCGGCACCGCGGCCCCCGAACCGGCGCCGACGCGCGGGATCGTCGCGGTCGCCCACGGCGACGGCCTGGCCACGCTGTTCGCGGAGAACGGCGCGCACGTCGTGCAGGCCGGGCCCGGCCGGGGGCCGTCCACGAGCGTGCTGGTGGACGCGATCCGGCGGACCGAGGCGCGCGAGGTGGTGCTGCTGCCCAACGACGCCGACTGCCACGCGGTGGCCGGGGTGGCCGCCCAGCAGGCCCAGGCGGCGGGGGTACGGGTCCAGGTGATCCCGACCAAGGCGGCCGTCCAGGGCCTGGCCGCGCTCGCCGTGCACGAGCCGGGTCGGCGCTTCGACCAGGACATCGTCGGGATGACCTCGGCCGCCGGCGCGACCCGCTACGGCGCGCTCACCGTCGCCGTCCGCGAGTCGTGGACCATGGCCGGCGTCTGCCAGGCGGGCGACGTGCTCGGCGTGATCGAGGGCGACATCGCGGTGATCGGCCAGGACCAGCGCGAGACCGGCACCGTGGTGGTGGACCGGATGCTCGCCGGCGGCGGCGAACTGGTCACCCTGGTCACCGGCAGCGCCTGCCCGCCGGGCCTGGCCGCCGCGATCGAGCGCCACCTGCGGGCCACCCGGCTCGGCGTGGACGTGATGGTCTACGAGGGCGGCCAGGAGGTGTATCCGCTGCTGATCGGGGTCGAGTAGGCGCCGACCCGGCGGTTGGACCGCGTCGATGACACCGTCGCCCAGTACCGTTGGGCGGCATGTCGCGCCTTGACGAACCGCTGAAGAAACTCGTCGGCGACCGCACGGCGACGGTGCTGGCCAAATCCCTCAAGCTGGACACCGTCGGAGATCTGCTGCGCCACTACCCCAGGCGCTACGCGGAGCGCGGGCGCCTGACCGACCTCTCGCGCCTGGAGCCCGAGGAGCACGTCACCGTGATGGCGGAGATCGCCAAGGTGACCAAGCGCCAGTTCCGCAACCGACGCGGCAACCTGCTCGAGGTCGAGGTCACCGACGGGCGCGGCAAACTCACCCTGGTCTTCTTCAACCAGGCCTGGCGCGAGGAGGAACTGCGGCCCGGCCGGCGCGGTTTGTTCGCGGGCAAGGTGGGCCGGTTCAACAACGTGGTCCAGCTCAGCCAGCCCGACTACCAACTGGTCGGCGAGGACGACGAGGACGGCGTGGCGAACCTGTTCGCCGGTGCGCTGATCCCGGTCTACCCGGCGGCGGCGAGCATGCCGTCCTGGAAGATCGCCCAGTGCGTCGGCATGGCGCTGGACACGCTCGGCGAGATCGGCGACCCGCTGCCCGCCGAGATGCGTACCCGGCGCGGCATGCCGGGCCTGGCCGAGGCCCTGGTCCAGGTGCACCGCCCCACCTCCTGGGAGGACGTCGCCGCGGCCAAGGACCGGCTCAAGTGGGACGAGGCGTTCGTCCTGCAGATCGCCCTGGCCCGCCGCCGTCGCGACGCCCGTGCCCAGTCCGCGGTGGCCCGCCCCCGCCGTGCCGACGGCATCCTCGACGCTTTCGACGCCCGCCTGCCGTTCGAGCTCACCGACGGCCAGAAGGACGTCTGCGCCGAGATCGAGGCCGACCTGGCCGGCGAACACCCCATGCACCGCCTCCTCCAGGGCGAGGTGGGGGCCGGGAAGACGTTGGTGGCGTTGCGGGGGATGCTCACCGTGGTGGACGCCGGGGGGCAGACGGCGTTGTTGGCGCCCACCGAGGTGCTGGCCCAGCAGCACTACCGGTCGATCGTGGAGATGCTCGGGCCGCTCGCGGAGGGGGCCGGCATGCTGGGCGGATCCGAGGTCGGGACCAAGGTGACCCTGCTCACCGGGTCGATGGGAGTGGCCGCGCGCCGGGCCGCGCTGCTCGATCTGGTCACCGGCGAGGCCGGGATCGCGATCGGCACACACGCGTTGATCGAGGACAAGGTCGAGTTCCACGACCTGGGCCTGGTGGTGGTCGACGAACAGCACCGGTTCGGCGTCGAGCAGCGCGACGCGCTGCGCGGCAAGGGCAAACGGCCGCCGCACCTGCTGGTGATGACCGCGACGCCGATCCCGCGCACCGTGGCGATGACCGTGTTCGGCGACCTGGAGACCTCGATCCTGGCCCAACTCCCCTCCGGGCGCTCGCCGATCGCCACCCACGTGGTCCCGGCGAAGGAGAAGCCGCACTTTCTCGATCGTGCCTGGGAGCGGGTGCGCGAGGAGGTGGGCAAGGGCCACCAGGCGTACGTGGTCTGCCCGCGGATCGGCGACGAGGAGGACGACCCGAAGGCGAAGAAGAAGGCCGGGACGAAGGCCGGGCGCAAGGGCGCCCGCCGGCGGGACGAGGACCTGCCCGCCGAGGCGTACCTGGACGACCCCGACGACATCGGCGCCGACGCCGACGGCGGGGCCGAGGAGCGCCGGCCGCCGCTGGCCGTACTCGACATCGCGGCCGCGCTCGGCGAGGGCCCGCTGGCCGGTCTGCGGATCGCGGTGCTGCACGGCCGGATGGCGCCCGAGGACAAGGACGACGTGATGCGCCGGTTCACCGCCGGCGAGGTGGACGTGCTGGTCGCGACCACGGTGATCGAGGTCGGCGTCAACGTGCCCAACGCGACCGCGATGGTGATCATGGACGCCGACCGCTTCGGCGTCTCCCAACTGCACCAGCTGCGCGGCCGGGTCGGCCGGGGCAGTGCCCCGGGACTCACCCTCCTGGTCAGCGAGATGCCCGGCGGCACCTCGGCGCGCGAACGCCTGGACGCGGTCGCGGCGACCCTGGACGGCTTCGAGCTGTCCCGGATCGACCTCGAACAACGCCGCGAGGGCGACGTGCTCGGCGACGCGCAGTCCGGCTCCCGCTCCTCGCTGCGCATGCTGGAGGTGGTCCGGGACGAGGAGTTGATCGTGGCCGCCCGCGAGGAGGCGAGCTCGATCGTGACGACCGACCCCGACCTGACCGAACACCCCGACCTGCGCAGCGCGCTGGCCAGCATCCTCGACGACGAGCGCGCGGAGTACCTCGACAAGGGCTGACCGCCCTCGCTCCGCTCCGACGCGCCCCCCGCGATCACCCGTTCGGAGCACGCGCGACGCCCGGCCGGTTGGTTACCAATGGGCCATGGACGCACGTACGGGGGACGAGGGCTTCGACGCGCTCTTCTGCGGGTTGCTCCCTCGGTTGTACCGGCGGGCGGTGTTGCTCGCCGGCGAGGGCAGCGCCGAGGACGCGGTGCACGAGACCTACCTGAAACTGGCCCGCAGACCCGACCGGCTCCTGGGCCACCCGGAGCCGTACGCGTACGCGTTCCGTGCGCTGGTCAGCGTCACCCGCGACATGTGGCGGGTGCGCAGCCGACAGGTGCCGCTGGCCGAACCGCCCGAACCCGACTACGCGCACGCGGACGCCGCCGACCCGATCGCCCGGCGCGAGGCCGAGTGGGAGGCGGTGCGGATGCTCGGCTCGCTGCCCGCGAAACAGGCCGCGGCGGTGCTGCTGGTCGACCTGGACGGCTACACGATCGACCAGGCCGCCGAGATCCTGGGCGTGCACCGCGGGACGGTGTCCCGCTCGCGCGAGCGCGCCCTGACCCGACTGCGCGCCGGCCTGGGCGGCCCCACCGGCCGGTTCCGCCGCCGGGATCGGCACGAAGGAGTGACCCGGTGAATCCGTCGCCCCCCGACCTCGACGACCCCGACGACGCGGTCCGCGAACTGCGCGTCCGGCTGCGCGACGCGGACGCGGACTGCGTCGAACCGCCCGGGCTCGCCGCACGGGTGACACGCCGGCCGGCCCCGCGCCCGAGGTGGCGCGGCGCGTTCGCGACGGCGCTCACGGCCGTCGTGGTGGTCGCCGTGGTCGGCCTGAGCGCGTTCCTGGCGGGCCGGCACAACCCCGCCGAGCGGCCGACGCCCAAGCCGCCCGCCGCGCGTGCGGCCAGCGTGCAGGGCGAGGTGTACAACTCGGAGGAGCCGTGTCGGGCGCTGCGCACGATCGAGTGCTCGCTCGGCGTCTTCCGCACGCCGGCCCTGTCGTCGCGGACGGCCGACCTGGCCGAACGGGTCTGGCACGGCGACCGGGTGCTCCTGATCTGCCTGCTCGCCGACGGCCCGCGCGTCACCGACGAGACCGGCGTCGCCTCCCGGCACTGGTATCGGGTGGTGGTGCTGGGCACCGGCGCCGAGGGCTGGCTGCCCGGCGTGCGCACCCGCAACGAGACCGAGGTCCCGGACTGCACGTGAGCCGGGGCCGCCCCGGCACGGGCCGGACGCGACCGGGGGAGGGGACACCCCGCCCCCGGCCGCGCCGGGACGCGCCGGTCAGCAGTGGTACATGCCCGGCATCGGGTCCTGCGGGGTGAACACCCGCTGTGCGGGCAGGAAGCCGTGCCCGCCGTCGTCACCGTCGGTGTAGTACCAGATGTTGTTGCCGCCCGAGTGCGGGTCACCCTCGGTCCAGCAGCTGAAGTAGCTGTAGGTGGTGGTCGGCCGGCTGACCACGGGGCCCGGAAGGAGGGCTGGGAGCGCAGGTCGCTCGCGCCGTTGCCGCAGTGCAGGGTGCCGTTGCCGTCCACGTGGCAGTTCGCCTCGGTGGCCTGCGGGGCGGCCGAGGCGGCGACCGCCGGGGCCGCGCCGGACGCGGCCGGCGCGACGCCCGTCACGGCCATGGCGAGGAGGGTGCGGAGCTTCATCGGGATCTCCCGGTGCGTGGGGTGGATGTCGCCGAGCGGGTCGATCACACGGATCGACGCGACGGATCGACGCGGTCGTCGCACGGCGGTGGCGCCCCCGCCGTGCACACCCTCCATACGATCGGGAACCTCTGCGTGTATGACGCGTCACGCACGGTGTCCGGGCCCGGATGCCGTCGGCCGCGACCAGTCGATAGCGTGGACGCCATGCCGGATACGTACGCCGAACCCGCCCCCGTCGCCGCCCACACGGCCGTCCCCCGTCCGCGAGCGCGCGGATGACCCGGGTGATCGCCGGCGCGGCGCGCGGTCGCCGGCTCGGTACCCCGCCGGGGGAGAACACCCGGCCGACCTCGGACCGGGCCCGCGAGGGGCTGTTCTCCACCCTCCAGTCGCTGCGCGGCACCATGCACGGCGCGCGGGTGCTCGACCTGTTCGCCGGCTCCGGCGCGGTCGGCCTGGAGGCGCTGTCGCGCGGCGCCGCGCACGCCCTCCTGGTCGAATCCGACGCCAAGGCGGCCGGCGTGGTCCGGGAGAACATCCGCCTGGTCGGCCTGCCCGGCGCCGAGCTGCGGCCGGCCCGGGCGGAGAAGACGGTCGGCGCGCCGTGCCCCGGCGAGCCGTACGACGTGGTTTTCCTCGATCCGCCGTACGCGGTCACCGACGGTGAGGTGGGCGCGCTGCTCGACACACTCGCCGAACACGGCTGGTTGGCGGCCGACGCGCTGATCGCGGTCGAACGGGCCACGCGCGGTGGGCCATTCGCGTGGCCCGCCGATTTCGTCGAGATCAGATCCCGTCGCTACGGCGAGGGAACGCTCTGGTACGGTCGCGCCGCGCAAGCCTGATCAGGCGGCCGGACCGTCGGGTCCGCACCCGCCGGCACCCGATTTCGAGGGGAACCTCCGTTGCGTCGAGTCGTCTGCCCCGGTTCGTTCGACCCGGTCACCAACGGTCATCTGGACATCATCGGCCGGGCCTCCAGCCTCTACGACGAGGTCTACGTGGCGATCGGCTTCAATCGCGCCAAACGCTCCGGTCTGTTCACCATCGAGGAGCGCATCGACATGCTCCACGAGGTGGTCGAGCAGTACGGGAACGTCAGGGTCGAGGCGTTCGAGGGGTTGCTGGTCAACTTCTGCAAGGAGCGTGAGATCCCGGCCATCATCAAGGGGCTGCGCGCGGTCACCGACTTCGACTACGAGTTGCAGATGGCCCAGATGAACTACGGTCTTACCGAAGTGGAGACCCTGTTCGTCGCGACGAACCCCCTCTACAGCTTTCTGTCGTCGAGTCTCATCAAAGAGGTCGCGACGTACGGAGGCGACGTGTCCGGCCTGGTGCCGGAGACGGTGCTACGTCGGCTCACCGAGCGGCTCGCGCAGGGCTGACGCGGCACGTGCCTCGTCACCGGGCCGAACGCCCGGGGCGAGTCGGTCCGTCACGCGATGCCGGCGAACACGACGGCTACCGTCGGTTTGAGGAGAGAGAGCAAGCCCGTGGACGTGCAGCCCAAGCTCGATGAACTGATCGCCCTGGTGGAGAACGCCCGCTCGATGCCGATGTCGGCGTCCTGCGTGGTCAATCGCGCGGACGTGGTGGCCCGGCTCGAGGAACTCAAGAACCTGCTGCCCGAGGAGTTCCAGCACGCCCGCCGGGTGCTCGGCGACCGCGAGTCGGTGATCGAGGAGGGGCGTCGCGAGGCCGAACGGGTGCTGGCCAAGGCGCGCGAGGAGCGCGGTTCGCTGGTCGCCGACACCGAGGTGGCGCGCGAGGCGTACGGCGAGGCGGAGCGGATCCTGACCGAGGCCCGCCACGAGGCCCAGCGCATCCGCGAGGAGGCCGACGACTACGTCGACCAGAAGCTGGCCAACTTCGAGGTGGTGCTCACCAAGACGCTCGGCGCGATCGGCCGGGGCCGCGACAAGATGCGCGGCCGGCGCCCCTCCGACGAGCTGGGCGAGTACATGCAGGCGCAGGAGCTGGCCGACGCGCAGGCCAAGGCCCGCCCCGGCAGCCTCCAGGCCCAGCTCGACGGCCACGAGGAGACCTTCGCCGCCCCGCAGCAGCAACAGCCGCAGCAGCCCGGCCGGCCGGAGTACCCGAGCGCGCCGCCCGCCGCGCCGACCGTGCCCGCGCAGGCCGGCCCCTACGGCCAGGACACCTACGCGCAGCCCGGCTACGGACAGCCCGCCTACGCGCAGGGCACGGGCGTCGACAACGGCTACGCCGGCGGCTACGAGGGCCAGTACGACATGGGCCAGTACGATCAGCACGGGCAGCCGCAGTACCCGGGCCCGCACGACCAGGCGCAACACCACGCCGGGCCGAACACCGGACAGCAGCCCGCCTACGACCCGCAGGGCGGCTACGGCCAGTCGCTGGACGAGACCAGCTTCTTCGACACGAGCCTGATCGACGTGCGCCAGTTCCAGCAGGACGGCGGTCGGCAGTAGCCGGCTCGCCCGACCTGGTCCGGCGCTTCGCGCGGCCCGCTCGAATGGCCCCGTTTGGGGCCTGGCGCGCGGGCTGCGATACTCTTACGGACCGACCCTGCCCGAGGCGTGTTTTTCGCGTGCCCCGAGGGTCGGCACCCTGACCATTCGAGCCTCCCGGCGACGGGAGGTGGCATCGCATGAGGTAGGACACCCTGGACCGCTTGGATCACCGCAAACCGCTCGTCGTCGACACACGCGAGCTGGGGCGCCGGCCTGGATCCATGCTGAAGGTGTCCCGCACCGTGCCGGCCCCGGTGGACATGGGTGTGGCGGATGTGATCGGCGCTCCCGAAGGTGTCCCGATCCGGCTGGGTGTCCGGCTGGAAGCGGTCATGGAGGGTGTGCTGGTCACCGGCGTCGCGCAGGTGCCGCTGACCGGTGAGTGCGTCCGGTGCCTGGAACCGCTCGAGCGCGAGCTCACGGTGCGTTTCCAGGAGCTGTACGTCTACCCGGACACGGACGCCGACGAGGACGCCCTCCGGCTGCAGGACGACCTGTTCGACCTGGAGCCGGTACTGCGGGACGCGACGGTGCTCGCACTGCCGCTCTCGCCGCTGTGCCGGGAGGATTGCCCGGGTCTGTGCTCCGAATGCGGAGCGCTGCTCGCGGAGGACCCCGACCACAGTCACGAGCTCGCCGACCCCCGGTGGGCGAAGCTGACCAGCATCTTCGACGGACCTTCCGCCGAAGCCGACGTTGACGGCGCCTCCGGCGCCGACGAGAACCAGGAGAAGTAGCCGTGGCTGTTCCGAAGCGGAAGATGTCGCGCAGCAACACCCGGCACCGCCGGAGCCAGTGGAAGGCCACTGCCGCCAACCTGGTGACCTGCGAGCGCTGCCGTGAGCCCAAGCTGTCGCACATCGCGTGCCCGAGCTGCGGCACCTACAACCGCCGCCAGGTCCTCGACGTCTGATCAGGCCGGTGGTAGTTCCGGTGACGGAATCACTCGCGCAGTACGCGGATCTGGAAGGGCGGCTGGGCTGGTCGCTCGACGCCGCCCTTCTGGAACGCGCCCTCACCCATCGTTCGTACGCCTACGAACACGGCGGGCTGCCGACCAACGAGCGCCTGGAGTTCCTGGGCGACTCGGTGCTCGGCCTCGTCGTCACCGACACGCTCTACCGCAGGCACCCCGACCTGCCCGAGGGCCAGCTCGCGAAGCTGCGGGCCGCGGTCGTCAACTCGCGCGCCCTCGCGGGCGTCAGTCGGCGACTGGACCTGGGCGCCTTCATCCGGCTCGGCCGCGGTGAAGTGGGGACCGGCGGGCGGGACAAGTCCTCGATCCTGGCCGACACGCTCGAGGCCATCCTCGGCGCGGTGTACCTGGACCAGGGCCTGGACGCGGCGACCGAGCTGATCCACCGGTTGTTCGATCCGCTGATCGAGCAGTCGGCGAATCTCGGCGCGGGCCTGGACTGGAAGACCAGTCTCCAGGAGCAGACCGCCGCGGCGGGCATCGGAGTCCCCGAGTACGTGGTCTCCGAGACCGGCCCCGACCACGAGAAGACCTTCACGGCCCTGGCCCGGGTCGCGGGTGTCGATTACGGCACCGGCGTCGGACGGAGCAAGAAGGAGGCGGAGCAGCAGGCCGCCGAAAGCGCTTGGCACTCGATCCGCGCCAAGTACGGAGACGGTTCCGGCACCCCGCCGGCCACCGCCTAGTCTCCGAGCCAATGCCTGCCGATAGGTAAGTTCGAACCGGTCGACGGCCCCCGTGGTCGCCCGGCACGACCTCACCTACCGGCAGGCATTTTCGCATTCCCGAACCCGGCCCCGTCGGGTCCGGCTTCCTCAGTCGCGCCGTCTCCAGGGGGAGTGCCCACGTGCCCGAACTGCCCGAGGTCGAGGTCGTCCGTCGCGGACTGGAGACGTGGGTGGTGGGCCGCACCATCGCACGTGTCGAGGTCACCCACGAGCGGGCGATCCGCCGCCATCTCGCGGGTTCGGCGGACTTCGCCGACGCGCTGGTCGGCACCCGCGTGCACGCCGCGCGCCGGCGCGGCAAGTATCTGTGGTTGCCCCTGGTGGCACCCGGCGCCGACGAGCCCGAGGACGCGCTGCTGGCGCACCTGGGGATGAGCGGCCAACTGCTCGTGCAACCGGCCGAGGCGCCCCGGGAGAAACACCTGCACGTGCGCTTCGGCTTCACCGACGGCGGGCGCGAGTTGCGCTTCGTCGACCAGCGCACGTTCGGCGGGCTCGCGGTCGAGCGCGGCGGCGCCGAACTGCCGCCCTCGATGGCGCACATCGCGCGCGACCCACTCGATCCGCTGTTCGACGACGCGCTCTTCCACGCCGCGCTGCGCCGGCGCAGTACCGAGGTCAAGCGCGCGCTCCTGGACCAGTCGCTGGTCAGCGGCATCGGCAACATCTACGCCGACGAGGCGCTGTGGCGCAGCCGACTGCACGGCGCGCGCCCGACCGGACGGTTGACCCTCGCGCAGACCACTCTGCTGCTCGCCTCGGTCCGCGACGTGATGAACGACGCGCTCGCGGCGGGCGGCACCTCGTTCGACAGTCTGTACGTCAACGTGAACGGGGAGAGCGGCTACTTCTCCCGCGGCCTGGACGCCTACGGCCGCGAGGGCGAGCCGTGCAACCGGTGCGCGACGCCGATCCGGCGCATCTCGTTCATGAATCGCAGCAGTTACTTCTGTCCGTCCTGTCAGCGCGCGCCACGCGGGGCGACGGTCGGGGCGTAGGCACGGTAGTCAGGGAGCGTGTCATGGCATTCAACGGGGACATCGTCGTCGTGCGTGGGGCACGACCGTTGTCCGAGTTCGCGCCGCACGTGGACGTCGCGGCGCACCCGGCCCGAACGATGTGGGAGTCGCCGGACGGTTGGACCGCGACGCATGTACGGCACGACGACGATCCGTTCGCGTTCGAGCGGCCGTGGGTCGCCGCGCTGGCGGCCAAGGCCGACTCGCCGGTGCTGGTGTGCTGGGTGTTCGAGACGCACGTGGCGCACGTCCAGGGGGTGAGCGAGGCCGGGGAGTGGGAGGCGTGGCTCAACCCCGGCGAGGCAGCGGCGCATCTGGCGATGAGTCGGCTCGAACTGGAGGCGGCGCGCACCGGCGACGACGTCTTCGACGGCGACGGCGACCTGCTTCGGCCGGCGCGTTACGCCGAACTGCGCGACGAGGTGGCCGAGGTGCTCGTCCGGGCCCGGCCGAAGGTGGCCGCGGCGGCGGTGCGCTGGGCCCGGGCGGCGGGTCGGCCCACCACGCGGCCGGCGATCGAGGGGGTGCTCGCGCGCAACCAGGGCGAGTCGGGGCTGCGCGTGTTCGGCCTGCTGGCGGATCGACTCGGGGTGGGCCCCTGCTGAGCGGAGCCCGCGGTGTCGGGGTGCCCTGAGGTATCGGGGCGTGGGGAGCGGGTCAGCGGCCGAAATCCTGGGTCCACCACGGGCCGCCGGTGCCCTCGTGGATGCCGACGCCGAGTTTGGTGAGCGAGCAGTCGAGGATGTTGCGGCGGTGGCCCGGGCTGTTCATCCAGGCGCGCATCACCGCGTCGGCGGTCTTTTGGCCGCGCGCGATGTTCTCCGCGCCCAGGTAGCTCACGCCGGCCTTCGCGGCCCGGTCCCACGGGGTCTGCCCGTCGGGTGTGTTGTGGTCGAAGTAGTCGCGGGCGGCCATGTCGGCGCTGTGCGCGCGGGCCAGCGCGACCAGCTTCGCGTCGTTTTTGACCGGGCCGCAGCCCGCGCTCGCCCGTTCGTCGTTGACCAGCGCGAGCACCCGCTCCTCGGGGTCGCTCGGCGGTTTCGGCGCGCTCGTGGACGGCGTCGCCGCGGGCTTGCTCGGCGTCGGGGCGCTCGGGCTCGGCGTGCCGGTACCGGTGCCGGCGGTGCTCGGGGTGCTCGGCGGCGCGGTCGTCGCGGGGGCGGTGCCGGCGCCGGGATCCGGCAGGGCGGTGCGGCCGGTGGTCGCCGCGCCCGGCAGCAGGCTGCGGGACGCCTCGTCGCCGGTGCGGTCGGCTCCGGCGATGCCGGCCGGCCCCGATCCGTCGAGGGGTCGCCCGGCGCGGTCGCCGTCCGGGCCGCTCGCGTGCCGCGTGGAGGACTCGCCGGCGTGCTCCGAGACGACCATGCCGGCCACCGTCCCGCCCACGGCGAGTACGGCCAACAGGGCGAGCAGGGGCGCGAGTCGTCGCCGTCGCGACCTCGCGCGTCGTCGATGCGGGCGTGCCGACGTCGGAGTGCGACTGTGCCGGGCCATGGAGGGTCGAGTCACCTTCCGGCAGGGGGAGGTCGATTCACCCGAACGGGTGTGGTGCCGGTGTGACTCTAGGGCACGGCTGTCGGAAGTTGGCGGACAACCGCAATCTTCTTGACGTCGACGTCGAAAGATGATCTCGTACACCCAGCACGACGACCGTCGCCCCAGTCCGCGGAAAAACCGCGTTGATCGGGTGAAGGTCCCGTTATCGTGCCGTTATGATATTGACCTCCTGCGCTTTTGATGCGACGCTGGAAGCCCGCGCACCCTATCAGGAGCCTTGCGGCCGGGTGCCACATTTAGACCCGCGAATCTGCGTGGTCATTCATTTTCAGCGTGGAGGACCCTCTCATGGCGAAGGCGCTTCTCGGTTACGTCGGTGGCCCCGATCCCCGACTGCTCGCCGAGAATCGACGGCTCCAGCAGCGTGTTCGTGACCTGGAAACGGAACTTGTCCGTGCCCAGGAGCGCAACGACGCGCTCAACGCCGCCGCTTCGGACGAGCTGCTTGCCGGCTTCGACGTCTCCACGGCGGAACCCGCGCTGACGCGAGCGTAGGTCCGTAATCGATAACCAGGGACGCCTCCAGGCGTCCCTTTGTCGTTTCCGACCCCGTGCCCCGATCCTTCGGTCCCCTCGCGACCCGTGTGCGGCGCGCCCGTCGATCCGCGCGCCCGGTGTTTGTGCCAACCGCCCCGTGTGTCGTCCCCGCCGATCCCCCTTGCCCGCCCACCCGCTCGCTTCCAGCTTTTGATACCCCCATACGGGGCACTCGACACGCCGTCCCGTCGACGGAGCGCGGCATTCGTGTGGGCACCGCCGACTACCCTTTTGTCGCGTGCACCTCAAGAGTCTGACCCTGCGTGGCTTCAAGTCCTTCGCGTCGGCGACGACGCTGCGCTTCGAGCCCGGCATCACGTGCGTGGTCGGGCCCAACGGCTCCGGCAAGTCGAACGTGGTCGACGCGCTGTCGTGGGTGATGGGCGAGCAGGGCGCCAAGACGCTGCGCGGCGGCAAGATGGAGGACGTCATCTTCGCCGGCACCGCCGGCCGGCCGCCGCTCGGGCGGGCGGAGGTGAGCCTGACCATCGACAACACCGACGGCGCGCTGCCCATCGACTACGCCGAAGTCACCATCACCCGGCGGATGTTCCGCAACGGCGGCTCCGAGTACGAGATCAACGGCAGCACCTGCCGACTGCTCGACATCCAGGAACTGCTCTCCGACTCCGGGATCGGTCGGGAGATGCACGTGATCGTCGGCCAGGGCCGACTCGACTCGGTGTTGCAGGCCGACCCCACCGGGCGCCGCGCGTTCATCGAGGAGGCCGCGGGCGTTCTCAAGCATCGCAAGCGCAAGGAGAAGGCGCTGCGCAAGCTGGACGCGATGCAGGCGAATCTGAACCGGGTCCAGGACCTGACGGGCGAGCTGCGCAGGCAGCTCAAGCCGCTCGGCCGGCAGGCCCAGGTGGCCCGGCGGGCGGCGGCGATCCAGGCCGATCTGCGGGACGCGCGGCTGCGCCTGCTCGCCGACGACCTGGTGGGACTGCGCCGGGCGCTGGCCGAGGAGGTCGCCGACGAGACGGCGCTGCGCGAGCGACGCACGGTGGTCGAGCGCGAGTTGGGCGTGGTCCAGGCCCGGGAGGCCGAACTGGAGGCCGAGGTGCGGGCGATGGCGCCGCGCCTGGCCCGGGCGCAGGAGACCTGGTACACGCTGTCCGCGCTGGCCGAACGGGTGCGCGGGACGGCGGGGCTCGCGGGCCAGCGGCTGCGGCACGCGAGTGCGGCGCCGGCCGACGAGCGGCGGGGGCGCGACCCGGAGGAGATGGAGCGCGAGGCCGAGCGTATCCGCGAGCAGGAGGCGGAGTTGGCCGCCGCGCTGGAGTCGGCGCAGGTCGAACTGGCCGAGACGGTGGAGCGGCGCGGCGAGCTGGAGCGGGCCCTGGTCGCCGAGGAGGGCCGGCTCAAGGTGGTCGCCCGGGCGCTCGCGGACCGCAGGGAGGGACTGGCCCGGTTGGTCGGACAGGTCGGCGCCGCGCGCAGCCGGGTGGCCGCGGCGGAGGCCGAGATCGGGCGGCTGGCGGGCGCCCGGGACGAGGCCCGGGAGCGGGCGGTCGCGGCGCACGAGGAGTACGAGGAACTGCGGCTCGGGGTCGAGGGTTCGCCCGAGGACGGTGACGGCGGGTCGGGGCTTGCCGCGATCGAGGCCCGGTTGGCGGCGGCCGAGGAGGCGCTGGCCGCCGCGGAGGAGGCGTTGGCCGGGGCGCGAGACGCGGAGCGGGCGGTGGAGCGGGAGCGGTCGGCGGTGACCGCGCGCAAGGAGGCGTTGGAGCCGGCGCTGCGCCGCCGGGACGGTAGCGGTGCGCTGCTCGCGGCCGGTGACCGGCTCTTTGGCGTGCTCGGCACGGTGGCCGCGCTGATCACCGTGGAGCACGGCGCCGAGCAGGCGGTGGCGGCGGCCCTGGGGGCGGCCTCGGAGGCGGTCGCGGTGGACGGCGTGGAGCCGGCCGTGGACGCGTTGCGGCTGCTGCGCAAGGACGACGCGGGGCGGGCCGCGCTGGTGCTCGCCGGGGCCGCGGCGGAGGGGCCGGCGGCCGGGGGGCCGGACGGGTGGCCCGCGCTGCCGGCGGGCGCGGTGTACGCGACGCGGCTGGTGGCCGTACCCGAGGCGTTGCGCGGGGCGCTGGCCGTGCTGCTCGATCGGGTGGCGGTGGTCGACGACCTCGGCGCCGCGGCGGACCTGGTCAGGGCGGTGCCCGGGGTGCGGGCGGTGACCCGGGACGGGGATCTGGTCGGCGAGGGCTTCGCGTCCGGCGGGTCGGCCGGTGCGCCGAGCCTGCTGGAGGTGCAGGCCGCGGTGGACGAGGCGGCCGCGCGGCTGGACGTGTTGACCCGGGGGTGCGCCGCGGCCGAGGAAGCGCTGGCCGACGCGGTGGCGGGTCGGCGGGAGGCCGCGGCGGCGGTCGAGCGGGCCCGGGCGGAGCGGCGCGAGGCGGAGCGCCGGGCGGCCGCGGCCGCGCAGCAGCTGGGTCGGCTCGGCGGACAGGCGCGGGCGGCGGCGGGCGAGGCCGAGCGGTTGGCGGGCGCGGTGGCCACGGCCGAGGCGGCGCGGGGGCGGGAGGAGGCGAAGGCCGAGGAGTTGGCGGCCCGGCTGGAGAGCGCCGAGGAGTACAACGCGGCCGAGGGCGACGAGGAGCCGGACCACGCCGAGCGCGATCGGCTCGCGGGCGCGGCGAGCGGCGCGCGGCAGGCCGAGATGGAGGCCCGGCTCGCGGTGCGCACCCACGAGGAGCGGGTGCGCTCGCTCGCGGGTCGGGCCGACACGCTGGACCGCGGCGCGCGGGCGGAGCGGGAGGCGCGCGCGGCGGCCGCGCGGCGCCGGGAGCGGTTGGCGGTGGAGGCGCGGATCGCGCGGGCGGTGCTCGTGGGCGCGGAGACGCTGTTGCGCCACGTCGAGGCGTCGTTGGCGCGGGCCGGCGGTGAGCGTGAGGCGGCGGAGGCGGCGCGGGCCGCGTGTGAGGCGGATCTGGCCCGCGAGCGCGGTCGGTCCCGGGAGTTCGCCGCCGAGTTGGAGAAGTTGACCGACTCGGTGCACCGGGACGAGATGGTGCGGGCGGAGAAGCGGTTGCGGGTCGAGCAGTTGGAGGCCCGGTCGTTGGAGGAGCACGGGATCGAGGCCGAGGGCCTGGTCGCCGAGTACGGCCCGGACCGCCTCGTGCCCGCGTCGTTGCCGGCCGAGGGCGAGACGCGCGATCCGGATTCGGCCGAGGCGCGGCCGCGTCCGTACGTCCGGGCCGAGCAGGAGAAGCGGCTGCGCGCGGCGGAGAAGGCCCATGTACAGCTCGGCAAGGTGAATCCGCTCGCGTTGGAGGAGTTCGCCGCGCTGGAGGAGCGGCACAACTTCCTGACCGAGCAGTTGGAGGATCTGAAGAAGACCCGTCGCGATCTGATGACCGTGGTCAAGGAGGTGGACGAGCGGGTCGAGCAGGTCTTCACCGCGGCCTTCCACGACACCGCGCGGGAGTTCGTGGGGGTGTTCGCCCGGCTGTTCCCCGGCGGCGAGGGGCGGTTGGTGCTCACCGACCCGGAGGACATGCTGACCACGGGCATCGAGGTCGAGGCCCGGCCGCCGGGCAAGAAGGTCAAGCGGCTGTCGCTGTTGTCCGGCGGCGAACGTTCGCTGACCGCGGTGGCCCTGCTCGTGGCGATCTTCAAGGCCCGGCCCAGTCCGTTCTACGTGATGGACGAGGTCGAGGCGGCGCTGGACGACATGAACCTCCAGCGGCTGATCGGGATCTTCGCGGAGCTGCGGGAGAGTTCGCAGCTGATCGTGATCACCCACCAAAAGCGCACGATGGAGGTCGCCGACGCGCTCTACGGCGTCTCGATGCGCGGCGACGGCGTGACGACGGTGATCAGCCAGCGGTTGCGGCAGGAGGATCGGCGGGAGGCGACGGAGCACGCCGAGCCGATGAGCGGGGCGGTGCGCTGAGACACGCCCGGGGCGATGCGGTGGGCCCGGACGGGACGAGGGCCGCGCTCCGGGGCGGAGCGGGGCCCTCGGCGGGTGTCACGCCGGGACGTTGCGCGGCATGACCTTGTCGTTGAACAGCTGCAGGCTGGCCCAGCCCGCGTCGATCGGCAGGCCGCCGACCAGCGGGTGCAGGATCAGCGCGTCGGTGAGGCCGCCGACCTGCCCGATCTCGACACACTCGTCGGGGGTGAGGCAGCAGTAGATGCCCTCCTCGCGCAGCGCCGCCACGGTGGTGGCCGACGACTCGACGACGGAGGCGATGTCGGGGGTCTGCCAGCCGGCGTAGGTGGTGGCCTCGTGCAGGAAGTATTCGCCGTACTCGGCCCACGCCTTGTCCGGGTCCTCGGTGCAGTGGATCATCCGGGTCTTCACCGGCGGCAGGATCGCGAAGCCGCCCTCGAAGCCCTCCTCCGCGGCGAGTTCGTAGTAGTACTGCTCCAGCTCCGGGATCGGCGCCGCCGCGTAGAACGGCAGGCGCAGCCGGACCGCGCGGCGCACGGACGCCTTCGCGGTGCCGCCGACCATGACCATCGGGTGCGGGTCGGTGAACGGCTTCGGGGTCACCCGTACGGTGGTGCCGCGGTATTCGAACGGCTCGCCGGTCCAGGCCTTGAGCAGGGTCTCCAGGACCTCGTCCTGGATCTTCCCGCGTCGCTTCCACTCCTTGCCGAGCGCCGCGTACTCCTCGGGCCGGTAGCCGATGCCCGCGACGAGGGAGAGCCGGCCGCCGCTGATGTTGTCCAGGACGGCGATGTCCTCCGCGAGCCGGATCGGGTCGTAGAGCGGGGCGAGCAGCGCGCAGACGATCACGCCGATGCGCTCGGTGGCGCCGAAGATCGCGCCCGCGGTGCTCAGGGGTGACGGGCTCCAGGCGTTGTCGGCGCCGTGGTGTTCCTCCAGGCTGATCATGTCGAACCCGTTCTTGTCCGCGAAGGCCGCCATCTCGACGGTGGCCCGATAGCGGGCGGACATCTCCTGCCGGTCGAGACCGGGGAGCACCTGGTTGAACCGCAGATTCGTGACAGCCATGGACCGTGAACACCTTCCGGGTCGGGCCGAGCCGTCTCGGACACGTGTCGTCGGCCGGACGGTGCTTGGCATCGGCAAGCTATCTGACGCAGTGTCAGGATTCAACGGTCTCCGGGTGATCGCACCGCCCGCCGGGCGCGGACCCGCCGGAGGCGGCCGGTCGCGGTTCGCCGCCGGGCGGTCTGGGAGACTGGAGGTCCTATGGAGACTGTGATCCTGATCGTCGTCATTGCCCTTGTCGTCCTCGGCGCCGCCGGCTGGTTCGTGGTCGGCTCGCGCCGCAAGGGCGTCCCGCCGGCGCCGCCGCGCACGCCGGTCGAGCCGGGTGTCGGTGACGAGGCCGCGCCGAGCGTCGAGGCGCCGCGGCGTACCGTCGCCACGGTCGACCTGCCGGAGACCTCGGTGGTGGTGCCGGCCGAGCCGGAACCGGCGCCGCTGGAGATTCCCGACCCCACCGCCGGTCGGCTGGTCCGACTGCGGGCCCGGCTGGCCCGTTCGCAGACCTCGCTGGGCAAGGGGCTGCTGGCCCTGCTCGCGCGCGAGCACCTGGACGAGGACACCTGGGAGGAGATCGAGGACACCCTGCTGACCGCCGACGTCGGCGTCGCGTCCACGCAGGAGCTGGTGGACCGGCTCCGTACCCGGGTGAAGGTGCTCGGCACTCGGACGCCGGCCGATCTGCGGGCGCTGTTGCACGAGGAGCTGCTCACGCTGGTCGGGCCGGACCTGGACCGTACGCTGAAGACCGCCCGGCACACCGGGGGAGAGGCGGGCGACCGGCCGGCCGTGGTGCTGGTGGTGGGCGTCAACGGGACCGGGAAGACCACCACGACGGGCAAGCTGGCCCGGGTGCTGGTGGCCGACGGGCGCAGTGTGGTGCTGGGGGCGGCGGATACGTTCCGGGCCGCGGCGGCCGACCAGTTGCAGACGTGGGGCGAGCGGGTGGGCGCGCGTACCGTGCGGGGGCCGGAGGCCGGGGACCCGGCCAGCGTCGCGTTCGACGCGGTCAAGGAGGGCATCGCCGAGGGCGTGGACACGGTGCTCGTGGACACCGCCGGGCGGCTGCACACCAAGACCGGGCTGATGGACGAGCTGGGCAAGGTCAAGCGGGTGGTGGAGAAGCACGGGCCGGTGGACGAGGTGCTGCTGGTGCTGGATGCCACGACCGGGCAGAACGGGCTGGTCCAGGCTCGGGTGTTCGCGGAGGTGGTGGACATCACCGGCATCGTGCTCACGAAGCTGGACGGGACCGCCAAGGGGGGCATCGTGGTTTCGGTGCAGCGGGAGTTGGGCGTGCCGGTGAAGTTGATCGGGCTCGGGGAGGGGCCGGACGATCTGGCGCCGTTCGAGCCGTCGGCGTTCGTGGACGCGCTCATTGGGGAGTAGGCGCGGTTTGGCGCGGAGCGCGCGGGGTCTTCGGGCCGCGGTTGGGCTTCGCTCGCGCCGGGTTGTCCTCAAGCGCCGGACGGGCTGAGGGGGTTTGGTGCCTCGGGTGCCGGAGGCTGCCGGTTGGTGGCCTCTGGCCGGGGGTCCTCAAACGCCGGACGGGCTGGGTTTGGCTGGCTCAGGCTGCGTTGCCGGCTGTTTTGGGTGTCCTCAAGCGCCGGACGGGCTGGGTTTGGCTGGCTCAGGCTGCGTTGCCGGCTGTTTCGGGGGTCCTCAAGCGCCGGACGGGCTGGGTTTGGCTGGCTCAGGCTGCGTTGCCGGCTGTTTCGGGTGTCCTCAAGCGCCGGACGGGCTGGGTTTGGCTGGCTCAGGCTGCGTTGCCGGCTGTTTCGGGTGTCCTCAAGCGCCGGACGGGCTGAGGGGGTTTGGTGCCTTGGGTGCCGGAGGCTGCCGGTTGGTGGCCTCCGGCCGGGGGTCCTCAAGCGCCGGACGGGCTGGGTTTGGCCGGCTGTGCCGGGGGCTGGGGTTTGGGTTTCGTCTCCGCGGCGGGCGGTGTTGGGAGGTTGGGTCAGGAGGCCAGCCACAGGGCTCGGCCTGTGGGGGGTGTGTCCTGGCGGTGGCACGTGTAGGCGAGGGTGCCCAGGAGTAGGCGGGCTTCGGGGAGGAACGGGGTGCCCGGGGACGGGGGGCGGATCCATTCGACCGGGCCGAGCATGCCCATGGGGGACGGTGGGGCGAAGACGTAGTCGCCCGTGCCGTGGCAGCGTAGGTCGAGGTCGGCGTCGTCCCAGCCCATTTGGTAGAGCAGGTGCGGGAGTTCGGCGGCGGCTCCGGGGGCGACCAGGAACGCCAGCCGGCCGGTCGGGGTGGCCAGGACCGGGCCCAGCGGGGTGCCCATACGTTCCAGGCGGACCAGCGCCCGCGCGCCCGCCGCGCGCGGCACGCTGATCGCGTCGAAGGCCCGACCCGTGGGGACCACCACGGTGCTGTCCGGCCACTGCGACCACAGGTAGCGCACCGCCGCCGGCGACGCGGTCGCCCGTTCGGACCAGTGCGGGTCGGCCGGGTGCATGCCCGGCGCGGCACACGTACGGCGGCCGCACGAACAGTGGGTGCCGCGTCCGTCGCGGACCAGATGTGCCCCCTGGGCCACCGGCCAGCCGCGTTCCTCCGCGAACTCGGCCACCGCCTGCCACAGTGCGGCCCGCGTGCGCCGGCGCGATCCGAGCATGATGTCCATGTCCTCCCCAACGGCACTCATTACTTTTGGTTACGCTGTGATCGCATAAAGTCACCTCGACGATCGTGGTGTCCGCGCGATATGAACGGCGGCAACGGGCAGCGTCGGTGACACCGCGTCGCCGATCAGTCAAACGCGGCCTCCCCCGTAGCGCGTCCCGGGCGCGCGGGGTGGCGAAGCGTGGCGTTTGCGGTATCGACCGACACCTGCGCGCGAGTCGGAATACGTTCGGCGAACGGGCCTGCGCGTACGGTTTCCCATCGGGGCCCGACGCCTGACCGGCCGGACCGCTGAGGGCATGGGGGCGATGCGGTGGCGACGACGCGAGCGCGGGACGGCGGGTGCGCCGACGAACCCGAGCCGGACGGCGGGCGGCAGCCCAACGATCGGCTCGCGGCCTGGTTCGCGCGCAGCGGCTGGTCGAAGGGCGAACTGGCGCGCCAGGTGAACCGCCACGCGAAGGCGATGTCCGCCCCGCACGTCAGCACCGACACCTCGCGGGTGCGCCGCTGGCTGGACGGCGAGCAGCCGCGCGAGCCGATACCGCGGATCCTGGCCGAGCTGTTCACCCGGCGCTTCGGGCGCGTGGTCAGCATCGACGAACTCGGGCTGCGCGAGCCGGACGAGCCGCACGGCGACTTCGGCGTGGACCTGCCGTGGACCTTCGAGACGGTGGTGGACATCCTCGGCGAGTACACGCGCGGCGATCTGCTGCTGGGCCGCCAGGAGTTCGTCGGCCCCGCGCTGCGGCTGGCCGCGGGTCGGGACCTGGTTGAGCCGCTGCAGCGGTGGTCGGCGCCGCTGCCGGTATCGCTCCCCACGGTGGTCCCGAGACGCCCGGGGAGCGCGCGGGGCGCGAGGCCGAGGCGCTTCGCGCGGCTGCCGGCCGGTGCGACCGAGCACCTGGACCAGACGGTCCGGCTGTTTCGGCGCTGGGACATGCAGGGCGGCGGCGGACTGCGGCGCAAGGCGGTGATCGGGCAGCTCAACGGGCTCACCGACCTGCTGCGCGACGAACATCCGCCCGCCGTGCGCGCCCGGCTGCTCGGGCTGACCGCCGAACTCGCGCTGCTGGCCGGGTGGATGTCCTACGACACCGGCCTGCAGCCGGGCGCGCAGAAGTACATGGTGCTCGCGCTGCACGCCGCGAAGGAGTGCGACGACGCGCCGTTCGGGGCCAATGTGCTCGGGGTGATGTCACGGCAGATGATCCACTACGAACTGTCCGAGGACGCCCTGGAGTTGATCCATCTGGCGCAATACGGCAGCCGGGACACCGGCGGTACCGCGCTCCAGGCGATGTTGTACGCGCTGGAGGGCCGCGCGTATGCCGCGCTCGGCGACGCGGACCGATGTCGGCGCGCGCTGGGGCTGGCCGAACAGGCGCTGGCCGACACCAGGGCGGAGTTCGAGCCGGACTGGATCCGCTACTTCGACCGGGCCGAACTGCTCGCCGAGAGCGGTCACGCGTTTCGGGATCTCGCCTACACCAGGCCGGAGTTCGTCGCCCCGGCGAAGGATCGGCTGGACGAGGCGGTGCGGCTGCTCCTGGGCACCGGCGAGTACGTGCGCAGCCTGGCCCTCGCCCGGGTGGGCTTGGCCACCGTGTTCCTGATCGAGCGCAACCCGGGGGCCGCGGTGGAACAGGCCGCGGCGGCCCTGGAGATCGCCTTCCGGGTGCGCTCGGAGCGGCTGATCGTACGGTTGCGGCGCACCGTCGAGGCATTGGTGGGCGCCTTCCCGGCGGACGCGGCGGTGCGCGCGCTGGCCGCCCGGGTGGCGCGCGAGCTGCCCGAGGCGCCGTTTCCCACCGCGTGACGCGCGTCGGCCCCCTCCCGCACCCGGGAGG
>NZ_JBHTVA010000106.1:0-29976 GCF_042793325.1 Embleya sp. NPDC056575
GCTGGCCCGCCCCCCCCGCGCCGCGCGGGGGGGCCGCCGGGGCCGCGCCGGCGGCGGGCGCCCCGCCCCCCCCCCCCCCCCACGGGCGGGGGTGTCGTCTAACCGAGTTGGTCCCCGGTGTAGCGGTAGATCACGTTGCCGGAGTTGACGCCCCACACGTTGCCGTCGATGCCGGCGCCGATGTCGCTCAGGGTTCCGGGGATCTTCACCCACGGGTTGGCGTCGTGGTTGGTGAAGCGGTAGACGCTGCCGGCGGAGTCCAGGCCCCAGACGTTGCTGCGGGATCCGGCGGAGATCCGGACCAGGCTGCCGGTGATCTTGACCCAGTGGTTCGTCGAGGCGTCCTGGTCGCCGATGTAGCGGAAGATCTCGTTGCCCTTGTTGACCCCCCACACCGTGCCGTCGGCGGCGACGCCGATGTCGCTGAGGACCCCGGGGATCTTCACCCACGGGTTCTTGTCGTCATTGGTGTACCGGTAGACGCTCCCGGCGGAGTCCAGGCCCCACACGATGGTTCGTGATCCGGCGGAGATCCGCACCAGGCTGCCGGGGATCTTGACCCAGTGGTTCGCCGAGTCCCGGTCGCCGATGTAGCGGAAGATCTCGTTCCCGGCGTTGACCCCCCACACGGTGCCGTCGGCCGCGGCGCCGATGTCGCTCAGGACCCCGGGGATCTTCACCCACGGGTTGTTGTCGTCGTTGGTGAAGCGGTAGACGCTGCCGGCGGAGTCCAGGCCCCACACGATCGTTCGCGACCCCACCGAGATCGCCGTGAGACTTCCGGTGATCGTCTTCCAATCGGCCATGTCGAATCCTCCCCTTGGCGACGGACGTTCACCGGATACCTACGGGCCTCACGCCCCGACCAAACGGTCTGATCACCGAATGGCCGAAACGATCACCCCAGGATTCACCCCACCACCTCGATCACTCCAGGTACACGACCGGACACGCGGAGCCGTCCGCGTGGGTCATGGCTGAAAGACCCATCCCGCGAACGAGCGACTGGACACGACCGACCGCGTGTGCCGCCCGTCGCGTGAAACCCCAGAGCACCCACGCACGCCCCGGACCCGGACGGCTCGAAGCCCCCGACGCCTACGCGACATCGGCCCCGGCAGACGCGCGGCCGCGGCCAACCCCCTTCACGGCATCCGAGCGCGACCGCGACCGACACGTCCCGACGGTCAGCCGAGGCCGCCGTTGGTGTGGAGGGTTTGGGCGGTCAGCCAGCGGGCTTCGGGGCCGGCCAGGAAGGCGATGACGTCGGTGATGTCGGTGGGGAGGCCGAGGCGGCGTAGGGGGGTTTGGGCGGGGACGGCGGCCAGGACCTCCGGGGGGTTGGCCGCGTTGAGGAGGTCGGTGTCGGTGGCGCCCGGGGCGACGGTGTTGACGGTGATGCCCCGTGGGCCGAGTTCGTGGGCGGCGACCCTGGTGAGTTGTTCCAACGCGCCCTTGCTTGCCGCGTAGGCCGCGATGCCGGGGGCCGGGCGGAGGGTGTTGAGGGTGGAGATGTTGACGATGCGGCCGCCGTCTCGCATGTGGCGGGCCGCGTAGCGGATGGTCAGGAAGGGGGCCTTGGTGTTGACGGACAGGACGTGGTCGAAGTCCTGTTCGGTCAGCTCGGCGATCGGGGTCGAGGCGGTGCCCGTCGCGGCGTTGTTGACCAGGATGTCCAGGCCGCCCAGGTGCTCGTCGGCCGTGGCCATGAAGGACTCCGCCGCGCCCGGCTCGCCCAGGTCGACCCGTACCGCCCGGGCCCGCCCGCCCGCCGCCTCGACCGCCGCGACCACCGCCTCGGCGGCGGCCTCGTCGCGGACGTAGCCGAACACCACCTCCGCGCCGTCCCGGGCCAACCGCTCCACCACCGCCCGCCCGATCCCGCGAGAGCCTCCCGTGACCACGGCCGACTTGCCCTTCAGCGCCGACATGACATACCTCCGATGGGTCGGATCGCCGGTTTCGGTCGGAGCTTGCGCCGCGGGCGGGTCTCGGAAACTCAGTCGCGCAGGACGGCCGGGGACAGGGCGTGTGGGATCAGGAGGCTCGGGCGGCCCGTTCCGTCGGCACGCGCGGTCCAGATGTCGCCGCGCAGGTCGCCCGGAAGGCTGTACACGACCTGGGCGTCGTCGAGCCATTCCGCCTGGTCGTCGAGGGTTCGGGTCTCGGCGAGCGGGGTTTCCACGTTGGTGGCCAGGTTCAGTACGAACAGGTGCCAGGGGCGGTCGGCGTCCGCGCCCGGGACCCGCTTCTTGTACGCGACGCGCGTGCCGTCGGGGGACAACGACGGGCACTCGGCGTTCTCGCGCACCGTGCGCAGCGTACGGGCGGCCACGTCGCCGCGCGCCAGCCACGTATGGCCCCCGGTGGCCACCGTCGCGTAGAAGGTGTTGTCGTCGGCCGCGAAGGTCACGCCCCACACGTTGACGTCGGGAGAGCGGACCGTCTCGTCGCCGCGGCGCAGCGTGTACGACTCCAGGTTGTCGTCGAGTCGGCCGCCGCGGGTGTCCAGGATCGCGGTCCGGGTGGAGAAGTTCAGGCCCGCGTACGACTCGCCGTTGACGAACGACGTCCACGCGACCAGTCGGCCGCTCGGCGAGACCCGGGCGCGCGAGGGCGTCCCGGCCAGCGCGCGCCGGCCCGTCTCGCGCAGGTTCGTGTCCAGGAGCACCGCGTCGTAGGTGCCGAGCGCCGACCGGGCCGGTTGCAGGCACACCCCCGTGCCGTGCGCGGCGTGGAAGACCAGGCAACCACGCGTGGCCACGGTCCGCGGCTCACCGGGGTGCGCCGCGTCGACCGCCGCGAGGTGGTCCCGGCCGCCGTCGGCGGCGGTGCTGCGGAACACGATCCGGCCCGGACGGTTCAGGCTCAGCGCCGTGTAGTCGCCTTCCCGCCCCGCGCGTGCGTCGCCCGCCGCCCGCAGGGTGTACAGCACGGCGAGGCCGACCAGGAGGGCGGTGACCACGGTGAGCACGGTCAGGCGCGCGGTGCGGGTCATCGGGAAGCCCCCTTCGAGTCGGCCGAAGCCCCGGCGCCCGGGGCGAGCGTGCCGGCGGCCAGGAGCGCGACGGCGGCGAGCAGGGCGAGGGCCAGCCCGGCGGCGGCGAGCAGTACGGCGGTGTGCGGGCCGTACACGGTCCACGCCGCGCCGAACCCGGCCGCGCCGAGGGCCCGTCCGCCCGCCTGCCCGGTTTGTACGAACGCCAGCGCCCCGCCGCGCAGTTCCGCCGGCGCGGCCGGTGCGGCGAGCGCCATCAGGACGCCGTCGGTGCCCGCGTAGAACACCCCGAGCAGGGTCGGGATCGCCACGATCAACACCCGGTCGGGCAGCGGCGCGAGCAGCGCCAGGTAGCCGCCGAGCAGCGCGACATGACCCGCCAGGAAGACCCGGCCGCGCCCGTACCGATCCCCGGCGGTGCCGGCCGGGACCGCGCACAGCAGGAAGACCAGCGCGGTGCCCAGCGGCAACAACGGGAACAGGTGCGGCGACAGGTCGGTGCGCCGTTGCAGCAGCAGATACACCATCGCGTCCCCGACGGTCGCCGCGCCGAGCAGCAGCGCGGCCGTACACACCCGGGCGAAGCCCGGCACCCGCAACACCGCCGCCGCGTCGCGCAGTCGCACCGGCTCGCGCCGCACCCCGACCTTCCCGGTACCGGCCGCCGGGTCGCGAACGAACAGGAGCAGTACGAGCAGCCCGAACGCGGCGAAGCAGAAGCTCAGGACGAACACCGCGTCATACGCGTCGGCCGTCACCCACAACACCGCGAGCGCCACCGGCGGTCCGAACAGCGCCCCGGCCGTGTCCATCGCCCGATGCACCCCGAACGCCCGTCCCTGCGCGGCCGGCGGCGCCGCCATCGAGATCAGCGCGTCGCGCGGCGCGGTCCGCAGCCCCTTGCCGGCCCGATCCGCCGCGAGCACCCCGCCGATCGCCGTGACCCCGCCGGCGGCCGGCAGCAGCAGTTTGCACCCCGCCGAGATCCCGTAGCCGACCGCGGCGACCGTGCGATGTCGGCGGAAGCGGTCGGCGACATGCCCACCGAGCAGCCGCGATGCCGCGGTGGCGCCGTTGTACAGGCCGTCCAGCATGCCGAACGCCATGGGGGAGAGCCCGAGTCCGAGCACGAGATATACCGGGAGCACCGCGGTGACCATCTCCGCCGAGACGTCGGTCACCAGCGAGACCACGCCGAGGACGAGCACCACGGGCGCGACCCGCCGTACACCACGGCCGGCCGACGGTGGCGGCACCGGCGGCGCCTGCCCCCTCCGATCACGCGCACCGGACGCGAGGTCGGCGGAACGACTGGACGACAGATACATCCGGGACCTCCGGGCGGCCGGGCACGGGCAAAAGGGAAGGAAGTGGTGGGCGTCGAGAGCTGGTTCGAGCCCTCGACACCCACCCGCTCGACGCGTCGAGCGATCGGAATCGACTCAAGGCCGGAACTCGCCCACCATCAGAACCAGTTCACGGTCCAGCGAAACGCGGCGTCGGCTTTCGCCCCGGCGGAATCGGTGACGCCCACCTCGGTGGCGAACGTCCCCACACCCCACGCCCGACCCGAGATCACACACGTCGACGCGTTCAGGAACACACCCGCCGGCAGATTCCGCCCGACACACGAATACGGCGCCGTCCCACCCGAGACCCGAAGGGCCAGACTCACCTCCTGGTTGAACTTCGACGTCTGCGCACCCGGATCGGCGATCGCCACGGTCGACGGACCCGGACCACCGTCGTCCCATACCTCGGTGATCGGGGTCGCGGTCGCCGCCTGGCCGGAGCGCCGGGTGCCGTACATGTCCTCGAAGGTGCGCAGCAGGCTGTAGTGGTCCTTGCGGCCCGCATATCGACCCGGCTTGACGTGCGCGCCGTACAGGATGGTCGCGATCCGGTTCTCGCTGCGGAAGTTGTCCTCGTCCCACGTGACCACCAGCAGGCTGTTGTGCGTCTTGGCCCATTCCGCGTAGCCGCTCAGCCTGTTCCGGGTCCAGGTGTCCCCGGTGGAGATCCCGCACGCCGGGTTGAACAGGCGGTCGTGCATGTCGTTGCACAGGTTGGGCACCACGTAGGACACCGTGGGCAGGGCGGCGTAATCCGTCGGGAACGCGGTCATCGGATACGTGGTGGCCGCGGGCACGTTGGCGAAGGACAACCACGGGTTGTGCTTGCGCGCATACGAACCACTCGTACACGCCCCGGGATCGGACGCCGACCAGTCCTCGTTGTAACTGCCCCACGTGGCACCGACGTCGATCAGCTGCCGGCCGAGGTTGTCCGTGCCGTACGGCGAGCCCGGCGGCGGACACTCGTCGCCGGTGACGCCCTGGGTGGAACCGGAGAACATCGCCAGGTAGTTGGGTTGACTGGGGTGCGTCTCGCCGTGGAAGTCGGTCAGGGAGGCGCCGCCGGCGGCCAGTTGGTTGAGATACGGCGCCTGCGAACTGCCGATGATCTCCTCCTGGTTGGCGTTCTCGTGCACGACGACCACCACGTGGTCGTAGCGCGGGATCGCGGCGGCGGCCGTGCGAGCGGCCGGCACCCGCTCGGACGGGCCGGCCGAGGCGGGAGCGGTGATCCCGGCGATCGCACCGAGTACGACCCCGACGGACAACGCGACGAGGGTGGTGGATCGGGGTTTGCCCCGGGCCGTCGACCGGGACCCGGATCGGAAGTGGGCCATGACCTGGCGCCTCCTTGGCGTGGACGAAGCGGAACCGCAGCGTGGATTCGGCGCCCGGACGAAACAACGCCCGCCGCGCACGGGGGAGTCGGCCCCGACCGCCCCACGGGAGCCGGATTCGGCTCGGCGCAAGGCGCCTGAACTGGCCGAAGGCACGCCGGTTCGGCCGGTCGACGCGGCGGTCGGCGGCCGTACGCCGACCCGGCGCGCATGCATCGATGCCCAAGCGGTGCGCCGCCGGAGCAGCCATGTCGTTCCGTCATGAATGCATGCCGGACCGGCATTGGACGCGGGTGAGAGCGGCCTCATCTCCTGGAAACATGAACAGATCACGCTCCGCGACCGCCCCGCGCATCGCCCGAGCCGCCGCCGCGCTCGCCACGGTCCTGGCCACGGCGGTCGGCATCACCCCCGCACACGCCGCCGACCCGCCCCACGTCCAGTGCACCCTCGCCGACACGCGCATCGGCGAATCCAGCGGCCTGGCAACCAGTTCCCGGCATCCGGGCATCGCCTACACGCTCAACGACAGCGCAAACGCACCCGACGTGTTCGCGATCGACACGAGCACCTGCCGCACCGTCGCGGTGTTGCACGTATCGGGCGCGACCAACACCGACTGGGAGGCGATCTCGGTCGGCACCGACGACGCGGGCAACCCCGCGATCTTCGCGGCCGACATCGGCAACAACTTCGGCACCCGGACCCAGGTGACGCTGTACCGCATCGCCGAGCCCGCGACGCTCGCCGATGCCACCGTGCCGGCCACGAGCTTCCCGCTGCGCTTCGCCGACGGCGCGCACGACGCGGAAACCGCGCTGATCGACCCGCGCGACAACCGCCTCTACGTGGCGAGCAAACTCTTCGGCTCGCCCGGCTCGCTCTACCGGGCGCCGTCGCACCCGCGCAGCGACCAGGTCAACGAACTCACCCGGGTCGGACCGGCACCGGACATCGCGACCGACGGCGCGTTCGCGCCCGACGGACGCTCGTTCGCGATCCGCAACTACTGGGACATCACCGTGTATTCGGCGCCCGGGCGGCAACTCGCCAAGTTCGCCGCGCCGAGCACGACCCAGGGCGAATCGTTGATGTACGCCCCCGACGGCAAGTCGCTGTACGTCGGCTCCGAAGGCGCGAACAGCCCGCTCTGGGTGGTCCCGTTGCCTCCCGAGGCGATCCCGGGTGGTCCGGGTCCGTCGTCCGTGGCGAAAGCCGACGCCGCGTTTCGCTGGACCGTGAACCGGTTCTGATCCACAGTCGTAGCGAACGGATTGCAACGAAGCGATTACCCGATCCGTCCACGGCGCACCGGTCGAACCGTGCCGGTCGCAGCGCAACGCGGCACCGCCGGGCGGGCCGGCGCGGTGTTCGGGGCAGTCGCCTCGGGTACCGCGTCGGTCCGCGCGGTCGCTCCGTCATCGATGTCGCGCCCCGTTTCAGTCGCCCCCCGGCACCACGTCTCACCCTGGAGGAACACCATGGTCGACAGGCACCGTGCGGCACACCGAACGCCATCGCGCACCCGGGCACACGAGCGGGTCGAAATCCTGCTCCCGGGCGGAGGCATCGATTCCCCGTGACCCTCCAACAGTTGCGCTACCTCATCGCCGTCGCCGAGCACGGCAGTCTGACCGGCGCCGCGCAGGAGTTGTTCGTCGTGCAGCCCGCGCTCTCCCGGTCGTTGCAGAGCCTCGAACGCGAGCTGAACGTCGTCCTGTTCGCCCGGGTCGGCCGGGGCCTGGTGCCCACGGCGGCCGGGGCCCAGGTGATCAACCTCGCGCGCAAGGTGCTGCGCGGCGTGCAGGCGATCAAGGACCTCGTGCACATCCAGGAGCCGACGCACAGCGGTACGGTGCACCTCGCCGCGACCGCCACGCTCGCGATCGAGTGCACGAGCTGCCTGCTGCCCGGACTGGCCAAGCAGTACCCGGAGTTGCACATCGTGGTGGATCGACAGGACAGCCGGGAGGCGCTGTTCGCGTCGCTGCGTTCGGGCGCGACCGACATCGCGATGGTGGACCTGCCCGCGCCCGGCGGCTTCGAGGTGTTGCCGCTGCGCTCGTACGAGGTGGTGCTGGTCTCGCCGAAGCACACCCGGCTGCCGGATCCGGTCTCCTGGACGGACCTGGAGGAGTTGCCGATGATCCTGCCGTCCCGGCGCAGCGCGCGGCGGGCGGACTTCGAGATGTTGTTCGCCACCGCCGGGGTGCGGCCGACGGTGGCGATGGAGACCGACGACCGGGGGGCCTGGATCCCGTGCGTGGTGGCCGGGCACGGCTCGGTGCTCTGGTACGCCGACCTGGCCCAGCCGTTCGCGTCGAGCGTGGCCGTGCGGTCGATGAGCCCGAGGCTGATCCGGACGGTCGGAATGGTGCGCGGGCGCGGTCCGCTCAGCCGCGAGGTGCGCACACTGCTCGACTACTCCCGACGCCAGGGGGTCCAGGAGATCGAGTACGTGTGAACCCCCGCCCGGGTCGGCCTACGCGACCCGGGTGCAGGGGGATCCGAGCGCGGCGCTGAGGACGCGCGGGGCCGGCTCGCCGGCGCGGGTGTAGGTGTGCACCAGCGCCCGGCGGACGGCCGCGAGCGCGGCGCCGGGCACCACCGCGATCGTGGGCCCGTCCGCGTCCGGCAGCGGGCGGGCCTCGATCGCGCCGGCGGCAAGGGCGTTGCGGGCGGGCTCGGTGATCGGCCCGGCGCTCCGCCCGGTGGACGGCCCGCCGACCGCGCCACCCGCCCGGCGCGGCACCGCCAGGACGAAGCGCAGGCCGAGCCCGTCGGGGTCGAACGGCACGTGGGCGGGCACGCCGGCATCGCCCCCGAACACCATCACGTGGCCGAGCCTGGCGAACAACGCCGCCGCGCCCAACGGCGGATCGGCGAGCCGGATGCGGGACCGATGGGCATCTCCCGGCTCCGGTTCGTGGAACGCCGCCTCGATCAGCGCCGCCGTACAGGCCAGCGGGACGGCCGCGGACAGCCCGGCGCACTCCGGCAGGTCGGTGTGTACCAGCAGATCGAGCCCACCCGCGCCGGTGGTGCCCGCGAGCACCGGGCGGACCCACTCCGGGACCGGGCCGACGTCGCCCCTCGGGTCCACCTCGACACCCTCGTCCGGCCGGTCGATCGAGCCGAGCCGCAACCTCCCGTCGGCGCGCGGCGCGGCGGCGACCACCACCCGCCAGGACAGCGCCACGGCGGTGCCCGCCCCGGCCCGCGAGCCGGTCCGGCGCAGCACGTACGGCGCGGACCAGACCCCGGCCGGCGGTCGGCCGAACGCCTGTGTGAAGGCGAACGGCACCAGGCGCAACACGGGCGCCGCACCGCGAGCGGTGGGCAGCGCCGCCGCCGTCGGCGGGTCGCTGTGCGGGCGGGTCATCCCGGATCCTTTCGGGCGAGGAGACGGTAGGCGTTGCTCATGCCCTGCTCGCCCGCCACGCGGGCGAGCAGCGCGCCCACGGCGTCGAGCAGCACGGCCACGACGAAGCACGGCACGGACAGCGTGACCAGCACGGCGCGGCGGGCCCGGCGCAGCGGGGTCGGGCCGCCGGGGACCCACGGCATCGCGGGGTTGGGCCCGAGCGCGGTGAGGGCCTGGGAGACCGCGCCGGTGAAGTCGTTGCCCTGGTGCGCCCGCCCGTGTTCGCGCGCGAGCACGGTGAACCCCCGCGCGTGGAGCGCGGCTTCGAGGTTGCGCCAGGGCATCAGGTGCTGGTGTTGGGGCTGGAACAGCGGCAACCACAGGCCGCGCAGCAACTGCCCGTACCGGCATTGCGGATCGGGCAGTTCGATCAGCAACCGGCCGCCCGGCACCAGGACCTTGGCGGCGGCGTCGAGTTCGGCCAGCGGATCGCGGGTGTGCTCCAGGTAGTGGTGCATGCCCACCGCGTCGTAGCCGCCCGCCAAGTCGTCGGCCAGTTCGGGGAACTGGCCGCGATACCCGGTCCGGATCCAGCCGCGGCGCTCGGCCTCGGCGACCCCGTCGCCCATGTCGAGGCCGTCGAAGACGGTGTCCGGGAGCACGGTGCGGCCGACCACGCACATGTGCCCGTGGCCGGTGCCCACGTCCAGCCAGGCGCGCGGGCCGCAGTCCTCCGGCGTGTGTCGGCGCAGCAGTTCGGCACGGGCGCGGTAGGTCCGCGACATGGTGCCGAACAGCGCCTCGGCGCCCGCGCCGCCGAGACCGTCGTAGAAGTCGCGGTAGTAGTAGTCGAGTCCGGCGAGGGACAGACGCGGGTTCTGGAAGACGTGCGTGCAGTCCCGGCACCGTTCGAGGGTGAAGCGGCCCGGTTTGCCCTGGAGGTGGTCGCGGACCCGGCGGTGCACCGCGAGCCGGTCCGAGCCGCACCACGGGCAGGTGTCGCGCCGGTCCTCGAAGAAGGCGTCGAGGCCGTCGGCGACGCCACGCTCGTACGCCGGGCGCAGCGCCGCCGGATCCGGCGCCGGCCGCTTGGCCGCGGCGGTCGGACGGGGCCCGGCGACCGCGCGGAGCCAGCGCGGCACGGCCAGGAACGGACGCAGCGCGCCGGCCCGGCCCAGGTCGCGCGGGCGCACCGGCGAGCGGCCGGCGACCACGGCGAAGGGCTGCGTCCACATGGCCAGGAAGACCACCGCACCCCAGAACGGGCTGGTCACACACGCACCGGCGTACGCGGCGGCCTCACCCGGGTTGCCGATCAGGGTCGGCCACACCGGCACCCCGCTCGCCCGCAGCCGACGTTTGCGCAGCGCGGGGTCGGGACGCGTCGCGGACAGCCCGGGCGCGACCGCGTGCCCGGTGCCGAGCGCGGCGAACGGCTTGAGTCGGACCATGAGTTCGATCAGGGCGGGGCCGTCGAGGTCGGCCAGGTCGTCGCCCGGTACCGCGGCCCGGCGCAGCACGTCCTGGTGCACGAGCAGCGCGTGGCCCGCGCCCCGGCCGCGGGCGAGCGGGTCGCGGTGGATGCGGTCCGGGTCCACGCGGGCGAGCAGGGTGAGCAGTTCGTCGCTGGGCAGGTCGCCGGGAACGAGGTCGAGCAGGAGCAGGTCGTGCTGCTCGGCGTGGGCGACTCCCGCGCGGATGGTGGCCTCGTCCGGGTGAACACCGGTCGCGGATACGCACGTCCAGGGGCCGGTCGGCCGGTCCCGCGTCGATGCGGTGGCCAGTGTGGGCAATTCGGGCAACGTCGGCAACGCGCGCAGCCGTCGCCGCAGCGTGCGCGTGCCACCGGCCAGGCCGAGCCCGATCAGCAGGGCGAGCCACGGGAACGGTCCGTCCACGGGATTCAGCACAGCTTCTCCAGACGTTCGGCGGCGGCGTCGGCGCCGCCGGCCGCGGCGAACGAGGCACGGATCCGGGCGGCGCCCGCACGCAGTTCGGGGCGGTCCAGCGCGTCGGTGACGGCCGCGCGCAACTCGGGTACGTGCGCGCGCCCGAAGCGCACCCGGACCCCGGCGCCGGCCGCCACCACCTGGCGCGCCACGATCGGCTGGTCGTCCCGGATCGGGGCGAGCACCAGCGGCAGGCCGAACGCCAGCGCCTCGCACACCGTGTTGTGGCCGCCGTGCGTGACCACCGCGTCCAGGTGCGGGAGCAGGGCCAGTTGCGGGACGAACTCGCGGACCAGGACATGCTCGGCGGGCGCCCCGGCCAGCCGCTCCGGCGCGGCCAGGATCAGCTGGAGCCGATCCGCGAGCGGGAGGGTGGCGGCCACCACGGCCGGATAGAACCGGTCGCCGGCGTCGCGGTTGAGCGTGCCGAGCGAGACCAGGACGTGCCGGCGATCCGGATCGAGCCGGTCCCACGGGAAGTCCACCGTCGCCGGGCGGCGGCCGAACGCGGGGCCCACGTAGCAGTGGTGCGCCGGGACCGGATCGCTCAGGCCGACCAGTTCCGGCGTGGAGAAGACCAGCACCAGTCGGGGCGAGAAGCGCGGATCGCAGTCGCCGGGTACCCCGGCCGCCACCGCCGCCTCGGCGATCCGGGTTCGCACCCAGTCGTCGATCTTCGGAAAACCCACCAGCGGCCGGGTGAACTCGGCCGAAGTGGTCGCCGAAGTCGCCCACGGCACGCCGGCTTTGACGGCGGCGAAGGCGCCGGCGAAGGTCTGCTGGTCGGCCACGACCACATCCGGCCGGTAGCCGGCCACGGCCGCCGCGACGCCGGGCAGCATGGTGTGCGCGAGCGGGACCAGGGTCTCCTCGACCAGGAAGCGCAACGCGCGCACCCCGCGCAGCCGTTGCCACCTCGCGTGCAGTCGGGCGTACCCGCCGGGGGCGCCGGGGGAGTCGGCGGTGGCGAACAAGCGGGCGCCCAGCGGCAGCAGGTCCAGGATCTCCGGCGGCCCGCACCACACCGCCTCGTGCCCGCGCTCGGCGAGTGCGGCGGCGACCGCGACGGTGGGATTGACGTGGCCGGCGAAAGGCGGCACCACGAACATGAATCTCATCGGCCGACCCCGGGCCGCACCGACACCCGCTCGTGCCGGGGCAACCAGTCGAGCAGCGCGGCCAGTACGGGCGCGGTGGCCTCACGCAGCACGGTGTGCGCGACGCCGGGCAGCACGGTGAGCGTGCAGTGCGGGAGCACTTTTGCCAACCGCCGTGCGGGCGGCGCCAGTTCGGACAACTCGCCGTACAGGGCGAGCACCGGACAGGCCACCTCGGCGAGTTCGGCCTCGGTCGGGGCGCGCAGGAGGGTGACGTCCTCGATCAGGGTCGTGCCGTTCAGGAGCGCGTCGGCGCCGGCCCGCAGTCGGGCCGCCTTGCGCGCGGGCCCCACGGGCAACCGCTCCGGGCCGGGATGCGCCGCCAGGCCGAGGGCGGCCAGGTTGAGCGTGTTGGCCATCTCCTCGACCCAGCCGCCGGCGTACGGTTCGGTGCCGGCCGCGACGTCCAGGCACTGGCCCTCGATCAGCACCAGGCTCGCCACCAGGTCGGGCCTGGACCGGGCGACGCGCAGCGCGATCAGGCCGCCGAAGCTGTTGCCGACCAGGTGTACCGGGGTCGGTACGTCGCACGCGTCGAGCAGCGCGGCCAGGTCGGCGACCGCGCTGTCCGGGTCGTATCCTCCGCGGGGCCGCTCGGTGCGGCCGTGTCCGCGCTGGTCGTAGAGCACGACCTCGGCACCCGCGCGGGCGACCGGTGCGGCGAGCGTGTAGTAGAAGCTGGAGAGGTTGTCCAACACCAGACCGTGCAGGAAGACCACCGGCGTGCGCGGTGCGGGCCGGTCGGCGGGTGGGGACAACCGCTGGACGTGGAAGCGCAGGCCGTTCGCGTGCACCTCGCTCATCGACCGGCACCACCGACGGCCTCGGCGCGGGTACGGGCCGCGATGTGCTCGACCAGGCGGCCGACCGTCATCGCCATGATCTCCTCGATCTCCAGGTCGGCGAGGAAGGCGATGAAGTCGACCCGGTCGCCGTAGCGCTCCTGGAGCCGGCCGGCCAGCGCGACGAACTCGATGCTCTCCAGGGCCAGATCGTCGTCGAAGCCGCTGTCCGGGGTGATCTCGGCGGCGATCAGCAGTTCCTCGCCGACGATCTCGGCGAGCATCCCGGCCACCTCGGCCAGGATCCGGTCGGCGTGCGGGTCCGCGCTCATCGGGTGCTCCCATGTGAGGTGGTGGGGATTCCTGGTTGCCGGGTGCTCGTCCACGCGACCACGTAGTGGTCGATCCGGGTGCCGTCGGGATCGGTGACGTCCCGGGTGTGGACCAGGAGTTCGGCGCCGTCGGCCGCCGCGGGGCGGACGGACAGCTCGGCCTCGTGCGGGCCGACGGGCCGGGCCGCGGTTACCACGTGCGCCGGGTGGTCGGTGCCGGCCGCCCGGTCGGCCGCTTCCCTGGCACAGCGAAAGCGCAGCGCCCACAGCCCGGGCGGCTCGCTGTCGGATCCCACGAGCGCGGCCGGCGGGTCGTATGTGTCGGGTGCCGGGGGTGGGCCTTCGGGATCCAGGCGGGCGACGGCGATGCCGAGCGGTGCCGGGCCCGCGACAGCCACCCCCAGGCGGTGCTCGTGCGCGATGGCGACGTGCAGCGGGGTCGGGGCGGGGGCGTCGGGCTCGGCGACCACGTGCGCGAGCGGGCGGCCGGGGTCGGCGGTGTCGATCCGGACCTGGGCCGGGTACAGCGGGCCGTGCCCGTGCGCCCACAGGTGTTGCCGGGCCGCGTCCTTGGCCGCGACCCGCCGGAGCAGCCACCCTCGGCGGTCTCGAGGTGCCTGGGCGGCGAACTCGGCCCGCTCGGCGGTGTCCAGGTAGCGGCGGGTCACCAGGTCCTGCGCGGCGGGGTCGGGCCACCGGGTGCGCAGCAGGCACCAGCCCTGCGCCTGCGGCTCGGCGATGCCGGTGGTGTGCGGGGTGAACTTCATCGGCCACACCCGCTCGTCGGCGGCGAACCGGCGATAGACCCAGTCGCGCACCCGGATCCGCACCGCACCCGTGCCCGGGTCGACCAACTCGACGTCGCCGCGCACCGTGGTGGGCCCCACCTCCCGGATCCGGGCGGTGGCCAACAGCTGTGCGCCCGGCTCGGGTTCCGGTCCGTACCCGTCGATCGCCGCCACCGACATCGGGAACACCAGGCGGTCCGTGGTCAACCGCAACTGCATCCAGTGGCCGAGCAGTTGCCCGGCCGCGTCGAGGAGCGCCCCGGGCGCGGGCAGCGCGCGCAGGACGCCCCGGATGCCGTCGTCGGCGACGGTCAGCACCTGCTCGACCCCGGCGAATCCGGGTCCGTGGAACATCCAGCGGTCCCCGTACAGATCCGGCGCGCGCACCGGCGCGGGGCCCTCGCCGGTCAGCGGTGTGCGGTCGGGGGCAGGCCCGGGACGGACGGCGGTCTCGTCGGTGAGCAGCACCTCGGCGGACATGTACCGGCCGAACGCGATCCGGATCCGGTCCGGGTCCACGGTGGTGCGGACCAGTTCGGTGTCGGTCGGCGGGGCCACCGGCAACCAGCGCAGGGAGCGCACGTCCCGATACCCGACGACCACCCGACCCGGCCCGGCCGCGCTCAGCGCCTCGTCGCCGGCCAGCCGGATCAGCGTGGTCATCGGCACCACCGGGAAACGATCCGCCGGGTCCGGCCACCACTCGGGCTGCTCGTAGACGCAGTGGTCGCGGACGTAGGGGTGGTCGACGAGCGAGAAGCGGTACGCCCGGCGCGAGCCGGTGTCGGTGTCGCCTCCGGGCGGCGGCGCGGGCAACCCGGGCGCCTCGGCTTCGCCGGCCATGCCCGCTGCCATGGCCGCCGCCACCGTGCGCTCGGCGTCGGCGAGCGTCGCGTGGAACGCCGCCAGCACCGGATGCGTGGAGCCGGCGGGCGGGCGGGACGTACCGCTCAGCCGCAGCGACCCGGCGGCCGGTCCCAACGCGACCACGGGGGAGCCGAGATCGAGCCGGACGATCGGCCCGGCGGGCGGTCGTGCGGCGACGCGGTCGATGCCGGGCCCGGACTCCCGCGCGGTCGCGGGCAGGCCCGTTCGTACCGGCCCCCGCGGATCGATCGCCGCGCCCTCCACCCACAGCGCCGCCAGCGCTCGGCGAAAGCCCGCCGGACCCGGGTGCAGCGTGGAGTGGGCGGCCACGGCCAGCGCGTCGCAGCCGCGCATGGTGTCGTGCACGAAGCCGACCAGGCTGCCCGCGCCCGGCTGGACGAACACCCGCACTCCGCCCGCGTACAACTCCTCGATCAGCTCCCGGAACCGCACCGGTTCGAGGAGATGACGCACGGTCAGTTCGCGAACCGCGGCGGCGTCCGCCGGATACGGCGCGATGGAGGTCGCCGACCACACCGGCAGGCGCGGGGTACACAGGGGCAGGTGCTCGAACGCGTCGGACACCTGCCCGAGGTAGGGCGCCCACATCGGGGTGTGGAAGCCGGAGCGGAACGGCAGTTCGCCGCCCATCACGCCCTCCCGGCGCAGCCGACCCAGCACCTCGGTGACGGCCTCGGCCGGACCGCAGATCACGCTTTGGTTGGGGCAGTTGTCGTGCGAGACCACCACCGGCTCGGTGCCCACGTGCCGTTCGGCCATCGCGACGCCGCAGCCCACCGCCGCGTAGACCAGGTCCGGGACGTCCAGCGAGTCCGGGCGCAGCGACGCGAGGAAGCCGTCGACCGCCGTGCGCGGGTACATCCCGGCGACGACCATCGCGGTCCACTCGCCCATGCTGTGCCCGGCCAGCAGATCCGGTACCAGGCCCGCCTCCTCCAGCTCGGCGGCCAGGAACCGGCCCGCGGTCAGCGCGTCCACCGCCCGGCCGACCAGGTCCTCGGCGCCGGTGGTCTCGGGCCGGGGCCGGCCGTACGCGTCGGCCAGGTCGTCCAGGCGCGGCGACATCTCCGGCTCCAGACCGGGAAACAGGAACGCGACCCGCCCCGGATTCGCCGCGTGCGGCCCGAGCAGCGGACGCGGGGTGAACCAGATCTCGGCCCGGCCGCGCCACGGCACCCCGCGCTCCACGGCACGCGCGGCCAGCGCGAGCCGCTTCGGCGTCGGATCGGCGACCGCGAGCCGACAGGGGCCGGCGGATCCGGCCGAACCGGTCGACCCGCTCGACCCGCCCTGGTCCGCCCGGTCGGCGAGCAGGCGGAGCAACTCGGGCACCGAATCGGCGGCCAGCGTGAGCACATCGGGCAACTCGCCCGTGCCCTCGCCCACCGACCACCCGCCCCCGGTCGGCAGTGCCACCGCCCGCCCCGCCGGCGGCTGTTCCAGCACCGCGTGCGCATTCACCCCGCCGAAGCCGAACGCGTCGACCGCCGCCAGCCGCCCGCCCGCCGGGTTGACGGGCCACGCCTCGGCCCGCCCCTGCGGGCGCATCCGAGTGCCGGCGAAGCCCGGATGCGGGTCGTCGACATGCAGGGTCGGCGGCAACGTGCGGTGATGCAGCGCAAGTGCCGCCTTGAGCAGGCCGGCCATCCCCGACGCCTGCATCGTGTGCCCGATGTTGGACTTGATCGTGCCGAGCGCGACATCCGCCGGCCCGTTGCCCACGCGCGGCCCGAACACCTTGCCCAGCGTGACGAGTTCCGCCTCGTCCCCGACCGGGGTACCGGTCCCGTGCGCCTCGACCAAACCGAGCAGACCGCGCTCCGTCGGGTCCAACCCGGCGGCCAGCCAAGCCTGTTCGAGCGCTCGGACCTGCCCGTCCACCAGCGGACTCAGCAGACTCGCGGCCCGGCCGTCGCTCGACACGCCGACGCCGCGCACCACCGCGTACACCCGGTCGCCGTCGCGTTCGGCGTCGGCGAAGCGCTTGAGCAACACCGCGCCGGTGCCCTCGGCGATCAGCGTGCCGTCCGCCGCCCGGTCGAACGGCCGGATGCGCTCGCTCGCGCTGAGCGCCCGCAACTGGGTGAACACGCTCCACAACGTGGCGATGTGGCAGTGGTGCGCGGCACCCGCGATCACCGCGTCGCAACGCCCGGACCGCAACTCGGCGGCGGCCTGGTCCAGGGCGAGCAGCGAGGTCGCGCAGGCCGCGTCCAGCGTGTAGGCGGGCCCGCCCAGGTCGAGCCGGTTGGCGATGCGGGACGCCGTGAAACTGGGTACCAGGCCGATCGACGCCTCGGGGCGCTCGGGGCCGAGCGACGCCTGGAACGCCTCCCGGATCGCGGTCAATCGGTCCCGATCCAACTCCGGCGCCAACTCGCCGATCAGGGAGGCGAGTTGATGCGCCGTGCGCACCCGCTGATCGAGCCGGGCGGTGGCCACGCCCATGTAGCCGCCACGACCGAAGACCACGCCGACCCGGGACCGGTCCGGCAGTCGGGCCTCGCCACCCGCGTCGGCGATCGCCTCGGCGGCGGCCCGCAGCGCGAGCAACTGGTCCGGTTCGGCGCCGGCGACCACGGCGGGCATGATGCCGAAGCGCACCGGATCGAAGGTGGCCAGGTCGTCCACGAAACCGCCGCGCCGGCAGTAGAACCGATCGCCGCGAGCGGGCTCGCCGGCCGTGCCCGGCGCGTAGTGCAGTGCCGGATCCCACCGATGCGGCGGCACGTCGGTGATCGCGTCCACCCCCGACTCGACGAGCCGCCACAACGCGTCGGGCCCGGCCGCGCCCGGGAAGATCGCACCGATCCCGACGATCGCCGCATCGTCCGGACGCGGGCCGCGCGCGCTCATCCGGCCACCGACCCGTCGGTCGGCGGGCAGACGTACACGGCCTGCGGGTCCGTACCGGCGGCCAGTTCGTCCAGCAGCGCCCGCACACCGTGTTCCGGATCGATCAACGGCATGCCGCGCCGGGCGTATTCGCGGGCCAACTCGGCCGTCACCATGCCGCCGCCGGTCGCCGCCCACGGACCCCAGTCGACGGTCACCACACGCCGGGCCACCGGCGCGAGGGTGTCGTCGGACCCGGCCGACCAGTGCCACGCGAGGGTGGCCAGGGCGTCGTTGGCCGCCGCGTAGTCGGTCTGGCCCCGATTGCCGTACACCCCGGCCACGCTGCCGAACATGGCCAGGAACGCCGGCGGCGCCAGGGTCGGGCGCAGTGTGCGCAGCGCCGCGACCAGGGCCCGGGCCCCGGCCACCTTCGTGGCGAACACCCGCCGACACGACTGCGCGCTCTTGTCCGCGAGGAGCCGATCGGCCAGTACACCGGCGCCGTGCACGATGCCGTCCAACCGGCCGTGCCGCTCGGCGATGCCGGCCAGGATCCGGCGGACCGCGTCGGCGTCGGTGACGTCGGCCGTGTGCAGCCGTACCGAGGCGGCGTGCTCGGCCGCCTCGGCCAGCGTGGCCCGCACCTCGCGGCGGTGCAGGATCCGGGTCGACTCGGCCTCGATCAGAGCCGGTTCGCGCATCCCGCCCGCGATCAACGCGGCCCGCAGCGCCGGCGCGTCCGGCGCGGCGGCCAGCGCTTCCGGCTCCGGCTCGTCGTCGAGGCCGGTGCGGCCCAGGAGTTCGATGTGGCACCCGGTGGCCCGGGCCAGGCCGATCGCGGCCCGGGCGGTGATGCCCCGCGCGCCGCCGGTCAGCAGCACCACCGAGGCCGGGCCGACACGCTCGCGCAGCAGGGCGTCCCGGTCGGCGGGCGGCAGGTCCGGGAGCGGCGCCGGCCGCGGGTGCAGGGTCACCCGGTGTTCGCCGGCCAGGCCGAGCAGGACCGGCGCGCCGGGCTCGGGCCGATCGGGGGTGCGGCCCAGTTCGACCAGGAGTCGGTGGGCGAGCCGGGCGGGCTCGGTCTTGGCATCCAGGTCCAGGACCCGGACGACCCGATCGGGATACTCCAGCGCGGCGGCCCGGGCGAACCCGGCCAACCCCGCCCCCGGCACCGGATCCGGCCCGGCGGCATCCGGACCCCGGCCGAACCGACCGCCGCCGGCGGTGACCAGGAACACCTGCCGTACGCCGGCCACGAGCGCGTCCCGCAACAGCGGGAAGGCGTCCGGGAACACGGGGTCGGGACCGTCGGCGAGCGCGCCGAGGTGTACGAGCGTGTCCACCTCCGCCCAGCCCGGATCCGCACCCGCCTCGACCCGATCCCGCGCCCGCGACTCCACCACGACCCCGTGCGCGGCCAGTACATCGGCCAACGCCCAGGCGATGCCGCTCCCGTCCTCGACCAGCACCACACGCCGGCCACGCAACCGCGCGCCAGGGAGCGGGCCTTCCGGGTCGCCGGGCGCCACCGTGGGCGGCTCTTCGACCGGCACACACTCCACGACATGCCGGGTGGGCCGGCCGGCGAGGGGAGCGGCGGGCTCGTGCACCATCGGCTCGATCGGCACGGCCCGTTCGTTCCCGGCGGACCCCGCCTCCAGCACCCCGGCCACGATCGCGTCGATCGTCTTGACCCTGGCCAGCCGCTCGATCACCTCCGCGTCGACCGGCTCGGCGTCGACCACGCCCGCGCCCGTGCCGCCGGCAAGGCGCAGCCGCAGCGCCAGTTCGCCGATGATCTCGGTGCGTTTGATCGAGTCGACGGACAGGTCCGCCTCCAGGTCCAGGGCCGGATCGAGCATGTCCTTCGGGTAGCCGGTCCGGGTTCCCACGATGTCGAGGACCACGTCCAGCACCTGCGCGCGGGTGAGCGGCCCGGTCGGTGCGGCCGGTTCCACCCGGACCGGAGCCGGCTCCACCCGCACGGGAGTCGGCTCCGGTCCGAGCGCGATCGGCGGCGACTCGGGAACCCCGCCCGGTACGCCCAGGTAGCCGAGCAGCACCTCACGCTGTGCGGCGACCGCGGCCCGCGCGCCGGCCAGGTATTCGAGCAGCACCGTGTCCCGCGCCGAGCGCTCCGGTACACCCGACTCGACCGCCGGCCCGGTGGGCGGCGGGGCCACCGGGGTCGCCGGGCGCAGCCCACCCGCCACCGGCCGGCCGTCGGCGGTCCGCACCAGATGGCCGTCCACCGTCCAGGCCGGTCGTGGGCCGGGCTCGACGTCCTCCGGCCGCACCCGCCCGGCCAGTCCGCCCGCGACCCGCACCGGCACGCCGGCGACGGCGAGTTCGGCGAGCGCGGTGAGCAGTCGGCGCAGCCCGTCCTCGCCGGGGACGTCGCAGGCCACCGCGGTGTGCGGCCGGTCGCCGAGGATCGCCCCGACCATGGCGGTCAGCGCCCGACCCGGTCCGGCCTCGACGAAGATCCGCACCCCCGCCGCGTACATCGCCTCGATCTGCTCGGCGAACCGCACCGGCTCGGCCACCTGACGGGCCATCAGCGCGCGGATGTCGGCGGGTGCGTCCGGGTAGCGCGCCGCGGTGCCGTTGGACCACACCGGGATCCTGGGCGGACGTACGTCCAGGTCCGCGACGGCGACCGCGAGGGTGTCGGCCGCCGCCGCGACCACGGGACTGTGGAACGCGCACGCCACCGGCAGCCGCCGGGCCGACAGGCCCGCCTCGGCCAGCGCGGCGATCGCCGAGGTCAGGGCCGCCTCCGGGCCGGACACCACGGTCTGGGTCGGCGTATTGCGGTTCGCGAGCACCACGCCGTCGAGCCCGGCCAGCACTTCGGCCACCCGGTCCGCGCCGGCCGTGACCGCCGCCATCGCGCCGGGTTCCGCGCCGGCGGCGGCCAGCACCGCCGCCGCGCGGACCTCGCCGAGCCGGCCCAGGTCCCCGGTGGCCAGCACGCCCGCCGACCACAACGCGGCCACCTCGCCGTAGCTGTGCCCCGCGACCTGGTCCGGCCACACCCCGAACCGGTCGAGCAGCCGGGTCAACGCGACCGCCGCCACCCCGAGCGCGGGCTGCGCCCGGCGGGTATCGGTGAGCCGCGCCGCCTGCGCGGCCCGCTCCTCCGCGTCGAACGCCGCCGCCGGAAACATGGCCCGCACACACTCGGGATCGATGTCCCGCAGTCCGTCGCACAGTTCGGGAAAGCGAGCGAACAGATCGGCGAGCATCCCCGGCCGCTGACTCCCCTGCCCGGGATACAAGAACGCCACCTGCCCACCCACCCCGGCCTCCGCTTCCGTGCCGAGCCCGGCCTCCACCCCGGCCTCCGTCGCGGCCTCCGCGTCCTTCCGGTGGAAGATCTCACCGGCAACATCGACCGCCCCCGCCCGGGCCAGGGTCAACTTCACCCGCAGATCCGCGTGATCAGCGGCAACGAAGGCAATCCGCACCGGGATTTCGGCACTCGACCCGGGCTCTACCACTTCGTCCGCGATCGCCGCCAACCCCCGCAACGGCAGGTCCTCGCCCGCGTCCAGCCGCGCCGCCAGCCGATCCAGTGCCGCGTGTGCCGCCGCCCGGTCCGCGCCGCGAAAGCAGAACAGCTCGACCGGCCACGCGGCATCCGCACCACCCGGCCCGCTCACCCCGGACGGCTCCGAACCGGCCAGCACCGCATGGAAGTTGGTGCCTCCGAAGCCGAACGCGCTCACCCCCGCGATGCGTTCGCCCACCGGTGCCGTCCACGGGCGGGCCCGGTTGTCGAACACGAACGGCCCCGCGTCCGGCGGTCGGCGCAGATGCAGCGTCGGCGGACGCACCCCGAAGTGCACCGCGAGCGCCGCCTTGGCCAGCCCGGCCAGACCCGCCGCACACTTCGTGTGGCCGATCTGCGACTTCACCGAGCCCACCGCGCAGGTGCCGGGGGTGGCCCCATGTGCCGTGAACACCTCCGTGAGGGTGTCCAGTTCGGCCCGGTCGCCGACCACCGTCCCGGTGCCGTGCGCCTCGACGAGGCCGACCCGCGCCGGCGACACGCCCGCCGCCCGGTAGGCGCGTTCCAGGGCCCGCCGCTGGCCCTCGGGGCGCGGCGCGGTCAACCCGAGCGAACGCCCGTCGCTGGATCCGCCGACGCCCTTGACCACCGCGTAGATCCGGTCGCCGTCCCGCTCGGCGTCCGCGAGCCGCTTGAGCAGCACGCACACCGCGCCCTCGCCCAGCGCGATCCCGTCCGCGTCCGCGTCGAACGTCGCGCACCGCCCAGTCGGCGACAACGCCCGCACGGAGGAGAACATCAGGTAGTCGTTGATCCCGTTGTGGGTGTCCACCCCGCCGCACAGGACCAGATCGCTGGATCCGGTGTTCAGTTCCTTGCAGGCCAGGTCGAGCGCGGCCAGCGAGGCCGCGCACGCGGCGTCGACGGTGAAGTTGACCCCGCCCAGATCGAGCCGGTTGGCGATCCGGCCGGCGATCACGTTGGCCAGCACGCCGGGAAAGGAGTCCTCGGTGGGGGCGGGCAGTTGCCGGTCCAGATCGGCCGGCAACGCGCCGAAGTAGCCCGGGAACAACGCCCGGAAGCCGTACGCGCCCGCCAGGTCGGTGCCCGCCTCGGCGCCGAAGATCACCGAGGTCCGCTCCCGGGCGAAGGCCCGCCCGGGGCCGTACCCGGCGTCGGCCAGCGCCCCCGACGCCACGTGCAGCGCCAGCAGTTGGGCCGGTTCGATCGCGGCGAGCGAGGCGGGCGGGATGCCGTAGCCGGTCGCGTCGAAGCCGATCGCGGGTACGAACCCGCCCCACTTGGACGGCGTCCGCCCGGCCGGCACCGCCCCGGGCGCCGCACCGCGGACCGAACCGCGCGCGGTCGCGCCCGGTTCGGTGCTCGGCGCGAAGTACCGCTCGGTGTCCCAGCGTTCGCGCGGCACCTCGGTCACCGCGTCCACGCCGGCCAGGATGTTGCGCCAATAGCTCGCCAGGTCCGGCGCGCCGGGAAGCACACAGGCCATGCCCACGATCGCCACGTCCTGCGGCCGGGGCGGGGCCGGTCGGTCCGCCCCGCCCACCTCGCGCACCCGGCGGGCCAGCCACGCGGCCGACCCGGTGGTGACCTCGCGATGCAGTGCGGCCACGTCGGTCGGCGCGGACCGCAACACCGCGGCCTGACCCAGCATGAACATGCCCTCCCGGCGCTGCGCGTCCGGGTCCACCGCGACCAGCCTGTCCGCCTCCCGGCGCAGCCCCTTGCCGGCGATCCGCAACCGGCCCAGGTTCAGCCGCTCCAACTCGGCCCACACCTCGCGGGCCGGCACCCCACGCGACTCCAGATCGCGCCGGCGGGCCTCGAACGCGGCCACGAACGGGGTGTCGGCACAGCGCGTGGCATGCCCGGGCGCGGTCTGGACCAGTGCGGTCGCCGCGCACTCGACCGCCGCGGCCTGGAACCCGGGCACGATCGCCCCGCCCGCCACCGCCTCGCGGGTGAACAGGTACGCGGTGCCCATCAGCACGCCGACCGAGGCCCCGCGCTCGACCAGGGGCGCCGTCGCCGCGGCCACCATCGCCGCCGAGCGCGCGTCGTGGATCCCGCCCGCGAACAGCAGGTCCAACCCGGCCGCGCCGCCGTGCCGTTCGGCGAACGCGAGCAGGGTGTCCACCTGCGCCTCCCACAGCGGGAAACTGGCGCGCGGCCCGACGTGCCCGCCGCATTCGGTGCCCTCGAAGACGAATCGCCGGGCACCCTCGCGCAGGAACTGGCCCAGCAGCCCGGGGGAGGGCGCGTGCAGGTAGGTGCGGATCCCGGCGGCCTCCAACGGCGCGGCCCGATCCGGCCGACCACCCGCGATCAGCGCGTACGGCGGACGGGCGGCGAGCACCGCGGCCACCTGCTCCTCGCGCAACTCCGGCGGCGCGAAGCCCAGCAGCCCCGCGCCCCACGGCAGATCACCGAGCAGCGCGCCGGTCTCCGCGAGCAGCGCGCGCACCTCGGGGCCGCGCAGCAGGGACAGCGCGAGAAAGGGCAACCCGCCCGCCCGGGCCACCTCGTGGGCGAAGGCGGCCCGGTCGCTCACCCGCGTCATCGGCCCCTGTACCGGCCGCAGCCGCGCGCCGTGCCGGGCGGCCGCGGCCAGGTGGTCCACGATCGCCTCGCGCACCGCGCACACCACCCGACCGGCGGTGCCGTGCCGATCCGCGAGCCGGGCGGCCGACCCGCCGTCCTGCCCGACCGGCAACAACTCGCGGTGCAGTCCGCCCGCGCCCAGCGCGAGGCCGAGATCGCCGGGCGCCGCCGCGACGAGGCGGTCGATCGGCAGATCCGGCCGGCGATAGACCCGATGCCCCCGGATCACGACCGTCTCACTGCCGTCCATCGCCCGGACCGCCGCCGCCACATCGCCCGGCAGCGCGCTCTCCGCGACCAGGGCCAGCTGGGTGTCGAGCAGCACCCCGGCGGCGCCGCCCGCGACCGCCGCGGCGGCGGTGTGCGGCCCGATCCCGCCGGCCGCCCAGACCGGCACCGTCACCCGCACGTCCGCGAGCAACTGCTGGAGCAGCACGAACGTGGTCAACTCACCACATCGGCCGCCGCTTTCCGCGCCTCGCGCGATCACCCCCGCCGCGCCGCCGGCCACCGCCGCGTGCGCCTGCTCGGCGCACGTGACCTCGACCAGGACCCGCCGTCCGGGACCGGCGTCGGCGATCGACCACGGCGCGTCGGGCGCGAGCAGCACCGTGTCCACCCGCTCGGGCAGCTCCCGCGGCCCGAGCGGACAACCCACCGGCACCCGTACGCCGAAGCCGGCGAGCACGCACGCCCGGGCCAACTCGGCCAGCGCCGGCCCGCGTTCTCGGCCGAGGTCGAGCACCGCGAGCGCGCCGGCCCGATGTGCGGCGATCACGACTGGGGCGTCGGGGCGCCCCAGGGGGCTCACCGCGAGAACCTGATCGCGACGCGGGGACGTCGACGTCATGGGCAAGTGCCTCCATCCGGGAAACCAGCCAGGAACCGGTCGGTGCGGGCGGCAGGGGCGTGAACGTACGATCAGGCACGGCGAATTGCCCCGGCGACGCCCGAGTCGGGCGTCCGTGGCGGTGGGAAAACGTGCATGTCGTGGTGGAAAGACCGTGCAACCGTGGAAAGCGGTACGGAATCGAAAAATCGGCCGCCGTCGAACCACCGGGCCGTATCGTCGGTTTCGGACATCCAGGAGTCAACGACGAACCGGCCGTCGCCGCTCCGCTCGCGAACACCCCCACGAACGCCCGTCGAACCCCGCGGCACCCGGGCGACATCGGGGCGATACCCGGCCGATACCCGGCGCCCCGGCCCGGCGGACCGACCACGATCCCGGTTCCGGAACGGCGACGACTCTTGCCCGTACGGCATGCACCCATGCCCTGCCGATCCGCCACCGGCATCCCGACGGCTCGACCAGGTATGCGAATTGCCCGTTTCGAACCCTGCCGGTGTGGGCGGCGTGACCGTTATGGTGCGGTGCGTGACCCTCCAGCAGCTGCGCTACCTCGTCGCCGTCGCGAACTTCGGCACCATGACCGCGGCCGCGGAAGCCCTCTACGTCGCCCAGTCGGCCCTGTCCCGTGCCCTGAAGGCGCTCGAACACGAGTTGGAAGCCGAGCTGTTCGTACGCGAGGGGCGCACGGTGGGCCTGACCGCCGAGGGCTCCAGGGTGGTCCGGCTCGCCCGCACGGTGCTCGATACGGTCACCGCGATCGAGGACATCGGCCGACCGGTCGGCACGGTGTCCGAGCCGACCCTGACCGTGGCCACCACGTCCACCCTCGCGATCGGCCATGTCGCCCGCCTGGTCGCGGCGTTCGCCGCCGAGCACCCCGAGGCGCCGATCGAGGTGACCCGGCACGACGGGCGCGAGGCGGTGCTCGCGGCGGTCCGTGCGGGTACCGCCGCGATCGGGGTGGCCGACACACCCGGACCCGGCGATCTGCGCACCTACCGGCTCGCCGAGACCGAGGTGGTGCTGGTGTCGCCGCCGGACACCCGACTGTCCGACCCGGTGCCGTGGAGCGCGCTGCACGGCCTGCCGATGGTGCTGCCCGAGCGCGGCAGCGAGCGGCGCTCGCAGTTCGAGGCGATGTTCGCCGAGATGGGCGTGCGTCCGCTCGCCCGCTGTGAGCACAACGACCGGGTCAACTGGGTCGCGGGCGTACTCAACGGCGAGGGCTCGCTGCTGTGGTACCGGGACGTGGCCGAGGACGTCTTCGGCGACGCGGCCTCGATCCGCTCGCTCGACCCGCCGCTGTGGCGCGGCATCATGCTGGTCTGTCGCGAGGACTCCCGGGAGCGCTCGGCCCGGCTGTTCGTCGACCTGGCCCGCCGCGGCGGGGTCGGCGAACCGGACGCGGACCGCGTCGCCCCCGGGGACCGTCCGGCTACAGGACCGGCGCCGCCGCGGGCTCGCCCAGGTCGGGAGTGTCCGTGAAGGTCACGTGCGCCCCGCCGGGACCGTGCAGCTCCAGCACGGTCACCGTGTTCTCCCCCTCCCGCAACACCGGCGCCGGCACATAGAGCGTGCGCTGCGGCCCCGCGGACCAGTAGCGGCCGAGCAGGAAGCCGTTGATCCACACCAGGCCCTTGGTCCAGCCGTCGAGCCGGACGAACGTGTCGCCGACGGTCGCGACCTCGAACGTGCCGGTGCGCACCACCGGCACACCCGCCGGGATCGGCCCCGAGGCGTCCGGCAACACCGGCCCCCGCGACGCGTCCAGCGGCAGCGGATACATCTGCCAGCCGAACAGGCGCTGCCGCTCCCACCGCACACCCTCGGTGATGCCCTTGCGGTCGTGCAGGCCCGGCCCGTAGTTGATCCGGCCGCAGTTCTCCACCAGCAGATCCAGCCGCGCGCCACCGGCGGGCACGGACAACTCGCACGAGGCGGTGCCGCCCTCGCTGCGATCGAGCACCGCGACCGGCACCCCATCGAGGAACACCTGGGCCCGGTCGGCCAATCCGTCCACGCACAGCGGCGCACTCTCACGCGGGCCGCTGACCCAGGTGCGGTACAGGGTGAAGCCGTACGCCTGGTCCAACTCCTCCATGGTCATCGTGTTCGGCGAGTACACCGGCGCGGACAGGTCCTCGACGTGCGCGAGCAGCGGCGCGGCCGAGGGCAGCGCGACCTCGCCGAGCTTCACGCGCGCCGGCAGCGCCGGCGGCGGCTCGTCGGGCAGCGGCGCGTAGCGGCCGATCACCTCGCGGAACGCCCAATACTTCTCGGTGAGTTCGCCCGCCTCGCCGATCGGCGCGTCGTAGTCGTAGCTGGTGATCGTCGGCTGATAGGCGCCGTCGACCTCGTTGGCGCCGTTCATCAGCCCGAAGTTGGTGCCCCCGTGCGCCATGTACAGGTTCACCGACCCGCCGGCCGCGAGCATGTCGTCCAGCACGCCCGCCGCGTCCGCCGCGTCCCGCACGTGGTGCGGGTCGCGCCAGTGGTCGAACCAGCCGTTCCAGAACTCCATGCACACCGGCGGCCCGTCCGGCGACCAGCGGCGCAGCGCCGCGAAGGACTCGGCGGCGCGCGAGCCGAAGTTCACCGTCGGCAACACCCCGGCCACCGTGCCGCCCTGGAGCATCGGCTCGGTCGGCCCGTCGGAGGTGAACAGCAGCCCGCTCGCGCCGCGCCGGCGCATCCCGTCGACCAGGTGCCGCAGATAGGCCACGTCGTTGCCGTAGCTGCCGTACTCGTTCTCCACCTGGAGGGCGATCACCGGCCCGCCGTGCTCCGCGAGCAGCGGTTCGACCAGCGGCATCACCGCGTCCAGCCAGCGGTCCACCGCTGCCAGATACGGCGGGTGCGAGCAGCGCAGCCGCATCCCCGGGTCCTTGAGCAGCCAGGCGGGCAGGCCGCCGAACTCCCACTCGGCGCAGATGTACGGGCCGGGTCGCACGATCGCCTTCAGCCCCTGGCGCTCGGCCGCGCGCAAAAACGCGACCAGGTCCTTGCCGCCGGTGAAGTCGAAGGTGCCCGGGGTCGGCTCGTGCAGGTTCCAGGCGACGTACGTCTCGACCGTGTTCAGGCCCAGGCCGCGCAGCCGGGCCAGTCGGTCGTCCCACTGCGCGGGGTGGACGCGGAAGTAGTGCAGGGCACCGGCGAGCAAACGAAACGGCCTGCCGTCGAGGGTGAAGCCGTCTCGACTCGGGACAAGGCTGGGGGTGGTCAAGACGCTCCTCGGTGCAGATGCGGTGTAGACGCGGTGCGATGGGTCCGGATCATCGTGCACGAGGCACACGGCCCGGACATGCACTCTTCTCGACGGCAGCATGGACTTTTCCGGACCCCTCGACCCATGCCCGCGGCTCTCCGACCTGGATGGATACTCTCTGGTTCACCCACCTTGCCATTCGGTGACCTCGCACTTGGACTTTTCTCGCGGATCACCTCGACAAAAGCACGATCCGCGCGGCAACCCGTTGACGCCTTGTCGGGCAGGGCACATGATCGGCGGCCAGACAGCCTCCACCGGCTCTCCCCACCACTCCATCGTCTCTCCGCTGCATCCTGTCTCCGATCACGTGCCGGGCTTTGTCGAGCCCCGCCCATTCCCCGAAGGGACGGCCACCCCATGTGGGCCAGCACCCGCCCGCGCAGAGGCCGCCGGACGGCCCGCCGCGCAGCCGTCGCGGTCACCGTCGCGGCGCTCACCGCGCTCACCGCCTGCGGTTCGGACTCCGGCGACAACAAGGACGGCGCCGACAAGGCGGCCCAGGGCGACAAGGCGTCCGGCGGCACCGCACAGCTCGACTTCTGGGGCTGGAACCCGGCCTATGAGAAGGCCGTGAGCGCGTTCAACGCCTCCCACCCCGACATTCGGGTCAACTACAACAAGGTCGAACCCGGCTCCAAGGGCGGCTACGCCAAGATGCTCGCCGCAGTGAAGGCGAACAACGCGCCGTGCCTCGCCCAGATGGGCTACGAGACGCTGCCCAGCTTCCTGGTCGAGGGCGCGCTCCAGGACGTCGACAAGGAGGCCGCGGCGATCAAGGCCAAGTACTCCGCCGGCGCCTGGTCGCAGATGAGCGTCGCGGGCAAGACCTACGGCATCCCGGTGGATACCGGCCCGGTCGCGATGTTCTACCGCACCGACGTGTTCGCCAAGCACAACCTGACCCCGCCCAAGACCTGGGACGAGTTCGCCCGGCAGGCCGACACGGTGCACACGGCCGACCCGTCGGTGGCCTACTCGGCGTTCGGCGGCAACGACCCGTGGTGGTACGCGGGCATGGCCTGGCAGAACGGCGGCAGCTGGTTCAAGCCCGAGGGCGAGACCTGGAAGGTCTCGATGACCGAACCGGGCACGCAGAAGGTCACCCAGTACTGGCAGCAACTGCTCGACAAGAAGGCCGTCTCCTCGGACCCGACCTTCACCCCCGACTGGTACAAGCGGTTCGGCGACGGCAGCGTCGCCAGCTACGTCGGCCCGGTCTGGTTCACCGCGCTCCTGGAGGAGAACGCCAAGGACGCCGCGGGCAAGTGGGCCGTCGCGCCGATGCCGCAGTGGGACGCCGGCGGCAAGACCACCGGCAACATCGGCGGCTCCGGCACCGCCGTGCTCAAGGGCTGCAAGAACACCAAGGCCGCGGTCGCCTTCGCCGACTGGATGAGCAGCGACCCCGCGAGCCTGACCACGCTGGTCAAGGACGCGGGCATCTACCCGGCGGCGACCGCCGGAGCGAGCCTGGACGCGATGCAGCAGCCCTCCGCGTACTTCGGCAACGCGAAGATCTACGACATCTTCAAGGACTCCGCCGCGCAGGCCCCGACCGGCTGGCAGTGGGGCCCCACGATGACCCAGGTCTCCGCCGACCTGACCGACCGGGTCGGCAAGGCCGGCGCCGGCAACGGCAAGCTCGCCGACGCGCTGACCGGCGTACAGGGCACCACGATCAAGGCCATCCAGGACAAGGGCCTGAAGGCCGCCGCGGGCTGACCCGGCGACACCACCCCGACGCCGGGGCCCGTCCGCACCGTGCCCCGCCGCCGCGCGTCACCTCGCGCGGCGGGGGGGCGCCCGCGGCCCCCCCCCCCCCCCCCCCCAACCCCACCCCCCCCCCCCCCCCCCCGCCCCCCCCCCCCCCCCCCCCCCACCCCCCCCCCCCCCCCCCCCGGGCCCCCGCCCGCAGGGGCGAGCCCCCCGGCCGC
>NZ_JBHTVA010000107.1:0-3980 GCF_042793325.1 Embleya sp. NPDC056575
GCGGGGCGCCCCGGGGGCGGGGGCGGGCCCCCCCCCCCGCCCGCCGCCCGGGGGTTCCCGGTGCCGCGCCCGTCGCGGAGCGCGACACCGGCGTCCGGCCGCGGCTTGAGAACACCTCATCAAGCCCGGCCGGAACCCGGCGTTCCCGGGACCCGGCGATACGGCATACGGCGCCGCCGGCCCGATCCGCCCCGGGATCGGATCGGAATCACCGGCGGTACAACACCGCCTCCGGCGCCGCCGCGGTCAGCGTCACCGACTTCGGGTGGACCGGCACCGCCTGCCCGGGTCGGTCGTCCCGACCGAGCAGGAACACCCGGTTGATCCCGTTCACCGTGATCGTGCTGCCCGGGTCGACGCCCGCGACGGTACGGATCGCCACCACCTCGACGATGTCCGACGCCTGCGTCCCGTGCGGCAGCCGTACCGTCGTCGCCGCCGGATCGTCGCGCTGCAACGACCAGTCCACCCGCCCGCGGTCCGAGCGGTACAGCGTCGGGTCGCCCTTGACCCGCACGCCCAGCGCGACCCCGTTCCACCCGGCCGAACCCGCCGGCGGCTCCGACGTGGTCTTGCGGATCACCGCGTACAGGTAGTCCGTCGGGTCGGCGATCAGCGTGGTCGTGTCGGCCGGCGGGTCGGCCACCACCCGGCCCTCGCGCCGCATCTCCCGGACCATCACCGAATACACCCACGGGTGCCGATCCACCATCTCCTCGCGCGCGGTCCGGGTCGGGTCCGCCAACCGCTCCACCGCCGCCGGCGCGAACCGCATCGGGTCGTCCACCACGTCGCACAGGTTGTTGTTCGACGTGCAGGTCTGCAACAGCGGGTGGCCGTCCTCGTAGCGCCCGGCGAACGGCGTCGTGCCGTGGTTCGGCGACTGGAAGAACGCCGTGCCCGGCACCGCCCGGCCGCCCCGGTCCACCTCGACCCGATACGCCCACTCGATGTCGGTGGTCCTACCCCAGCGGGCCATCAGCGCCGGCGTCGAGGTGCCGCCGTCCTCGTTGCTCCACACGATCGTGTAGGTCAACACCCGGTTCCCGGCGGTCGCGGCCGGGGCCTCCTGGTACCAGGCCAGCACCGGGGTGTCGGTGACCGCGTTCTGGAACGGGCCGGTCGCGCCGCCCGGCGCGCCCGGGATGTTCCGGCCGTACAGGACCGGCGCGTTGGCGGCGACCGCGTGCTCCCGGTCCCCGGTCGCGATCGTGCGCGTCCGCAGCCGGGAGACGCGCACCACCGACGCGGCCGGCGACGACCGGTCGGCCGCGAAACGGATGCTCAGCTCGTGCCGCCCCTTGCGCAGCGCGCCCAGCGCGAAGTCGCGCTCGGTGGGCGTGGCGCCGAAGACCACCACGTCACCGGCGGGCCGGCCGTCCACGAACAGCTGCACCACCGCCGACTCCGCGCCCGCCTTGCCCCAGTCCACGCCCGGCGCCGCCACGGTCAGCGTCACCAGCGCCTCGCCGTCGCGCCCGGTCCGGAACGGGACTACCGCGGGGCGACCGTCGCGGTGCACCGAGACGGTGCCGTGCGCTCCCGTGGTCGCCGCGGCCGCGTCGGCCGACCCGGCGGCCTCGTCCGCCCGCGCCGCCGAGGCCGGGCCGGCCAGTCCCGCCGCGGCGGCGAGCACCGCCCCGGTCAGCACGAATCGACGCGGACGATGGGTACGAGATCGAGCGAACACGAGCAATCCCCCGAACGAGATGGGTGAGTCCGACCCGCCCACCGTGGCCGGCGGACGGGGCACGGGCCAACCCCCGCACGGGCAAATTCCACCAACCGTCATCACCGGGTCCACGTCCCGACACGCCCTGGCCACGCGGCGGGCAGGCGGCACGCCGATGTCCGATTCGTTCAATACCCGACGCATCCGCACGCCTAGCGTCGAACCATGGAGTGGATCACGAACGACATGATCGACCGGGCCGAACGTTTCCTGTGGACCTCGGGCCGCGTACTGGAACAGCGCCGATTCGCCTACCTGTTCGGCACCGGCAAGCCGGCCGAGCCGGGCGCCGGCGGCGAACGCGCGGCGCGGGCCGAGCCCGATCGGGCCGGACTGCTCGCCGCCCTGGCCGGATATCGCACCCCCGACGGCTCCTACGCGTACGGCCTGGAACCCGACGTGCGCGGGCCCGAGCCGCACCCGGCCACGCTGCGCACCACGATGCCGATCCTGGCCGAGGCGGACGCACTGCACGGCCCGGACACGGCCCGCCTGTGCGACTGGCTGGCGGGCGTGGCCGGCGACGCGGGCGGAGTGCCGCCGGCCCTGCCCGGGCTGCGCGACTACCCGCACCCGCCGTGGCTGATCGTGCCGGACCCGCCGGTCCCGGGGCTGATCCCGACCGGCTGGATCGTCGGCCCGCTGCTGCGCGCCGGCGTCGAACACCCGTGGCTGCCGGCCGCGACCGAGTTCTGCCGCACCGCCATCGAGGAGTTGCAGACCACCCACCCGTACGAGGTCGAGGCCGCGGTGACCTTCCTCGACGGCGTCCCGGACCGGCCGTGGGCCCGGACGCAGGCGCGCCGACTGGGCGAACTGGTGCGCGCACAGCGGCTGGTGCTGCTCGACCCGGCTCATCCGGAGCAGGCCCGGCTCGCCCCGGGCTACGCCGTCGGCGAGTACCACCTGCCGCACGACTTCGCGCCGCACCCCGGGAGCCTGGCGCGCGAGTGGTTCACCGACGCGGAACTGCGCCGGGGACTGCGCGCACTGGCCACCGCGCAGGAGGAGGACGGCGGTTGGCCGCTGCGCTGGGCGGAATGGTCGCCCACGGTCCGCGCCGAGGCCCGCCCGGCGATCACCATCGACGCACTGAACGTGCTGCGCGCGTACGACGGGGCACTCTCGGGCGAGGCGTAGACGGGGCGGGGCGAGGCAGGGCAGGGACACGGGTCGCGACGCGCACCCGAGGCGAGGCGGCGTCGGCCCGACGCCGCCTCGCCTCACACCACGGTCACCCGCTCCCCGTCGACCAGCAGCACCTGCCCGTCCCGCAACGTGCGATGCGGTACACCTCGGGCACGGTAATCGGCCACAACCCCCGCGAGCAGAGCCGATTCGGGGTGATCGGGGGAGCCCACGTGCGGGACCACGGCGTGATCCAGCACCCCCAGCCCGTCCCACCGCACCGGCCGCCCGTACACCTCGCTCACCGCGTCCGCGTCGTCGCAGCGCTCCAGACCGCGCAGGTCGGGCGCGAGCACACAGGCACCCGCGCTGTACCCGCCGTAGACCACCGCGTCCCGCCGCAGCAGGTCGACCAGAACACCGTCCGCACCGCTGCGGGCCAGCGCGTGCCGCAGCAGGAACACATTGCCGCCGCGCACCCAGACCGCCGGGAACCCGGCCAGCGCGGCGGCGACTTCGCCCGGCGCCCGGTCGAAGAACATCCGCAGATCGACCTCGGTCGGATGCAGCCCCAGCTCGCGCAGCGCCACGAACTCCGAGCCGACACAGGCGGCCCGCACCTCGGCCGGCCGGTCGTCGATCGCGTTCGCGATCACCGCGATCGGCACGCCCCCCGGCCCGGCACCACCCACCCCGCCCAGCAACGCGACCAGCCGGTCCGGGTGTTCACCGAGCCGAAACGACGAGAGATACATGCGCATCGCCGGACCCTAGCGCGTGTCTCCAAACCCCCGCCCGCGCGCCCCGCCCACCCGCTCGAACCCGCGCTCGAACCCGCGTTTCCGACCCCCGACGAGCCCGCTACGCCATCGGAGTGGCATTCCGACTCCGAAGTCGTCCCGGGCGTTCACCTGGGTAGGCCCGGCCCCGGAGGGCCTGCCCGCCCTCCGCGAACGACAGCGGCGCCGCCGCGTGGGGTGTGCGGCCCGCACCGAGGGAAGAGGACCAAGCGATGAAGATGCGTGCGCGCACGGCGCTCGCCGTGCTCGCCACCACGGCCGCGGCTGGGGGGGTGGGTGGGGGGGGGTGAAACGCGCACGCCCCCCCCGGGCGCGCCCCC
>NZ_JBHTVA010000107.1:3990-29459 GCF_042793325.1 Embleya sp. NPDC056575
CCGTAGTGGGGCGCGCGCCCGGCGCCCGCGGGTCCCCCCCCCCGGCCCGCGCGCGGGGGGGTGGGGGCGGTGTTCACCCGCCCCCCCGCCGCCGAGCGCGACGCCCCCGCGGCACCGAGCCGCCCGGCCGACACCGAGCCGGCACCGAACTGTTCGAACAACAGCAACCACAAGCCCTGCTGGGAATACCAGACCTGGCACTGGACCTACGACAACTGCAACAAGGCGGGCACCGCGGCGGTGAACGCCGATCGCGGCAAGTTCGACAACCACGTGTGCGTGTTGACCGGCAACGGCGTGGGCGTCGGCCTCTGGCTGCACAAGCTGCACGACTGATCGTCCGCCGGACCCCACCCACCCCGAGGCCGTCCACCTCGGGTCCGGGTCCGGTACGCGGCCCGGCCGGCGGCAACGCACGGAACGCTCCGGCCGGGCGCCGCCCCACGCCACCCCCACCGCCCAACCCCCGCACACCGCCCGCCTACCGCACCCACGCCTTGCGACACGTAAGGTAATCGAACGTGTACATACCGTTCGTTTCCGGTTTCGGCCCGTAAGGTCGCGAGGGTGATGCCTCTGGATCGCCGAAGCGTGCTTCGACGTCTCGCCGGAGCGGCCGCGCTCGGCGCGGCCGTGAGCGGCTGCGACGACTCCCACCCCTCGGCGACCCGCTCCCCCGCCGCCGCTCCCGGTGGCAACACCCCGGTTCCGACCGGGCCTTCCGGCCCCACCGCCCGTACCGGCGCCGCTCCCGAACCGCCGCCGTTGCCCGCCGACCTGCCGTTCCACGTCGCCTCCGGCCCCGCCGATCGGCCCAACGTGGCGCTGACCTTCCATGGTCAGGGCAGTGCGGAGAGCGCCGACTCGCTGCTCGGCCTCCTGGAGGCGGCCGGGGCGCGCGGGACGGTCCTGGCCGTGGGGTCGTGGCTGGACGAACAACCGCGCATGGCCGCGCGGGTGTTGGCCGGTGGGCACGAACTGGGCAACCACACGATGAACCACGGCGACATCTCCGCGATGTCCGCCGAACGCACCTACGCCGAGATCACCGACTGCGCCGACCGGCTCAGGCGGCTCACCGGCTCGATCGGACGCTGGTTCCGGCCCTCCCGGGCCGAGGACTGTACGCCCGTCGTCTCCGCCCAGGCCCGGCGCGCCGGATACGCCCATTGCCTGGGCTACGACCTGGACTCACTGGATTTCACCGACCCAGGCCCCACCGCCGTCACCCGCACCGTGCTCGACGGGGTGCGACCCGGTTCGGTGGTCAGCCTGCACTTCGGACACCCGGGCACCGTAGCCGCGATGCCCGCCATCCTCGACGGCCTACGCACCCGCGGACTGCGGGCGGTCACGATGTCGGAGCTCGTCACCTGATGACCACTCACCTCTCCCCCACCCGCCGCCGCCCCGGCCGCGTCGCGCTGTTCCTGGCCGGCTGCTGTCTGGTCGCCTCCGCCGCGTGCGGGTCGTCGACGGACACCACGGCGAAGCCCGCACCGGTCAAGACCTCCGCCGCACCCGTGGAGGCCGCCCCGGTCCCCGCGCAGCCGGCCTCCGAACCGGCCAACCTCCTGCCCGGCATGCCGCCGCCGCTGGACCCGCACGACCTGTACGCCGCCGACCGCCCCGGCATGCTCGCCGACGCGGTCAAGGGTTTCCCGTCGCGGGTGTACGTACCCAACACCGAGTCGAACACGGTGAGCGTGATCGACCCGGCCACCTACAAGGTGATCGAGACGATCAAGGTCGGGCACCAGCCGCAACACGTGGTGCCCTCCTGGGACTTGAAGACGTTGTGGGTCAACAACGACCTCGGCGACACGCTCACCCCGCTCGACCCGGCCACCGGCAAGGCCGGCACGCCGGTGCCGGTGGACGACCCGTACAACCTCTACTTCACCCCGGACGGCAAGTACGCGGTCGTGATGGCGTCGATGGACCGCCAGTTGGTCTTCCGCGACGCGCACACGATGGCTGTGGTCAAGGCGGAGCCGAGCCAGTGCGCGGGTGTCAACCACGCGGACTTCTCCCCCGACGGCAAGTACTTCATCGTCTCCTGCGAGTTCTCCGGCGAACTGCTCAAGGTCGACACCGCCGAGATGAAGGTGGTGGCCAAGCAGAAGATCCCGCTGTCGGGCTCGATGCCGCAGGACGTCAAGATCTCCCCCGACGGCAAGACCTGGTACATCGCCGACATGATGGCCGACGGGGTGTGGGTGCTCGACGGCGACACCTTCGACACCCCGACCCGGCTGCGCACCGGCAAGGGCGCACACGGCCTGTACCCCAGCCGCGATTCGAAGAACCTGTACATCTCCAACCGGGGCGAGGGCTCGATCTCGGTGCTCGATTTCGCCACCGGCGCGCTGACCGCCAAGTGGGAACTCCCCGGCGGCGGCAGCCCGGACATGGGCGGGGTGTCCGCCGACGGCAAGGTGTTGTGGCTCAGCGGGCGCTACAACGCGGAGGTGTACGCGATCGACACCGGCGACGGGAAACTGCTCGCCCGGATCCCGGTCGGCGTGGGCCCGCACGGCCTGTGCGTCTACCCGCAGCCGGGCCGCTACTCGCTCGGCCACACCGGCGTCTTCCGCTGACCGCCCCCGGGAGGCGGCGAGGAGTGCCCGTACCTCGCCGCCCCCGGGTCAGTCCCGACCGCGCACGTCGCCCAGCCCCGGCCACCGTTCGGCGAGATCCGTCTCCCCCGGGGGCAACCCCAGTTGGTCCAGCACCCGCATCACGATGTGGTCGACGATGTCGGCGACGCTGCCCGGGTTGTCGTAGAACGCCGGCATCGGCGGCACGATCCGCGCACCCATCCGGGCCAGGGCGAGCATGTTCTCCAGATGGATCTCGCTCAGCGGCGTCTCCCGGGGCACCAGGACCAGCGGTCGGCGCTCCTTGAGCGTGACGTCGGCCGCGCGGGTGATCAGATTGTCGGCGAGGCCGTGCCGGATCGCCGCGAGCGTCTTCATGCTGCACGGGACCACGACCATGCCCGACACCGGATACGACCCGGACGAGACGGTCGCCCCCAACTCGCCGAACCGGTACGAGACATCGGCGAGTTCGACGACCTTGCGGACCGGGTACGAGGTCTCCACCCCGATCGTGGTGCGGCCCCAGGGGCTGAGCACGAGATGGGTCTCCACCTGCGGCAGCTCACGCAACACCTCCAGAAGGCGAACGGCGATCGGCGCGCCGGTGGCGCCGGTGATCCCGACGACGAGGCGGGTGGGGGCAACGGTCGACACGGCGGGCTCCCGAGGAGTCGGAGGGCTGGTCACAGGGGCAGGACTCCCTTCCAGCGCCGACGCAGCGCCTCGCGGGTCGCCTCGTCGAAGCGGTTCGCCGCCGGGAACCGGTCCTTCCAGGCGAAGGGTTTGCACGCGTCGATCAGCACGACGCCCATCGACAGATCCCCCGCCTCCCGCCGCTCCGGCGCGAGGCGCGGGTCGATCGCGGTGGTCGGGGCGCGCAACACCTGGATCGACTCCGTCGGGTCGACCCGGGTGAACATCGCCCACAACACGTGGTTGATGTCGGTGATGTCGATGTCCTCGTCGACCACCACGAAGTAGCGCTCCATACCGCCGGTGCGCTTGCGGCCCAGCGCGGCGAACAGCGCGTGCATCGCGTCGCCCGCACCGGTCTGCTCGATCGAGACGACCATCATCAACTGCCGGGCGTACGCCCACACGCCCTTGACGTTCTGCACCCCGGACGCCTCCAGGTGCTCCCACGTCACCGACGCCGAGTAGAGCGGGACCGCCTGGTCGCCGGCCGGCACCGTCGGCAACATCGGCGGCGCGCCCAGGATGATCGGATCGTCGCGGTGCAGGATCCGGGTCACCCGCACCACGGTCTCCCGACCCGAGTGCGTGTAGTAGCCGGTCCACTCGCCGAACGGGCCCTCCAGGACCGACTCCTCCTCGACCGGCGGCAGTTCGCCCTCGATCACGATCTCCGCGTGCGCCGGGACCGGCAGTTCGCTCCCCGGCGGCAGCAGCACCTCCACGCCGCGCCCGCGCAGCCCGCCGGCCAGGTCGTACTCGGACATCCCGGCGGGCGCCGCCATCGCCGCCGCGGTGGACAGGATCGGGTCCTGGCCCACCACCACGGCGATCGGGCAGGTCTGCCCACGCGCCCAGTACTTGCGCGCGATGGCCAGGGCGTGCCGGTTGCCCAGCATCCACAGGGACAGCCGATCCCGGCCCTGGACGCAGGCCCGATAGGTGCCGATGTTGACCCAGCCGGTGTCCGGGTCGCGGGTGATCACCATGCACGCCGTGCCGATGTAGCGACCACCGTCACCGTCGTGCCACCGCGGCGTGGGGAAGACACCGAGGTCGACGTCGTCGCCCACCAGTACGTTCTCCAGGACCGCACCGGTCTCCACCCGCACCGGCGGGATCGGCTCCAGCCGCCCGGCCAGGTCCTTCCAGGCCCGGACGATGTCCAGCTTCGGAGTGTCAGGCGCCAGTCCCAGGGCCACCGCGGTCCGCGCCGCCGTGCCCATGAAGTTGGTGAACACCCGGTACCCGGGCGGGAATCCCGGAATGTTGTCGAACAGCAGCGCGGGCCCCTCACGCTCCGCCATCAGCTCGGTGATCCCGCCGATGTCCGCGTCCCGGTCCGCGCCGTCCACGCGGCGGACCTCGTCGGAGCCGAGGGTTTCGGTCAGATGCTCGATGTAGTGCCGCAGATCCGTGAAAGCGCTCATGGGACGAGGATCCGAAGCGGCCGAGGGCGGCGGCAACGAGCCTGCTCGCGGATGCCGGATTTCATCGAGGATAGACTCCGGATACGTGGAATACCTCGATCTGCAGCTGATCCACGCACTGAGAATCGACGGACGGGCGCCCTTGCGCCGGATCGCCTCGGTGCTCGGCGTCTCCGATCAGATGGTCGCCCGGCACTACGCGCGGCTGCGCGAGACGGCCGGGCTGCGGGTGGTCGGGCGGCTCAATCCCCGCCCGGTGGGACAGACCGTGTGGCTGCTGCGGCTGCGGTGCGTGCCCAGCGCGGCGCTCGGGCTGGCCCGGGCGTTGGCCGAGCGGGAGGACACCCGCTGGGTCCGGCTGGCCTCGGGCGGGACGGAGATCATCTGCCACCTGGTGGCGGCCGGCGCCGACGACGCGGACCGTGACGCGTTGCTCCTGGACCGGATCCCGGCCGCGCGGCGGGTGCTCTCGATCGACGCGCATCGTTTGTTGCGCATGTTCAAGGGCGGCCCCTCCTCCTGGGACGGCCCCGCGTGGGTGCTCGGCCGACCGGCCCTGGACCGGGCTCAGCGGGACGCGCTCGCCTCCGGGTTCCCGCCGCCGACCACCTGGACGGCGCCGGTGGAGTTGGGCGGGTTCGACCACGCCCTGGTCGCCGCGCTGGGCCGGGACGGGCGCGCGTCGCACGCCGCGCTCGCCGTCGAGGTCCGCCGGCACGAGTCCACGGTGCGCCGCCGGATCGCGCAGCTGCGTGGGGCCGGCGCGTTGTTCTTCGACCTGGAGGTGGACGAGCGCCCGCTGGGCAATCCGACGGCGACCACGATGTGGATGTCGGTGCGCCCCGCGTATCTGGCGGCCACCGGTGCCGCGCTCGCCGACCACCCCGAGGTGGCCTACGCGGCGGCGACCACGGGCCGCACCAACCTGTACGCCACCGTGCTGTGCGCCGGCGACGAGGCGCTGTACGACTACCTCGCCGACCGGATCGGCGCGCTGCCGGGCATCGACGCGGTGGAGACGGCGCCGGTCATCCGCACGGTCAAGCGGGTGGGGGGGGGGGGGGGGGGGGGGCGGGGAGCGCGGGCCGGAGAGCGCCGAACACGGCTGTTGGGGAGCGCCGGGCTCGGCGCTCCCCAACAGCCGGTGTGCTTCCCCGGCTACTCCTTCGCGCCCACCGCGTCGATCGGTTCGACGCGCAGGAGCCGTCGGGTGATCGGGGCGACCGACAGCGGTGCCAGGAGCAAAGCGGCGGCGCTGATTCCCAGCAGCAGCGGGACCGGCACGTAGGGGGTGCTCTCGCCGAACGCGCCCTTGCCGAACGGGACGAGGGTGATCATCGCGATGGTCAGGCCGAGGGCGAGCCCGATCACCCCGACCAGGGCGGCCTCGCCGCGGACGACCGCGCGGACCTGGGTGCGGGTGCTGCCGATCATCCGCATCAGGCCGAGTTCGCGGCGCCGGGCGACGGTGGACACGATCATCGTGTTGACCGCGGCGATGGTCGCGAAGCCCGCGAGGATGACCAGCATCACCTGGTTGGTCCACTTGTTGGTCTCGCGGTCCCGGTCGCGTTCCGCGGCGTAGCCGGCCCGGTCGGAGATCCGGGTGTCGGGGTGGGCCCGCGCGACCTCGGCGAGCGCGGCATCCACGGCGGCCGGGTCGGCCCGGTCGCCGAGGCGTACCAGCAGGCGGGTGTCCAGGGCGGCGTCGACGTGGTGTTCCACGGCCGCGCGCGGGAGGGTGACGGCGGCGGTACCGAGGCCGCGGTCGTAGGTGGCGACCAGGGTCGGCTTGATCCGGGTGCCGTCGCCGAGCCGGATCTCGATCGGCTTGCCGAGCCGGGCCTTGACCGTGTCGGCGGTGAGCCGGTCCATCGCCACCGCGCCGCCGGGCGGCTGCGCGGCGCCGGGGCGCAGCGCGTCGGTGCTGCCCGCGCGTACCCCCAGGTCGAGCACCCGGGCCAGGTCGGTGTCGGTGCCGCCGATGCCCTGGGTCGAATACTTCTGCAGGTCGTCGGAGCCGGCCATGACCACATTGGTGGTCAGTACGGAGGTCACCGCGGCGACCCCGGGCACGCGGGCGATCTCGGTGGTGGTGCCGGCCGGGAATCCGGGTCCGCCGATCACCCGGTCGGCGGTCAGCGCGGCCTTGGACTGCTTCTCGCTGTAGTGGTCCTGCGCGGCGAACATGAACATCAGCGTGGTCGCGAAGGCGACGGTGAGGGTGATCGGGGTGATCGCCGAGGCGAGTCGGCGCGAGTTGGTGCGGGCGTTGTCGAAGGCGAGCCGGCCGGGGGCGCCGAACAGGCGCAGGAGGAATCCGGTCACGTACACGAACAGGTGGGCGATCAGCGGGCCGAGCAGTCCGACGCCGAGCATGAACAGCATGATCACGCCGCCCGCCGCGCCGACGGCCTGGTCGCCGGTGGCCTTCATGGCGATGCCGGAGAGTACGCCACCGCCGGCCAGCGCGACGAGGCCCAGGACCAGCCGGACCCAGCCCACCCGGGCCCGCTCGACACCCGCCTCACCCAGCGCCTCGGTCGGCTTGGTCCGCGCACTGGCGCGCGCCGCCATCAGGCCGGCGAGCAGCGCGGAGAGCAGACCCGCGCCGACCGCGACCAGCATCGGGACCGGGCCGACGGCGAGGGTGACGCCGTCCTCGATCATGCCGCGGCCGACCATGGTGTCGAACCACCAGCGGGCGAGCAGCGTCCCGGGGAGCACGCCGGCCAGGCCCGCGAGCAGGGAGACCATCGCGGTCTCGGTGGCGATCATCCGGCGGATCTGCCAGGGGGTGGCGCCGACCGCGCGCAGCAGGGCGAAGTCGCGGCGCCGCTGGGCCACGGACAGCGAGGTGGAGCCGGCCACGACGAACACGGCGACCGCGGCGACGATGCCGCCGAAGGACGCGCCGACGCCGATGAGCAGTTCCTTGGTGTCGCCCAGGCCGGGGTGTTCCACCTCGCCGCGCCCGTCGCCGGTGCGGACCTCGGCGCCGGTGCCCTCGAGCGCCTTGCGCAATTCGCCGGCGACCTTGCCGGTCGAGGTGTGGTCGGCGAGCAGTACGCCGAACGCGGTCACCTTGTCGGGGTTGCCCGCCAGGCGCGCGGCCTCGGTGTCGGCGACGTAGAGCCGGGCGCCGGTGCCGGGGAGTACGGCCGACACGCGCAGCGGGACCTCGCCGGCGGGCGTGGTCACCCGGACCGTGCCGCCGGCGGTCGCGCCGGCGCCGATCCGCTGCGCGGCCTCGGTGGTCAGTACCGCTTCGCCGGGCCGCGGCGCGGCGCCGTCGTGCGGGGTGCCGGCCAGGCGGGTGGCGGACCAGGGGTGTGCGTCGAGTACGGCGGTGGGGGTCTGCGCGGGGAAGGTCAGGTCGGGCAGGACCGTGGCGACACCGGGTACGGCCGCGATCCGGGCGGCGAGCGCGGCGTCGACGCGGGCCCGCTCGGGCAGCGCGACCTTCACGTTCTCCTTGTCCTCGCCGCTGCCGAAGGTCTTGCTCGTGGTGGTCGGCCCGGCGACCACGATCGGGGTGTCGGCGTAGCGGCCGGCCGGTACGTGGGCGCGGATTCCGCTTTCCAGGAAGATCCCGCACATCGTGACGAGCATGGCGGCGAACAGCAGGGCGACGAAGGAGCCGGCGAACGAGGCGGGCCGAAAGCGTACGGAGGTGCGGGCGAGCCCGTTGGGACGGCCCATCAGGCGGCCCGCCCCTGGGCGCGGGCGGGCTGGGACAGGCCGACCATCCGGGCCGCGACCGCCTCGGGGGTGGGCGCGTGGAGGTGGCCGGCGAGGTTGCCCTCGGCCAGGAAGACGACCCGGTCCGCGTAGGAGGCGGCGACCGGGTCGTGGGTGACCATCACGACGGTGGCGCCGGTGTCGTCGACGGCCCGGCGCAGCAGCGCCAGCACCTCGGCGGCGGTCGTGGTGTCGAGGGCGCCGGTCGGCTCGTCGGCGAACAGCACGTCGGGCCGGGTGACCAGCGCGCGGGCGATGGCGACGCGCTGCTGCTGGCCGCCGGACAGCTGCGCGGGTCGGCGGCCGGCGTGCTCGTGCAGTCCGACCATCGCCAACACCTCGGCGGCCCGGCCGCGTTCGGGCCGCTGCCCCGCGAGGCGCAGCGGGAGCAGTACGTTCTTCTCCACGGTCAGCGACGGCAGCAGGTTGAACGCCTGGAACACGAAGCCGAGCCGGGTCCGGCGCAGCCGGGTGAGCTGGTTCTCGTTCATCGCGGTGAGGTCGTCGTCCCCCAGCAGTACCCGCCCCGAGTCGGGCTTGTCGAGCCCGGCGGCGCAGTGCAGGAAGGTGCTCTTCCCGGAGCCGGAGGGGCCCATGACGGCGGTGAAGGTGCCCCGGGGGATGTCGAGGTCGACCCCGCGCAGCGCGTGCACCGCCTCGGCACCGCGCCCGTACGCCTTGGCGACGGCTTCGAGCCGGACGGCGGAGGTGTGGGCGCGGGGGGTGTGCAACGGGTGCGGCGGCGTGCCGAACGTGTCGTGGTCCGGGCGCGGAGGTACGACGGGTCCCGTCCGCGCCCGTCGGTCGCCTCGCTTGCCTCGCCCGAACATGGTGCCTCCCACAAAGAAACGAACATCGGATTCGATGTCCACGACGCTACGGAGACGAGGAGCCCGCGAACATGGGGGAGGCGGGCCGAACGGGGGTGGGCCTGCCCCCACCCCCAAAGGCCCGTGAGCTGTACCAACCCGCCCCGACCCCGGCCACCCCCGCCGCGACGGGGCACCGGCCGATGGTCTCGGTCCGGGACGCCGGCGACCACATCGCCTTCGACGACGGCACCGCCGCCGCGTGACGAACGCCCGACCCGGTAGGGCTCGCCCGCACGAACGACGAGGGCCCCACCGCCGATTCGGCGATGGGGCCCTCCGCTACGTACCGCGGCTCACGTACCGCGCGATCAGTGCACCAGCACCGGCACCGCGATCTCGTCCGCGTCCGCGTCCGTCTCCCCGTCCTTGCCGCCCGACGCGACCGGCTTGCTGTCGCCGTGCCCGACGGTGATGAACGTGAACGCGATCGCCGACGCCAGCGCCAGGATCCCGACCGCCCACCAGATCGCGGTGGCGAAGCCGTGCACCATGGCCTGCATCTTCAGCTGCTCCAGGCCGCCGGAGCCGACCGCGTGCGAGGCCACGTAGGACGTGGTCGCACTGGCCGCGATGGTGTTCAGCAGCGCCGTACCGATCGCGCCGCCGACCTGCTGCGAGGTGTTGACCATCGCCGAGGCGACGCCCGCGTCCCGAGGCTGCACACCGTAGGTGGCCAGGCTCATCGCCGGCATGAACGCGGTACCCATGCCCAGGCCGAGCAGGATCTGCGCGGGCAGGATCAGCCCGGCGTAGGAGCTGCCGACCTCGATCCGGGTGAGCAGCAGCATGCCGATGCCCGCGGTCAGGAAGCCCGGACCCATCAGCAGTCGGGCCGGCACCCGGGTCATCAGCCGCGCGCCGATCTGGGTGGAGCCGGTGATCATGCCCGCGATCATCGGCAGGAACGCCAGGCCGGTCTTGACCGGCGAGAAGCCCTTGACGATCTGGAGGTAGTAGGTGAGGAACAGGAACATGCCGAACATCGCGATGATCGCGAGGCCGAGCGAGAGGTAGATGCCGGCCCGGTTGCGCTCGGCGACCACCCGCAGCGGCAGCAGCGGGGCCTTGACCCGCGCCTCGACGGCGACGAACGCCAAGAGGAGCACCGCGGCGGCGACGAACAGGCCGATCGTGCTGCCCGCGCCCCAGCCGTGGCTCTCGGCGCGGGTGAAGGCGTACACCAGGGTGCCCAGTCCGAGCGAGGACAGCAGTACGCCGGGGATGTCCAGCGGCGAACGGTTGCGGGCGCCGGCGGGCTCACGGATGACCATGACCGCACCGGTCGCGGCGACCACGGCGAACGGGATGTTGACGAAGAACGTCCAGCGCCAGTTCATGTACTCGGTGAGCACGCCGCCCAGGATCAGGCCGACCGCGCCACCACCACCGGCGATCGCGCCGAAGATGCCGAACGCCTTGGCACGTTCCTTGGCGTCGGTGAACATCACCGCGAGCAGGGACAGCGCGGACGGCGCGAGCAGCGCGCCGAAGACGCCCTGGAGCGCGCGAGCACCCAGGAGCAGGCCGGCGTTCTGGGCTATGCCGCCCAGCGCGGAGGCCGCGGCGAAGCCGATCAGGCCGACGATGAAGGTACGGCGCCGGCCCCACAGGTCGGCGATCCGGCCGCCGAACAGCAGCAGGCCGCCGAAGGCGAGGGCGTACGCGGTGATCACCCATTGTTTGTTGCCGTCGGAGATGCCCAGATCGGTCTGGGCGGACGGCAGCGCGATGTTCACGATGGTGCCGTCGAGGACGACCATCAGCTGGGCGATCGCGATGAAGATGAGCGCTTTCCAGCGCCTGGAATCGGGGGCGGCGGACACGGCCGGAGCGGTTTGAGACATGGAGGTACTCACTCTTGGGGGTGTGACGCGACGGTGGGCGTCGCGAAATGGACGGTGCGCGCCCTCGCTCGCGCGGAGGAGGCGAGCGGCAGGTGCGAGGTTCGTTATCGGTACGTGCTCACGCGAGCGGTCGCTGTCGGTACGCGCTCACGAAAAGAGGTCGTCGGTACGCGGCCGCGGGGCGGACACGAGGCGGTCGGGGACACGCGGAAGTCGCTGGGGCACGTCAGGACCGGGTCGGCCGGGCCTCGCCCTCCTTCTTCAGGTGGTCCAGGTCTCGGATCGTCACGACGGCGCCGGAGAGCGGAGTGGGATCCGGTACGCGCAGGCCGTCGAGCAGCACGTCGAGGTGCCGGTGCGCGAAGGCGTCGTTCGCCACGCAGCCGCCCATCCCGGGCAGCGGTCGGGTGAGTTGGGTGATCGCGACCAGCAGGTCGCCCGAGCCGATGTCGGTGCGCAGCAGGCCCTCGGCGCGAGCGCGTGCCATCAACGACTCGACCAGGTCCTCCAGGCGGTTCCGGGCCGCGATCAACTCGGGGTGCGCCTTGTCCACGGTGTCGGACATCAGCGTGCACAGCGCCCCGATCCGCTCCTCCGTCGCGGCGTGCGCGAAGCGTCGCAGGGCCGTGAAGGCCCGCGACTCCTCGGCCGCGGCGCGCTCGCCGTGCTCGGTGATGCGCTCCAGGACGGAGAGGATCACCCGGTGGGCGAGTTCGCCGCGGTCGGCGAAGTGGCGGTACAGGGTCGCGTTGCCGACCCCCGCGCGCCGCGCGACCTCGTCGAACGGCACCTCGGCGCCGTGTTCGACGTACATCTCGCGGGCCGCGGCGATGATCCGCTCGCGATTGCGTCGGGCATCGGCGCGAAGCTTCGGACCCCGATCCTCGACGACGTCGATGACGCTGACGCGGTCGGCGAGTGTGCTGCCCATGACCCGGCTCCTTCCCCTGTCTGCCGTTCCCCGACGGGTAACCGGGGAGTGATTCCCCGATTGTCGATCCGCTCGGTTAAACGGACAGGAAGTCCCCGGATATTTCGAGAGGCTCTGTAACCTGCGTCACACCGTCTCGATCGGGCCCGCGATCACTCTCTCATCGGCCTCCTACCAGGCAAAAGACTCCGGAGAAGGCCCGGGGCCGGGGAAGATCCGGTCGAGTTCGGCCAGGGTGTCGGCGTCCAGTTCGACCCGCAGCGCGCGCAGCGCCGACTCCAGCTGGCCGAGCGTACGGGGGCCGACGATCGGCGCGGTCACCTCGGGGCGGGTGAGCAGCCAGGCCAGGGCGACGTCGCCCGGCGGGACGCCGATCTCGGCGCACAGGTTCTCGTACGCCCGCACCTGGTCGCGCCGCTCCGCGAGCTGTGCGGTGACCCGGCCGGCGCCGCGGCGGTGTCGGTCGCCGTCGCGCTCCGCGGCCAGGACGCCGCCGAGCAGGCCGCCCTGGAGCGGCGACCACGGCAGGACGCCGATCCCGTACGCCCGCGCGGCCGGCAGCACCTCGGCCTCGGCGGCGCGCTGGGCCAGGTTGTACAGGCACTGCTCGCTGACCAGGCCCAGCGTGGGCCGCCGGGCGGCGGTCTCCTGGGCCTGCGCGAGATGCCAGCCGGCGAAGTTGGACGAGCCGACGTAGAGCACCTTGCCCTGGGCGACCAGCAGGTCCATGGCCTGCCACAACTCCTCCCACGGCACCCGGCGGTCGATGTGGTGCATCTGGTAGAGGTCGATGTGGTCGGTGCCCAGCCGGCGCAGGCTGTCCTCGCAGGCGCGGCGGATGTGCCGGGCGTTCAGGCCGCCGGAGTTGGGCCACTCGCCCCACGAGCCGTAGACCTTCGTGGCCAGCACGACGCGGTCACGGTGGTCGCCCCGGGCCAGCCAGCGGCCGACTATCTCCTCGGTCGCGCCGCGGGCGCCGGTGCCGGCGACCTGGTCGCGGCCGTAGACGTCGGCGGTGTCGAAGAGGTTGATACCGGCGTCGAGCGCGGCGTCCATGATCCGGCCGCTGTCGTCTTCGTCGGTGGCCGGACCGAAGTTCATCGTGCCGAGGGCCAGCCGGCCGACGGTCAGCCCGGTACGCCCGAGCCGTGTGTAGGGCATTTCGGGCGTGGCGGCGGAGGTCGTGGTGGAGGTCATGTCCTTGTCGCTGCCCAGGCGCGGACGGGGGCAACCACCCCTTCGGTCAGCGTCCTGCCGCCAGTCGGCGGGTGTGTTCCTCCCAGGCGGCGGTCAGCCGGTCGACGGCGGTTTCCAGGGTGTCGGCCGACTCGGCGAAGGACAGCCGTACGCCGTGGTGATGGCGGCCGTCGACACACGCGGCGGCGCCGGGGGCGACCAGGACGCCGTAGCGTGCGGCCAGGTGTACGAAGGTCGTACTGTCCGCGACCGGCAACTCGGCCCACATCGACAGGCCGGCGCGCGGCGCGGTCACCCGCCAGGCGGGCAACTGCTCGGCCACCAGAGCGAGCAGCAGGTCGCGGCGCTCGGCCAGGGTCCGGCGCAGCCCCTCCTGCCAGCGGGCATCGGCGGCGCGCAGCAGCCGGGCGGCCACCACCTGCGCGGGCACACTCGGCGCCACGGCGGCGGCCGTGGCGGTCTGCGCGAGGTAACCCCGAAGCGCGTCCGGCACCCGAAGCCATCCGACCCCCAACCCGGCCCAGAACATCTTCGACATCGACCCGACGGCGATCACCGCGTCATCGGCGGCGGCGAGGGGGGCGAGGCGGTCGGCGGGGGGTGTGGGGAGGTCGTCGGCAGGCGTGGGGAGGTTGTCGCGAGGAGCGGGGAGGTCCAGAGCGGCTTCGGAGAGGTTTTCGAGGAGGATCGCGTTTCTCGTGCGGGCCAGCGCGAGCAGGGCTCGGCGGCGGGGGGCGGACAGCGGGGCGCCGGTCGGGTCGTGGGCGGGAGAGGCGACCAGGATCAGCGGTGCGTGCAGGCGGGCGGCGGCTCGATCGACGGCGGAAACGTCCAGGCCGCCGGGGTCCACGCCGATGCCGATCGGGCGGCCCCCGGCGGCCGTGACGGAGGCCGCGAGGCCGGGGGTGGTCGGGCAGCCGGTGAGTACCGGGCGGCCGGGCACCACCAGCGCCGCGATCACCAGGGACAACGCGTGTCGCGCGCCGGCGGTCACGATCACCTGCTCGGCGGTGGTCGGCAGGTCCAGGTGCGCGGTCAGGTGCGCGGCCAGGGCCTCGCGCAACTCGGGCAGGCCGCCGGGATGGCGCCCGTGGCCGTCCCGACCGGACAGCGCGATCGTGTCGTCCACCGGCGGCAGGTGGCCGGTGCCGGCCGGTACGGACCGGGACAGGTCCACCACCTCGTCGTCGGCGACCAGGCGGCGGACGGGCGCGGCGACGGCGGGCCGGCTCCATCCGGGCCGGCGTTCGACAAAGGTGCCGGCGCCCTGGCGACGGGACACCAGGCCGGCCTCGGCCAGCGTCTCGTAGGCGCGCACCACGGTGCCGCGGCCGACCCCGAGGGCGTCCGCGAGCGGGCGTTCGGCGGGCAACCGGGTGCCGGTCCCGGCGACGCCGCGCTCGATCGCCTCGGCCAGCGCCTCGGTGATCCGCCGGTGGCGCGGTCCGGTACGGGAGCGCCACTCGTCCAGGGCGATCCGTACCCACCATTCGGGATCCTGGTCCATTCGGTCAGATTGGCACTGTCTCGGGCACTCGACAACGGGCACGCTGGTCGGCACGGCGGGCGGCTCGTGGGTCGCCCGATCCGTGCCCGCCGACCCGTGTCGGCAGAGCCCTGACCCCCGACCCGTGTCCCGCTCCCGGCTTCCGGCTTCCGACGAAAGGCCCCGCCGTTGTCCCCCACCCCCACCCTCGCCCGGCGGTTCTGGGAGGCGATCGAACCCGTGCACGCGGTCGCCTACTTCGCGCCCGAACCGGCCGAGGCGGCCCGTGCGCTCGGCCTGATCGGCTGGTGGATGGGCTACTTCGCGGGCCGCCTGGCCCCGCTCGGCCCGATCCGCGCCCCCGAGGCGAGCGCGCTGTGCTTCGCCTTCGCGCCCGCCCGCGTGGCCCGCGCGCTGCCCGACGCGTGGGCATACACGACGCCCGAGAAGGTGTTGGACACCCGGCTCGGCGCGATGGAGACGGCGCTGTCCCGGGTGTTGCCGCCGGTGGGCGCGCGGCACCTGGAACAGTTGACCGAACTCCTGGAGACCGCCGTCGAGGGCTGCGGCCACGAGGGCCGGGCGCTGGCCGCCGCGTGGTCGGGTGTACCGCGTCCCGACGGTCTGCTCGGCCGGTTGTGGCTGGCGAGTACGGTGCTGCGCGAACACCGCGGCGACGGCCACGTGATCGCGGTCGCGCACGCCGGCCTCACCGGCCTCGAAGCCGGGCTGACCCACGCCGCCACCGGCAATGTCCCGCGCGAGTTGCTGCAGAGCACCCGGGGCTGGACCGACGCGCAATGGGAGACGGCCCGGCGGCGCCTGGTCGCCAAGGGCCTGCTCGACCGCGACTTTCGACTCACCCGAAGCGGCGGCACGCTGCGCCGCGACCTCGAACACGCCACCGACCGCCTGGCAGCCGACCCGGTCACCCGGCTCGGCGCGGCAGGCGTCGAGGAGGCGATCCGACTGGCAACGCCGCTGGCCCGGCACCTGGTGGACCGCGGCGTGATCCCCGTACCCAACCCGATCGGAGCACCCCGCCCATGAGCGCCACTGTCATCGAGCCGACCCTGCGCGTGGCCCGCGACGGCGCGATCACCACGTTGACCATCGACCGCCCGGACAAGCTCAACGCGCTCGACTACGCCACCATCGACGCGCTCGCCGCGGCGCTGGACGCGGTGGAGGCCGACGACACACAGCGGGCCGTCGTCCTGACCGGCGCCGGCGAGCGGGCGTTCAGCGCCGGCGCCGACATCACCGACCTCGCGGGCAGCATCGCCGGCGGCGTGGATCGTGCGCTGCGCGAGATCGTCCGCCGGGGCCAGGGACTGACCCGGCGCATCGAGGAGTTCCCCAAGCCGATCATCGCGGCGGTCAACGGCCTCGCCTACGGCGGAGGTGCGAGGTCACCGAGGCCGCTCCCCTGGCCCTGGCCGCGACGCACGCCACCTTCGCCAAGCCGGAGATCGGCCTCGGATTCCCGCCGCCGTTCGGCGGTTCGCAGCGGCTGCCGCGACACGTCGGCCGCAAGCGCGGCCTGGAAATGATCCTGACGGGCGACCCGATCGACGCGGCCCGCGCCGCCGAACTCGGCCTGGTCAACCGGGTGGTGCCGGCCGCCGACCTGCTCGACGAGGCGAACGCCCTGGCCGAGCGGATCATCCGCCACTCGGCGAGCGTGGTGCACGCGTGCCTGGCCGCGGTCACCCGGGGAATCGGCCTGCCGATCGACGAGGGTCTGGCGGTCGAGGCGGCTTGGTTCGCGGTCACGGCGCCGACGGAGGGTGTCTCGAACGGCCTGGCCCGCTTCCGCGACCGCCCCCGCCGCTCGTGAACCCGCGGCCCGTGACCCCGCCGCCCGCCGGAACGCGGTGTCCGAATGCCGCCGGCATCGCCCGTGCCGGCGGCGCAGGCTTGGGGACATGACCACCACCACGAACCCCGCGTCGACCTTCGTCGTGCGTCCGATTCCCGCCGACCTCCTCGCCGACGTGCGTGCCACCGGGCTGGACGTATCGGGCAATGCGATCGAGACCCACATCGCGAAGAGCGGCCATCCGCTGCGCTGTTGCCTGCGCGAGGCCGAACCGGGCGAGGAGTTGATCCTGTTCGGCTACGAACCCCCGCTGCCGACAAGCCCGTACCGCGAGATCGGCGCCGTCTTCGCACACGCCGCGCCCTGTGCCGGCCCGGCCGACACCGGCTATCCGGCCCAGTGGCGCTCGCGCCCCCAGGTCTTCCGCGCCTACGACGAGCACGGCCGGATCCACCCCGCCACGCGTGTGTACGAGGGCGACGCGCCGGAACCGGTCCTGGCCGAGATGCTCGCCGACCCCGAGGTGGTCCTGATCCACAGCCGCAACATCGGCTACGGCTGCTACATGTTCGGCGTGACCCGCACGAACGGCTGAGCGGCCGATCGGAGCCGGCGAGTATTCGCCCGACCGCCCCCGCGGATGGGCCCGTGCGGCGGATCTCGGCGCGGTGTCGGGCGGCGCGGTGCCGCCGGACCGGCCCGCAGCCGAGGCCGCCCCCCGTCGCGCCGGTCCCGGCCGGCCGCGGCGCGCGCCGGTACGCTCGCCCGGCGGGGTGGGCAGGGATCGTAGCGGAGGCGATGACGATGGTCGAGCAGGTCGCGGTGGGACTGGTCGGGGCCGGGCCGTGGGCGAGTTCGGTCCACGCGCCGGTGTTCGCGGCCGGTCCGGAGACCCGGCTCGCCGCGGTGTGGGCACGCCGGCCCGAGGCGGCCGAGACGCTGGCCCGGGCGCACGGGGCCGCGGCGTGGGCGGAGTTCGACGAGTTGTTGGACCGGTGCGAGGCGGTGGTCTTCGCGGTCGCCCCCGAGGCGCAGCCCGCGTTGGCCGAGCGGGCCGCCCGGGCGGGCAAGGCGGTGCTCCTGGAGAAGCCGATCGCGGCCGACCTCGACACCGCGCGCCGACTGGCCGACGTGATCGGCGAGGCGGGGGTCGGCTCGATGGTCGCGCTGAGCGCCCGCTACGCGCCGCGTGTGCGGGAGTTCCTGGCCCATCTGGAGAGCGTCGAGACGCCGTGGCGGGGCGGTCGACTCGCCTGCGTCACGGGCGCGTTCCTGGACGGCCCGTTCGCGGCCTCGCCGTGGCGGCAGGCCCGAGGGGCGATCCTCGACGTGGGTCCGCACGCCTTCGACCTGACGAGCGTGGCGCTCGGCGAGATCGTGGACGTACGCGCCGAGACGCCCGGTGCCGGCTGGACCGCGCTGCAACTGCGGCACGCCGGCGGCGCGGTCTCCCAACTGGTGCTGTGTTGCACCGCGCGCGGCGGCCACCGGTACGACCTGGAGGTGTTCGGCTCGGCGGAGGCCGTCACGCTCGACCTGAGCGCGGCGATCGAGGCGTCCGCCTTCGCGGTGCTGCGGGCCGAGTTCGCGGCGCTGGTCCGCGACGGCGGCGAACACGTGTGCGATGTGCGTCGCGGGTTGTACCTCCAGGGGATCATCGCCCGCGCCGAGGAACAACTCGCCGCGGCACGCTGACGTACACGCGCCGCGACGTACTCCGTCGATGCCCGTCGGGGCCGCCCCGCCGCGGGCGGCCTCGGCGTGGGCGGGCGGGATCAGGCCGTCGGCTTGCGGGCGATGCCGCCGGCCATCAGGCGCTGACCGACCGTCAGCGGCTCCTGGACCGGCTCCTCGGGTCGCCACTGCGGCAGGAAGACCACGCCCGGATCGATCGACTCGAAGCCGTCGAAGTAGGCGGTGATCTCCTCCAGGGTGCGGAACCGGCCCGAGCCCAGGTCGGTGAGCAGCGCCTTCTCCAGCGCCAACGCGTCCGGGCTGGAGGCGCAGAAGTGGGTGAGGAACAGGAAGCTGCCGGCCGGGAGCGCCGCCTTGTACTCCTCGACGATGCGCTCCGGGCCCTCGTCGTCGTTGAGGTGGTGCACCACGCCGACCAGCATCAGGCCGACCGGCTGGTCGAAGTCGATCAGCGCGCGCACGTCCGGGTGGTTCAGGATGTCGGCCGGCTCGCGCAGGTCGGCGGTGACCACCGTGGTGTACTCGTTCTCGGCGAGCAGGGCGCGGCCGTGCGCCAGCACGATCGGGTCCTTGTCCACGTAGACCACGTGGGCCTCGGGCGAGTGCGCCTGGGCCACCTGGTGGGTGTTCTGCACGGTCGGCAGGCCGGACCCGAGGTCGAGGAACTGGCGGATGCCCTGTTCGGCCATGAACCGCACCGCGCGCCCGAGTATCGCCCGGTTGTATCGGGCGACGTCGCCGATCTCCGCGACGATCGCCAGCGACGCCTCGGCGATCGCGCGGTCGACCGGATAGTTGTCCTTGCCGCCGAGCACCGCGTCGTAGACCCGGGCGATGCTGGGCGTCGAGATGTCGATGCCGACCGGCCGCCAGCCGTCGTCGGGGCCGTCCGCACCGTCGGCCGAGGGTATGCCGGTCGCCTGCGCGTCGTCTGTCATGAGGGGCTCCGTCCATCGGGGGAGGAATGAGGGGTTCCCGTTGGCGGTAAGCCTATTGGTGATCTTGCCGTTTCGTTGCCAGGAACAAGGACCAACCCCGGGGTCGCGCGGTCCCGACGCGGCCGACCAACTCACCTGCGGCGAGCGGCAGTCGGTACGCGGGACCCGCGAACCCCCCTCGACCGGCGCGGAGTCCCGGCCGGATCCGATCCCTCATCCGCGACGGGTCACCCGGTACCGCTCCCACCGTCGCCGCCATCGCCGTCGCCGCCGGCGTGCCGATCGCCGTAGCGGCGCTCGAACTTGGCGATCTCGCCCTCGGGGTCCACCGGGCGGGCGTTGCCGGTGTAGAAGGGATGGCTCTTCGAGGAGATCTCCACGTCGATGACCGGATAGGTGTTGCCGTCGTCCCACTCGATGGTCTGCTCGCTGACCGCGGTGGACTTGGTCAGGAACGCGTATCCGGCGGAGCGGTCCCGAAAGACCACCGGGCCGTAGGCGGGGTGCTTGTCCTGCTTCATGGCTGCTCCTCGAAGTGATCGGGGTCGACGGGACGGGTCGGTGGACGAGACCCCGGACCGGGCCGTTTCCCGATCCGCCACCGCGCCAACACACGTCACCCCGAACTTCTTCCGACACCCCCCGAACGCCCACCACCCACGCCGGCGTCACCAAAGACCCACCCCCCACAAGACCACACCCCCATACAGCCCAACACACACCCTGGCGACGGAGCGCGCGGTTCGAGGGGGGCGGGCGCGCCCTGACGGCGGAGCGCACCCAGGCGGCGGGGCGCACGGGTTGACACAACCGGTCGGGGGCGAGACACACCCTGGCGGCGGAACGCACGCGTCGACGCAACCCGTCGGCGCACGACGCGGCTCGGGGGCGAGACACACCCAGGCAGCGGAGCGCACGGGTCGACGCAACCGGTCGGGGCGGGCGCGCCCTGACGGCGGGGCGCACGCGTCGACGCGACCCGTCGACGCAACCCGTCGGCGCACGGGGTGGCTCGGGGGCGGGCGCGCCTTGGCGGCGGGGTGGCGCAGCGCGCTGGGGTGGCTGGGCGTATCCGGCGCGGTGGGCGTCGTCGGGGAGCGGGTGCGGGGAGGGGGCCGCGCGGTGTCATCGTGCCGGTGCGGTGTGTCGACCGGAATCGGCGAAATCGCTGGGCGGCGCGCCTGTCGGACGATAATGGCGCGATGGATCGTCTCGCGTATTTCCGGCACGAGGTGCGGGCCTTCGAAGTTGCCGCGCGGCGGGTTCTCGGTGCGGGGGAGGCCCCATTCGTACCGTCCTGCCCGGAGTGGACCGTCACCGATCTGGTCGGCCACCTCGGCGCCGTGCATCGCCTCGTGACGGCGGTGGTGGCGGGCCGGCTCACCACGATCCCGGAGCACGCCGACGCGTCGGTGTACCACCTGCCCGACGAGCGCGACGGCTGGCCGATCCCCGGCAAGGCGCCCACCCCCGGGCCACTGCCGGTCGGCCTGGTCGACTGGTTCGCCGACGGCGCGAGCGCGTTGGGCGCGGCGTTCGCCGACACCCCCGGCGAGACCGCGGTCTGGACCTGGTCCGAGGAGCAGACCGTCGACTTCTGGGTGCGCATGCAGACCATCGAGGCGGCGGTGCACCGCTGGGACGCCGAGAACGCCCTCGGCCCCGCCGCGCCGATCGCGGCCGAATTGGCCGTCGACGCGATCCGGCAGAACTTCGAGGTGATGGCGCCGGCCCGACGAGAGCGGAGGGAGGCCGCGCCGGGAACCGGGGAGCACCTGCGCTTCCGACGTACGGACGGCCCGGAGACGTGGTCCGTGCGCTTCGACGGCGACGCGGTCCACCTCGACGCCCCGGGCACCGCCGACGTCGAACTGGTCGGCACCGCCTCGGACCTGATGCTTTTCCTGTGGCAGCGCATCCCGGCCGACCACCTGACCGCGACCGGCGACCGGGCCGTACTCGACCGCTACTTCACCCTCGTGCCGGCCCTGTAGGCGCACACGCCCCCGATGCCGGCCGCCGGCGCCGGTCCCGGTGGATCGCAACACAGCGTCGTGTACCCGCTCACCCAGCGAAGGCTGGGCAGCGAACCCGGCGCGGCGACACGGCTTTCGCACGACTGATCCCCCGACCGGCGGAGTGGCGCTGGACCGGTCGGGGGCGGATGGGGCTGCGGGGCGGGCGGTCGTGGGCGGCCCGTCGAGGGCTCTACTCCGGGTCGTGGTCCGCCCGGTCGCGGTGGGGGCGCGGGCCCGTGGCGCCGCCGGCCGCTCGCGGGAGGGGGCGCGGGTAGTGGGCGCCCAGGTGGAAGCGGTCGGCGAGGGCGTCGGCGAAGGCCGCCGCGATGCGGACCTCGCCCGCCGGGTTGGGGTGCAGGCCGTCGGCGGTGTGGTCGCCCGCGTCGAACTCGGCGTCGGTGCCGGCCACCACGATCGGCGAGTCGGCGGTGTCCAGGTCGGCGGCGATCGCGTCGATGCGGGTGTTGTAGCCGGCCGCGCGGGCGGCGAACTCCGGGTCGGGACCCGCGTGGTGCGTGGGCAGGACGTGGCCGAGCACGATCCGCAGGTTCGGATTGGCGCGGCGGGCGTCGGCGATGGAGGCCCGCAGATCGGCCTCGAAGCGGCCCGGATCGATCGCCGGCCGGCGCAGTTCGTCGACGCCGAGCAGGACCAGCAGATAGTCCGGCCGATGCTCGGCGACCTCGGCCCGGATGTCGTCGAGGGGGTCGTCGGAGCCGACCAGGTCGAGCCGCACATCGTGGGCGCGCAGATGCCGCCAGAGCCGATATCGCCAGGTCCGGGCGCCACCGCCGACGTGTCCGATCGCGTCGCCGGCGATCATCACCGGCACCTCGTGCGTCGCGCCCGACATCGTGGCCTCCCGGGTCGATCACCGGCCGTGTCCGGGGACGGTTCCCTCCCACACGCTAGGTTGGCCGCCCGCCCGCCGCCCGCCCGGCTACCGCGAACGGGTGGCGCCGCGGCCACCGTGTGTCACTCCAAGGCGGCCCGCAGCACCCGGGGCAGCGGTTGGGCGTGCACGATGTCCAGTCGCGACACGGCCCGGGTCAGCGCCACGTACAGCCGGCCCGCGCCGCGCGCCTCGGCGGCCACGATCGCGGCCGGCTCGACCACCACGACGTGGTCGTACTCCAGGCCCTTGGCGAGCGTGGCGGGCAACACGGTCACCCGGACGACGCCGGTCGGGTCCGGTGCGTCGGCGGTGGTCGTGGCGATGCCGGCGGCGGTCAGGGCCGCGCGCAGCGCCTCGGTCCCGGTATCGGCGGCGATCACCCCGATCGAGCCCTCGCGGGCGAGTGCGGCGCGTACGGCCGCGACCGTGGCAGGCGCCGGGTCGGCGACCTCACGGATGGTCAACTCGCCGTCGCGGCGCAACGATCGGGCCGCCGGTACGTCCACGTCCAAGGCGCCCAGGAGTCGGTTGGCCAGGTCCACGATCACCGCCGGGACGCGGAAGCCGACGGTCAGCGGGGCCACCTCGGCGTCGGGGCGGCCCAGGTGGACGAGCAGGTCGGGCCAGGTGCGCGCGGCCCAGGGGGTGGTGCCCTGGGCCAGGTCGCCGAGCACGGTCACCGAGCCGGAGCCGATCCGCCGGGCGAGGGCGCGGCACTGCATCGGGGACAGGTCCTGGGCCTCGTCGACCACGACGTGGCCGTAGGTATCGGGCCGCTCGATCAGCCCGGCGACCTCGTCGAGCAGCACCAGGTCGGCGGCCGACCAGCGGGCGCTCTTGGCCGAGCGCGGCGGCCTGGTCCAGCGGATGGCCTGCTGCTCGGCGGGGGTGAGCACGCCGTCGGCGGCCCGCGCCAGGGTGTGCGGGTCGGTCAGCAGTTCGGCCAGCACCTGCTCGGGCCCGGCCTTCGGCCAGGAGCCGTCGACGAACGCGGCGAGGCCCCTGGCCCGGCCCATCCGGCGCAGCCATTCCCCCGTCGGCGGCCCGGAGTTGCGCTCGGCCTGCAGTTGCAGCACCCGCACCGCGCGGGCCCGGACCCGCTCCCGGCCGACCTCGTAGGGGGTGTCCTCGGCGCGCACCCGCTCGACGATGCGGGCCAGTTCCTCCAGCGGGATGCGGCGCCGGTAGGAGCCGTCCGGGATCACCACCGGCTCGGTCGGCACGGCGACCCGGGCGTACAGCGCGCGGCGCAGCACGATCGCCATGCGCGCGTCGTGCTTGACCACCTCGGCGGCCGGCTCGTCCCGGGCCCGGATCGTATGCCGGCCGACCTCGTCGTCGATCGTGGCCTGGCGGATCCCGGTCTCGCCGAGCGCGGGCAGCACCTCGGAGATGTAGTGCAGGAAGGCCCGGTTGGGCCCGACGATCAACAGCCCGCCGCGTTGGATGCGCCGGGGGTGGGTGTACAGAAGAAAGGCCGCACGGTGCAGCCCGACGGCGGTCTTGCCGGTGCCGGGTGCGCCCTGGACGCAGATGGACGCGGTCAGGGCCCGGCGGACCAGGTCGTCCTGTTCCGGCTGGATGGTGGCGACGATGTCGCGCATCGGCCCGACGCGGGGCCGGTTGAGTTCGCCGGCCAGGATCGTGCCGGGAGCACTCGCGGGATGGCCGTCACCCGGGTCGGGGCGGGTATCCAGGTGTTCGTCCTCGAAGCTGGTCAGGTCCTCGGCGGCGCCGGCGCTACGCGGCGCCCAGCCGAAGCGACGCCGGACCGCGACGCCCTGCGGGTCGCGGACACTCGCCCGGTAGAAGGCCCGGGAGATCGGCGCGCGCCAGTCGACGACCAGGGGCGGGACGGTCGGATCGACGCCGATGCGGCGCCGCCCGATGTGGTACCGGCCACCCCGGTGCTCACCGGCCGCCCCGGACTCGGCGAAGTCGAGCCGGCCGAAGAACAACGGCGTCTCCGGGAGTTCGGCCATCTCCCGGGCCCGGCTGCGCAACGTGTAGCCCAGCGCCTCGGCATCGGCGCCGGACGCCGAGACGTCCTCACCGGTGACGACGTGTTCGGCCGCGCCCTCGACCATCGCGGCCATCACCGCGCGGCAGGCCTCGTGGTGGGAGCGCTCACTGACGAGTTCGGCATCGAGGGACGTCATACACCCAGGATAATGCAACCCAGTCAAATATGTTACTCAGTAACACTTGCCAGCCGAGTCAACCCCCCGGCCAGCCGATCGAACGCCCCCTCGGCCGCCGCACGGGCCTCCGGAAGCAGCGCCGCCGCCCGCTCCCCCTCGGCGATCCGACGCCAGTTCTCCCGCGCCAGGATGCGCTGGACGGTGACGATCTGCCCGGCCGCCAACAGCGCCTCCAACGGATCCGGCCCGCCCAGCGCACCGGCCAGCCCGTGTTCGGCGCGATCGGTATACGCGAGCAGCCGCGCCACCAGACTCGGCGTCCCGTACAACAGCCGATGAAACGCCAACACCTCCGGCGCGTCACAGAGCCCGGTCACCGGATCGAACCGCTCCAGCCCGGCCACAAAATGCAGCCGCAGCGCCGTCAACGGAGAAACACCCGTCGGCCGCCCCGCCACAACCCGCCCGGCCTCGTCCTGATGATCGGCGAACCGATGCAGCACAAGGTCTTCCTTGGTCGGGAAATACCGAAAAAGCGTCGGCTTGGACACCTCGACCACGGCCGCGACCTCGGCCACCGACACCGCATCGAACCCCCGAGCCACAAACAGCCCGATGGCGGCATCCGAAATAGCCCCCACCAACCGAGCCCGCTTCATCTCCCGAAGCCCCACAACACCACCACCCATCCCCGTCACAATACGTGACCACACCCCCCAACCAGAGAGCCACCACAGCCGCCAAAACAAGCCGACGGCAACAGCCGAGCCCAGCGAGCAGCGACAGAGCACGACGACGGCGACGGCCGAGCCCAGCGGGGACAGCCAAGCAAAACGGGCAGTGGCCAAGCGCAACGACGGCAGCGGCGGTGGAGCGAAGCGGAGCCGCAACCCACTACGCCCCGGTGGAGCGCAGCGGAACCGGAACCCGGCGCCGCGCAGCGGCAACGCCCTCCCGCCCTTCCGCCCCCGACGGAGCGCAGCGGAGGAGAAACCACTCCGCCCGGCAGCCACGAACCCGGCAGCCCGCCCGAAACTCGGCCATGGTCGTGAGGACCGGACCGCGTCGGGTCGGGCCCGCGACCGGGCAAAGCCGCCACCGGGGAGGAGGCGAAGTGATTCTCCTCCGCTGCGCTCCGGCGGGGGCGGACGGGCGGGGGGGCG
>NZ_JBHTVA010000108.1:0-4478 GCF_042793325.1 Embleya sp. NPDC056575
GCCCCCGGTGAGCAGATGCTCACCGGGGGCCGAACGGTGCGTTGCGTCGAGCCATCCATCAATCGCTCCAGCCTGCGACTTCACCGATTCCATGGGCCAATCGAGTGATCCTCGACCTTTCCGCTCACCCGGCCCCACGCCGAATCGCACATTGATGCGATGGACTTCATGGACCTCCGTCACCCGGAGTACTCCCACATGTTCGGTTTCCTGCAAGCCGACGGCCATCTCTCCGCAGGCACAGGGCAACGCGGCCGGCTGCGCCTGGAGGTGAGTGCCCGTGACCGCGAGCTGCTGGAGCGCTTTCAACACCTGTGTCCGTACCCGAGTTCGATTCGCGAGCGCACCCGCGCGACCAACTTCTCGACCGAGCACACCTCGTCGGTCTGGACCTTGTGTGCTCTGGAGGCCCGAAACACTCTTCACGCCCTGGGACTGCCCTACGGCAGGAAGTCGACCCTGATCGGCCCACCCACCGGCGACCACGTCCCGCGCGACTACCTACGTGGGCTCGTCGATGCCGACGGTGCGATCGGTATGACCGCCAAGGGCTTTCCGTTCCTGAGCCTGACCACGTCGAGCGCGGCCGTCTCGGACTACTTCTGCGAGTTCGGTCTGGCGGTCGGCGGCGCCCTGCGACGCCCAGGCCGCAACACGCGGGACGGCGTCTTCAACGTCCTGTACACGAACGATCCGGCCGTCGCGATCGCCCGTGAGCTCTACTACGAGGGCAGTCCCGCGCTCGCACGCAAGGCCGCGAAGGCCGAAATCGTCAAGGCGTGGGAGCGGCCGGCCGGTATGCGGGCCCGGTCGGCACCGAGGCATTGGAGCGAAGTCGACGACGCGGTGGTCCGGGCTCATCCGGCCGATACCGCGGCTGTGTTGCTCGGTCGGACCGTCGCGAGTTGCAGGATGCGCCGGTGGCGACTCGCCAAAGCGGGGGAGCCCGTCGAACCGGCTCCCCCGCAGTTGGCTCTGTTCTCGTGATGCTCGGTCAGCCCTTGACCGTGATCAACGGCTTCAGATGCGTCACGATCTCGACCAGGTCGGACTGCTGCCGCATGACCCGGTCCAGGTTCTTGTACGCGCCGGGGATCTCATCCACGACGCCCGCGTCCTTGCGGCACTCGACGCCCTGGGTCTGCTCGACCAAGTCCTTCACCGTGAACCGCTTCTTGGCTGCGTTCCGGCTCATCTTCCGGCCCGCGCCGTGCGACGCCGAGTTGAACGCGTCGATGTTGCCGAGGCCGCGCACGATGTACGAACCGACCGCCATCGACCCGGGGATGATCCCGAGATCGCCACTGCCCGCCCGGATCGCACCTTTGCGGGTGACCAGCAGGTCCACCCCGTCGTACGTCTCCTCCGACACGTAATTGTGGTGGCATGAGATGGCTCGATCGAAGGTGACCTCTCGTTTCGTGAAGTACGCGGACACGACGTTGCCGTACAACGCGAGCATCAGATCACGGTTGAGCCGGGCGTACTCCTGCGCCCAATACAGGTCGGCACGGTAGGCGTCCATCTCCGGCGTATGCGCGACGAACACCGCCAGGTCGCGATCCACCAAGTCCTGGTTGTGCGGCAACGACTGCGCGACACCGATGTGGTGATCGGCGAGTTCCTTGCCGATGTTGCGCGAACCCGAGTGCAGTTGCAACCACAACCGGCCCTCGCTGTCGCTGTCCAGCGACAGATAGTGGTTCCCGCCGCCGAGGGTGCCCAGTTGGCTTGCCGCCCGCTCCCGCCGGAAGTGCACCTCGGAGGCGAGTTCGCCGAACCGGCTCCACATCGAGTCCAACCGCGCGACCGGAAAGGAGCGCAGTTTCCGCACGTCCACCGGCTCCTTGTGGCCTGCGTGCCCCACCGGCACGTTCGCCTCGATCCGCGATCGCAGGTCGGCAAGATCGTCGGGAAGGTCCCTGGTGGTCAACGACGTACGGACGGCGGACACGCCGCAGCCGATGTCCACGCCGACCGCCGCCGGGCAGACCGCGTCGCGCATGGCGATGACCGAGCCGACCGTGGCGCCGCGGCCGTAGTGCACGTCGGGCATCACGGCGAGGCCGTGCAGCCACGGCAGGGTGGTGATGTTGCGGAGCTGCTGCATGGCCTGGCCCTCGACCGCGGCCGGGTCGGTCCACATGCGAATCGGTACCCGGGTGCCGGGGACCTCGGTGTACGACATGGGTGGGTCACTCTCCTGAGTGGATGGTGATCAAACGTGAGCACGGCGGCTCGAAGACTTGGGCGGCCGCCCCGGCGCACCCCGGGTAGTGGGCCCGGGTGCGCCACGGGGCAGCCGGTGGCGGGGACCGCAGGGTTGGCGACTGCGGGACCCGCGGAGCGGGAAACGAAGCAGGGGTTACACGCGGCGGGCCGAGGCACCCCTGACGGGGCGTCGGCCGAAGTCACGGAACCGCACCGGCTCGCTCCTCTCCCTACAAGACGGGACACACGGAGGCCCCGTCGTTGGCTCGGCCTCCATCAAGCCATGGCAACGCCGCACCCCGCAAAGGGTTTTCCGGCACGGGCGGCGAGCCCCGCGCACGCCCCCGGGACACACCGCGCGCCGCTGTGACACCCGACCCGGGCGGGCGTACATTCCCGATGCATGTTCGTCGTCGGGGTAGCCGCGTGGATCACCGCCGTCGCCTGTGTCGTGTTCGGGCGCGATCGGCATCGGCAGCGGGTGCCGCCGGTGGTCCGCGACTTCGACGGCGACGGGCCGCTGGAGCGCACCGAGTTCCCCCGACCCGCCCGGGCCGGGTGGATCGCCGGAGGCGCCGCGGCCCTGGTCGGCTCGGCGGCGTTCGTCCTCAGCGTCAGGTGAGGCGCCCGGGCGCGGGCGGGGTCAGGTGAAGACGACCGTGCGGGTCCCGTTGAGCAACACGCGCCGCTCCGAGTGCCACTTGACCGCGCGCGCCAGCGCCTGACACTCCACGTCCCGGCCGACCGCGACCAGCGCCGCCGGGGTGACCGCGTGGTCCACCCGCTCGACCTCCTGCTCGATGATCGGGCCCTCGTCCAGGTCGCCGGTGACGTAGTGCGCGGTCGCGCCGATCAGCTTCACGCCACGCGCGTGCGCCTGGTGGTACGGCTTCGCGCCCTTGAAGCTCGGCAGGAACGAGTGGTGGATGTTGATCGCGCGGCCCTCGAGCTGCTTGCACAGGTCGTTGGACAGGACCTGCATATAGCGCGCCAGCACCACCAGTTCCACGTCGTGCTCGTGCACCAGCGCGAGCAGCCGCGCCTCCGCCTCGGGCTTGCTCTCGCGGGTGACCGGGATGTGGTGGAAGGGCACCCCGTACGAGCGCGACAGCTCCTCGAAGTCGCGGTGGTTGGACACCACGCCGACGATCTCGATCGGCAGCGCGCCGATGCTGCTGCGGAACAGCAGGTCGTTGAGGCAGTGCCCGAACTTGCTGACCATCACGAACACGCGCATCCGCGCGTCCCCGTCGTGGATCTGCCAGTCCATGTGGAAGGACGCGCCGACGGCGGTGAAGCCCGCCCGCAGCGCGTCCAACTCGACGCCCGGCTCGGCGGCGAAGTGCACACGCATGAAGAACAGCCCGGTGTCGCGGTCGCCGAACTGCTGGCTGTCCACGATGTTGCAGCCGGTCATCATCAGGAAGCTGGCCACCGCGTGCACGATGCCGCGCTTGTCCGGACAGGACAGCGTGAGCACGTACTGGCCGGCACCCGTCGACGCGTCGCCGGCGCCGGTGCCGTCGAGAGGCTGCTGGGTCTGCTCGGTCATGACGCGCCCTTCTTTCCGATGTCTGCCCGTGTCCACCCGCCATCCGCCGAAGTGCGCGGTGTCGACGTGGCGCGGCGGCCGGTCGTACAGGATCCCACGTCCGGTGCGGGCTCAGCGCCCACCGGTACGGATACGCAACACGTCGAGCGAGTCCGGCGGCGCGTCGGGGTCGTCCTCGTCCGCGCGGGCCAGCACCACGTGCGCGGCCCGCGAGGCGGCGACCACGTCGGACCAGCGCGGATGGGTGAGGTAGGCGGGCGCGGGGGCGTCCTCGCCGACGTCGTGCAGCACGCCCAGGATCTCCCGCACCGCGGCGTCCACCAAGGCGGCCTCCTCGGCGTCGGTGACCAGACAACCGATGTAGGTGGTCGCGGACCAGCGGTCCAGCCAGGAGTCGCCCACCAGGCGATAGACGGCGTCGGTGATCGAGCCGTACTCCGGGCGGCCGGCCAGCCAGGACTCGCGCTGGAACGTCGGGTCGCCGAACATGTGCAGCGCGGAGCGGACCTGGGCCCGCCAACGCCACCACGGAACGGTGCTCTGGCGCATACCTGCCATCGTGGCGCCTCCTCCCCTGTCCCCGCTTCGGTTTCACCGATCCGATCCGGTCGCGTTCCGGATCCGATCCCGACCGGATCCGGTCGGGATCGCCCGGATCACCTCGAATCGCCACCGATCATGCCGCAGACCGGATCGATCCCGCCGGGGGGGCGAC
>NZ_JBHTVA010000108.1:4488-20244 GCF_042793325.1 Embleya sp. NPDC056575
GCCCGCCCCCGCCTCCCCTCAACGGGCCACGGTCCATGCCCTCCCCCGGTGGCCCCCCCCCGCCGGGCCCCCGCCCGGTCCGGCGGGATCGATCCGGTCTCCGCGATCCGGCGCGGTCAGTCCACCACCTTGATGGTGATCAGCCCGCGCTCGTCGTCGAACACCCGCAGCGCGGCCACCGCGAAGCCCGGGTGGTCGCGCATCCAGTTCTGCGCGGCGAGCAGGATCCGGGCCGCGCTGTTGAAGACCTGCGCGGCCTCCGTCGAATAGTCCCCCGGCAGGTGCGAGGGCAGGTCGGTGTCGATCGCGACCTCGTACTTGCCCTTGTGGTCCAGCGTGAGCCGCACCTGCTGGAGGTGCGCGCCCTCGGCGGTGGTGTGCAGCGCCGCCAGCATCGTGGCCCCGTAGTCGTCCGCGGCCGGCTTGCGGTCGTCCCGCTCGGCGCCGAGCCGGAAGTCGATCGCGTCGCGGTCCGAGTCCAGGATCTCGATCCCGCCCACCCACAGCGCCGGATGGTCCTCGGCCCACTGCGCGGTCTCGGTCAGCAGCTTGCCCGCCCGGTCCCGGACCAGTTCCTCGGCCTGCGTGTTCGAGCCGTTGCCCCGGACCAGGTCGGTTTCGAGCGTGACCTTGTAGACCTTGTACGAGCTGACCACCCGGATCCTGGTGACGTGGCCCCCGTGCGCCGTGGTCCGCAGGTGGGTCAGCAACTCGCTCCCGTATGCCCCCGACTCGGGGGTGTCGCCGGCGGCGGCGGGCGGCACGACCGGCGGCACCGTGGCGGGTGTGCCGGCCGGCGGCACGGTCGCGGGTGTGTCGTCCGCCGCGACCGTCTTCGGAGCGGGCGTGCCGATCCGCGCCGTGCTCGGTCCCGCGGTGGCGACCGTGTCGGCGACCTTGCCGGCGTCCGGCGATCCGGTACACGCCGCGGCTCCCGCCACGGTGGTGGCGAGAAGCACGACCGCGGACAGTCGTGTGCGCTTCCGTATGCGTATCAAGGTTCGTGTTCACCCCCTGTCACCCAGCCATGGTGCGGGTTGGTCCTCGGCTCCTACCAGGCGGGGGGTAGCGTGCCGAGGAAATATACCGCTTTGCCGGCGCCCCGACCGGCACCTTTCGCCCATGCCGGGCGCCCGGGCCGGGGCAGGACGCCCGGCCGAGGCGGGGTCAGGGATCCACGGCCAGGCGGTAGCCGCGCTTGGTGACGGTGAGGACCAGGTCCGCGTACGGCCCGAGCGCGGCGCGCAGTCGGGCGATCGCCGCCTCGACGGCGTGCTCGTCGGTCCCGGGGTCCGCCCACACCCGGCGCAGCAGTTCGGCCCGCCCCAGCACCCAGCCGGGTTTCTCGGCGAGGGCGCGCAACACGGCGCCCGGGACCGGAGGCAGCCAGATGGTCCGTCCGTCGACCAGCACCGCGTTGCCCTGGACGACCAGCCGCCGGGCGCCGGTGTGCAACTCCCGGCGGGCCCGCGCGGGCAGCGCCTCGGCGATCGTGCGCACCAGCGAGCCGATCCGCCCGCGCTCGGGCCACACCGACTCGACGCCCAGGTCGGCCAGCGGACGCGCGCACACCGGGCCGATGCACACCGGCAGTACGTCGGCGCGCAGCGCGGCCAACACCTCGGCGTGCCGGCCGGCCCCCCGCGCGGTCTCCAGGAACGCGCCGATGGCGGGCGCGCTGGTGAAGGTGAGCGCGTGCACCTCGTGCCGCACGGTCTGCTCCACCAACCGGCGCACCACGCCCGGATCCTCCGGCGGTCCCCAGCGGAACACCGGGATCTCCACCACCTCGGCGCCGCGTTCGCGCAGCCCCTCGGCGAAGCCCGGGGCCGGCGCGCCGTGCTCCTGGACGGCGATCCGCCGCCCGCGCAGATCGCGCGCGAGCAACCAGGCCAGCACCTCGCCGCGCGAGTCCGAGCCGGGCGAGTAGACCTCGCGCAGCCCGCTCGCGCGCACCGCCGTGGTCGCCTTGGGCCCGCACCCGACCACGGCCGCGGCCCGGCAGGCGCCGGCCAGTCGGGCGCCGCGCCCCCACCCTTCGGCGGCGCCGAGCCAGCCGCGCCAGCCCGCCCCGGTGGTGGCCACCACGTAGTCGAGGCGGCGGTCCAGGGCCCGTTCGGTGGCCCGGCGCAGGATCGGATCGTCGGCCGGCGACACGATCCGTACGGTGGGCGCGTCCACCACCTTGGCGCCCAGGTCCCGGAGCAGCGCGGCGAGTTCGTCGCGGCGCCGGGCCGCGGTGACGCCGATGGTGAACCCGACCAGCGGCGCGGCCCCCGTGCCTGTCTCCATGGGGTGAGACTCGCCGACGTGTGTTACGTCCCTGTTGCCGGACGGTCACGCGGGAGTTAGCGCGTGGGTCGATGGGCGGGTCGCTCGGAGCCTGCGCCGGTGCGCGCGGCCCACGCGGCGCGGGTCGGTTCGCGTCCCGGCGCTCGGGTCGCCGGCGCGGCGCGGTGGGCGCTCGGAAGTCGCCGGCGCGGCCCGGCGGTGGCTCAGAAGTCGCCGGCGCTGCGCTTGCCGAGGTTGTTGTCGGCCGCGATCGGGTTCCACAGGCCGACCACCTTGTTCTTGGCGGTGGTGGCCCGGCCGCCCGCGCGGTCGGCGGCGCGCTTGTGGTCGGTGTACTCGGCCTTGTGGTCCTTGCAGCCGCCGCGGGCCATCTCGGTGCCCCAGGCCGCGAGTTCGCGGTCGGACTCGGCGGAGGCGGTCCACGCCTCGCGCAGTCCGGCGACCAGGTCGGCGCCCCGGGTCAGCTTGTCGGTGGCCAGCTTGTCCAGGCCCGCGAGCTGTTCGTCGCGCTGCCGGGCCGCCTCGTTGAGCGACTGCGCGCCGGCCGCGGGGTCGTCGCACTTCTGGATCTTCTGCACGGCCTGCGACACGACCTGTCGGGAGCCGGCCCCCGACTGGAGGAGGCGGTCCACGGCGGAGGCCTGCGCGGCGCTCTCGTTCGCCTTGGCGGGCGGCGCCGACGTCCCCGGGCCCGCGCTCCCGGACGTCTCCGGCTTCGGACCGGCCGTCGCGGCGGCGCCCTTGTCCGCCTTGTCGCCCTTGTCGTCCTCGCCGAACGCGCCGCTGGCGAACACCCCGATGGCGGCGACCACCACGAGCGCCCCGACGCCGGCGGCGATCAGCGGCGTGCGGTTCCGGCCCGCGCCGGGGCCGCCGTGCTCGACGGGCGGGACGGTACGCGCCCCGTACGGCGGGGCGGCCGGTTGCGGCGTGGCATACCCGGCGGACTGCGCGGCGGGATACCCGCCGGACGGCGGCGCGGGCTGCCCCGAGTAGGCCGGCCGGATCGGCGGCGCGGGAATGCCGACCGGCCCCGTACCGGCGGACGGCGGGCCGGCCACCTCGTCCCGGAACAGGCTCACCTCGAACACCTGGGTCGGGTCGGCCGACCCCGCCGGCTGCGGCCCGGTCCCGGGCGGCGCCAGGGGCGAGCCGACCGCGGCCCCGCCCGGCGGCGTATGCATCGGCCGCGGCGGCACCTGCCCGGGCGCGGCCGGTGGCTGCGGCGACTGGGACTGCTGCGGCTGGGGCGCCGGATACGGCTGCTGCCCCGGGTAGCCCTGCTGCCCCGGAAACGACTGGTGCCCCGCATACGACTGCTGCCCGGGATACGGCTGCTGTTGCCCGGGATACGCCTGCTGCTGTCCGGGATACGCCCCCTGCCCGTACTGCTCCGGCGGCCCCTGATCCGCGTAGTCGTCGAATCTCGGCAACACCTCGGTCTCGTCGCGCGGGAGTTCGAGCGGGCCGAAAGGCGACGGCCCCGGCTGCCCGCCGTTCGGACCGTGTCCGCCCGTGCCGCCGTCCGCTGCACCGGATCCCATGCCACCCACCCGTTCGTCGCCTCGAAGCCGTCGCACCGGGGCGTCGCGCGACCGGCCGGATCGTCCGGCGGCCGCTCCCCCGGTCCGCCCGACGGTAACTCAGTCGTTCGAGTGACGAACAGCGGCGCGTGCCGCGACCGGGCCCCGGCAAGGGTGTTCGGCGACCTCTGTGGCACGGCCCGCCGCAGGTGGGCGGCGGTGTCGGGCGATCAGACCGCGACCGCGTGCACCGCCTCGGCGAATTCCCGGACCAGGGGTTCGTCCCGGTGCGGCTCCAGCCGGCGCTGGAAGTCCTTGAGGTATTCGAGCCCGCGCGCCGAGTGCAGCCGGCCCACCAGGTCCAGCGCCTCGGCGCCGACCGCGCACGCCTCGTCCAGCCGGTTCTGCTGCAGGTGCGCGGTGGCCAGCAGGAGCGTGTCGACCGCCCGCCGGCGCACCCGCGTGTCGGCGTGCCCCTCCAGCGCCGCCCGGGCCGCGGCCTCCGCCTGCCGGGGTCGGTCCAGGTCGCGGTAGCAGTGCGCGAACTCGTCGGACAGGTACGCCTGCGAGAAGTGGCTTATCCACGCCGGGTCCTCGTCCGGCAGCGCCAGGTCCATCGCGGACTGGGCCCGGGCCAACGAGCCCTCACACGCGCGCGCGTCGCCGAGCAGCGCGTGCCCGCGCGCCTCGGCGGCGTGGAACATCGCCTGGGTGGTCGGCGTGGCCTCGTGTTTGGCGCCCTCCTGCGCGGCGCGGGCGAGCTGGGTGATCTCGCGCGGATTGCCCAGGCTGCCCGCGAGATGGCTCATCCCGGCGGCCAACACGTAGCCCCCGTAGGCCCGGTCCCCCGCGGCCTGGGTCAGCCGCAGCGCCTGGATGTAGTAGCGCTGGGCGAGTCCCGGCTGGCCGGTGTCCACGGCCATGTAGCCGGCCAGCTCGGTGAGCCGGGCCACGGCCGCGAAGAGGGCGCGTCCCGTCTCGTCGGAATAGGTCCCGTTGAGCAGCTGCGTCACCACACTGCCCAGGTAGTGCACCACGACCGGGCGGATGTGCCCGGCGCCGAAGCGGTGGTCGAGCGCGGACAACATGTCCGTGGTCGCGCACACCGCCTCGATGTCCGAGACGCCCACGCGCGGTCCGCCGATCCGGGCCACCTGCGGATCCGGCTCGGTGATCAGCCAGTCCCGGCTGGGCGCGACCAGGGCGGCCACCGCGACCGAGGAGTTGAGCAGGAAATCGCGCCGGTTGACGTCGCTGCGCCACAGCTCGGTGACCACCTCGACGGTGGCCGCGGGGGTCGCGGCGAACTGCAGGCCGACGTTGGTCGCCAGGCTGCGACCGTCGGCCATGCCGATCTCCTCGACCGTCACCGGCCGGCCGAGCTTGCGCCCGATCGCCTCGGCGATCAGGTTCGGCACCGCGCCGCGCGGCTGCTGACCGCGCAGCCAACGGGCCACCGAGGTCTTGTCGTAGCGCAGGTCCATGCCGTGTTCGGCCCCGCACATGTTGACCCGTCGGGCCAGCCCCGCATTCGAGCAGCCGGCCTCCTGGATCAGTGCCGTCAATCTCTCGTTGGGCTGCCTCGTCGCCTGCGTTCGCGCGGCCATCGGCGTTCCCTCCCCGACCGTTGGTGCGGGCTTGCGACATGCGGGATCGGCGCGACGGGGGCTTGCCCGGTCCCGTCGTGTGCGCGCCCGATGCCTGGTGAGTCCGTTGTGCGAATCGAGCGGACGCCGTCCGTCCGCCGGGGCCCCTGGTACGGGGAATCGCCGTTGCCGCCCGGCAGTCGGACGAATGGTTCATCCGCGTACGGAGCGTAGTGACCCGTATAGAGCAGCGGATAGAGCACCCTCGGCTGCGCCCCCCGATCTGCACCCATGCGCCCCCCTTGCGCCGGATGGCCGGCGATGATCCCATCAACCCTGATCATCCGGTTTCCGTCGGCCGGCGCGCGCCCGCGCGACGTGCGACCCGGTGCCGGTGCCGGTGCGCCGGACGGGCGGCCGCGAGTGCGCCCTCGCCCGGCCGTAACCATCCCGTGGCCCCACAGTTGTGCAGCACGTGGAAGACACCCTGGGGGCCCGGCAGATCGCCCGCGACACGCTTGTAGAGACCGCAGTCCGCTACGCCGAGGACCGGCACTGGGACGTGGTTCCCGGCGCCTCGGTGGTCGAACACAGCGCGGGGCGTCGGTGCGACTGCGGTCATCCCGGGTGCGCCACCCCCGGCGCGCATCCGATCCTGCGCGACTGGGCGGTACAGGCGGCCAGTTCGCCCGCGCTGGTGCGGCGCTGGTGGGGCGAGCACCCCGACGCGGCGATCCTGCTGCCCACCGGGCGCGGGTTCGACGTGATCGACGTCCCGGAGCAGGCCGGCTGTCTGGCGCTGGCCCGGCTGGAGCGGATGGGCCTGCCGCTCGGCCCGGTGATCGCCACCCCCACCCGGCGGCTGCAGTTCCTCGTACTGCCGGGCGCGCGGGACAAGATGGGCGAGATGTTGCGCCGGATCGGCTGGGGCGCCGGTTCGATCGACCTGATCCCCAAGGGCGAGGGCGACTGGGTGGTCGCCCCGCCGTCGCGCATGGGCACCTCCGGCAGCGCCGCGTGGGCGCGCGAACCCACCGAACTCAACCGCTGGCTCCCCGAGGCCCGCGAACTGGTCAGCCCGATCGCGTACGCGTGCGGTCGGGCGATGGCCGAGGCCCGCTAGGTAGCGCGTCTCCGGCGGGCGCGTCGGACGTACGGCGAAGGGCCCTCGTCACCGAGACGACTCGGTGGCGAGGGCCCTCGCGCGAACCACGGCCGACCGACCGCGAGCGGCGCGCGCCGCGGCCGGCGAGCCGCGCCTAGCGCGCCGCCACGAACACGTGCGAGGCGACCTCGGGGGGCAGCTCGGCGGCCTCGCCACCGCTGCCCGCCATCACGCCGCCCGCGGACTCGTGCACGCTCACCACCGCACCGGGACGAATCCCGGCCCGGCGCAGCGTGTACATCAACTGCGCGTCGGTCTGCAGCGGCTCGCCGAGCCGCCGCACCACGACGTTCTTTCCTTCCGGCCCCGCCGACTCGAGGAGCGTGACGAGGCCGCCTTCCTTGAAGGAGTCGGCGTGCAGTTCCCGGTCCAGTTCCTCCAGGCCCGGGATCGGGTTGCCGTAGGGCGATTCCTTCGGATAGCGCAGCAGTTCGAGCAGGCGACGCTCCACCTGCTCGCTGATCACGTGCTCCCAACGGCACGCCTCGGCGTGCACCTGTTCCCAGGGCAGCCCGATGACGTCCACGAGCAGGCACTCGGCGAGTCGGTGCTTGCGCATGACCCGCGTCGCGATTCCCCGCCCCTCGGCCGTCAGTTCCAGATGACGGTCGCCCTCGACCGTCAACAACCCGTCCCGCTCCATTCGTGCCACGGTCTGGCTCACGGTCGGCCCGCTCTGCTCGAGCCGCTCCGCGATCCGCGCCCGCAGCGGGACCACACCCTCCTCCTCCAGCTCGAAAATCGTCCGGAGGTACATCTCCGTGGTGTCGATGAGTCCACTCACGACCAGCGGCTCCGTTCTTGGTGGTCCTGCCGTGCAATTCTGACGCACCTGGACCACCGATGCGGACGTCCGGCCGATCGGGTCCCCGCGGCTTTTCCCGGCACACGCCGTCCCGTGTACTCCGCCGCGTCATCCGTACGTGTGCCCAGCCCCGGTGGGTGCACGTTGTCGGGTGCGTACGGTCATAACGTTCCGATATGCCATTGCCATCCCGGAAGACCTCGCGTCGCGCGGAATCCACCGATCGAGTGGGCCGCGTCCATGTTCTCTGGTTGCGCCGCGACCTGCGGCTGTCCGATCACCCCGCGCTGCACGCCGCGGCCGGCACCGGCTTTCCCGGTACCGGGGACGGGGCGCCCGCCCGGGTATTGCCGGTGTTCGTGCTCGACCCGGCGGTGTGGGGCGCCGCGGGGCCGGCGCGCCGGGCGCACCTGGCCCGCTCGCTGCACGCCCTCGACGCCGATCTGCGCGAGGCGGGCGGGCGGCTGGTGGTGCGCGCGGGCGAGCCGACCCGGGTGCTGCCCGCGCTGGTGCGCGAGAGCGGCGCCGCCGAGGTGCACGTCACGGCGGACTTCGGTCCCTACGGCCGGAGCCGGGACGCGGCCGTGGCCGAGGCCCTGGACGTACCCTTGCGCGCCACCGGATCGCCGTACGCGGTCGCCCCGGGCCGGGTGCGCAAGGCCGACGGGACGCCGTACCGGGTGTTCACCCCCTTCCTGCGCGCCTGGGCCGAGCACGGGTGGCGCGAGCCGCTGCCGCGACCGAGCGACCTCGCCTGGGCACACGCCGACTCGGACGACCTGCCCGCCGCCCCCGAGCCGGCCGGGGTGGACCTGCCCGAAGCGGGCGAGCGAGCGGCGCTGGCCGCCTGGCGGGAATTCCGCGCGCACGGCCTGGACCGCTACGCGGAGCTGCGGGACCGGCCCGACCTGCCCGGCACCTCGCGGTTGTCGGCGCACCTGAAGTTCGGCGAGATCCACCCGCGCACGCTGCTCGCCGACTGTCCCGACGCCACGTTCCGGTCCGAGTTGGCCTGGCGCGAGTTCTACGGCGACGTGCTCTGGCACCACCCCGAGACCGTGCGTGAATACCTGAACCGGGACCTGGCCGGCATGGCCTACGACACCGGCCCGGACGCCGACGCGCTCTTCGACGCGTGGCGCGCGGGCCGAACCGGCTTCCCGTTCGTGGACGCGGGCATGCGGCAGTTGCTCGCCGAGGGCTGGATGCACAACCGGGTACGCATGGTCGTGGCGTCCTTCCTGGTCAAGGACCTGCATCAGGAGTGGACGCGCGGCGCGGCGCACTTCATGCGGCACCTGGTGGACGGCGACCCCGCGTCCAACAGCCACGGCTGGCAGTGGACCGCGGGCTGCGGCACCGACGCGTCGCCGTGGTTTCGCGTGTTCAATCCGATCCAGCAGGGGCGCCGGTTCGATCCGCAGGGGGACTACGTGCGTCGGTACGTGCCCGAGTTGCGGCACATCACGGGACGCGCGGTGCACGAGCCGTGGCGGATCGGGGTCGACGGCTATCCCGATCCGATCGTGGAGCACGCCGAGGAAAGACGCGTCGCACTCGACCGCTACCAGGCGATCCGGCGGTAGGGTGCCGGATCCGCGTTCGCACGGCGGATCCGTATACGAAGCTCCGAGGACGAAGTTCCTGACGAACGGGAGGACCGGGGATGGTCGAGCTGGGCGCACGCTACCTCGACGCGGCGATCGGGCTGCTGGAACGGCTGCGGGACGTCGAACTGCCCACGATCGACCGGGCCGCGGACCGGATCGCCGGTGCCCTGGCGGAGGGCGGCCGGCTGTTCGTGTTCGGCGGCGGGCACTCCGCGCTCTCCGCGCAGGACGTGGTCTACCGCGCGGGCGGCCTGATCCTGGCCAACCCGCTGATCGCCCCCGGCAACGAGCTGACCGTGCGTCCGATCACCGTCAGCAGCGCGGTGGAGAAGCTGGCCGAGCTGGCCGGTCCCGTGCTCGACGGCGCGGGGGTGCGCGAGGGCGACGCGCTCGTGGTGATCTCGCTGTCCGGCCGCAACGGGCTGCCGGTGGAGCTGGCCCGGCGGGCGCGCGAGCGCGGCGCGCTGGTGATCGGCCTGACCTCTGTCGAGGCCAGCGAGGCCGAGCCCGCGCGGCACCCGTCGGGCACCCGGGTCCTCGACAACTGCGACATCGTCCTGGACACCGCGATCGCGGTCGGCGACGCCGCGCTGGAGGTGGAGGGTGTGCCCCAGCGGATCGGCCCGACCTCGGGTGTGGTGTGCTCGGCGGTGATGCAGACACTCATGGTCGGCGTGATCGGCCACCTGGTCTCCCGGGGGATCGAACCCCCGGTGTTCATGTCCGCGAACATCGACGGCGGCAACGCGTGGAACGAGCGGTTGCTGGCCGAACACGCGGACCGGATCTTCTATCTGAGGTGAACCCGGCAGTGCATCCCAACGCACGGTCCCACTCCCCCGAGCAGACCTCGTCCGGCGCGGGCGGCGCGGGCGACCCCCGCTGTGCCCCGCTGGTGGTCCCCGGCCGCTTCAACGGGCCGCCGGGCATGGGCAACGGCGGCTACCTGGCCGGCCTGCTGGCCACGCGCGCGGTCGGCGGGATCGCCTCGGGGGTGGCCGTGACGCTGCGCCGCGCGGTGCCGCTGGATCGTCCGCTGGCCCTCGCGCACGACGCGGCGAGCGGGACACTGACCTTGGCGGAGGACGCGGGGGCGATCGCGGAGGCGATCCCGGTCGACCCCGCGCTGCCGCTGCCCACCCCGATCGACCCGGTCACCCCCGCCGAGGCGGCCGCGGCGAGCCGGTCCTTCCCGGGCTTCGCGACGTGGAACCCGTACACCGACTGCTTCGTGTGCGGCCCGGATCGGGCCGAGGGCGACGGCCTGCGACTGTTCCCCGGCATGCTGGCCGACCGCCCGGACACCAACGCGTGCGTGTGGACCCCACACGGCTCGCTGGTCGCGCCGGACACCGGCCAGGTGGCGCCGGAGTTCGTCTGGGCCGCGCTGGACTGCCCCGGCGGCTGGACCGGGATCGACCGCGACACCGCGCTCCTGCTCGGCCGGATGACCGCGCACGTGTACGCGCTGCCCTACCCGGACGAGCCGTGCGTGGTGCTCGGCCGGCTTCTGGGCCGGGACGGGCGCAAGGTACGCACCGCCACCACGCTCTACGACGCCGAGGGTCGCCCGGCCGCACACGCCGAACAGGTGTGGATCGCGCCGCGCACCTGACCCACCATGCCGCGCCGCCGGCGCTACGGCTTCGGGTCGCGCCCGTCGTAGCGCCACAAGTCGCGCCACCGCAGCGACAACACGATCACCAGCACCACACACGCGATCCCGCCGCTGACCACCGAGAAGCGCTCGGTGGTCAGCGAGGCCACCGACCCGGACTCGAAGTCGCCCAGGCGCGGCCCGCCGGCGACCACCACGATGAACACGCCCGCCAGCCGCCCGCGCATCGCGTCCGGCGTGCCGACCTGCATGATCGTATTCCTGAACACCATGCCGACGGTGTCCGCGCAGCCCGCGCAGGCGAGCAGGATCAGCCCGAGCCACAACGGTCCGCCGAGCCCGAACGCGGTGATGCACAACCCCCACGCGATCACCGCGACGACCACCGCGCGTCCCTGGCGGTACACCCGACCCAGCCATCCGGAGAACAGCCCGCCGACGAGCGCGCCGACCGCCGGCGCCGCGACCAGCAGGCCGACCGTGCTCGCCCCACCGCCGTACAGGCCCGCGGCCATCGCCGGGAACAGCGCGCGGGGCATGCCGAAGACCATCGCGACGATGTCGGTCAGGAACGTCATCCGGATGTTGGGCCGACTCCGCAGAAAGCGCAGCCCCTCGCGCACCGAGGCCCGTTTGGGCCCGCCCTCGGTACGGTCCGGCGCCATCGACGGCAGCCGCCACATCGCGTACAGCGCCGCGGAGAACGCGATCGCGTCGATCAGGTAGGCGGCCTGGAAGCTCCACAGGCCGATCACCAGACCGCCGAGCATCGGCCCGACCGTCATCGCGAACGACATGGCTATCGCGTTCAGCGCGTTGGCCGACGGCAGTCGGTCCGCGGGCAGCAGCTTGGGGATCATCGAGGTGCGGGCCGGATTGTTCACCGCGAAGAAGCCGGACTGCACCGCGACCGCCGTATACAGCAGCCACACCTGGCCGAGGTCGAGAAACGCCTGTAGGGCCAGCACGACCGACACCGTCGAGAGCCCGCCGGCGGTGACCAGGCCGACCAGGCGCCGGTCCTGGCTGTCCGCGATCGCCCCGCCGAGCAGGCCGAACACGATCAGCGGGACCACCGCGCACAGTCCCACCACGCCGACGGCGAAGTTGGACCCGGTCAGGTCGTACACCTGGATCGCGACCGCGACGGCGGTCATCTGCTGACCCAGCGAGGACACCGAGTGGCCGAACCACAGACGGCGGAAGTCGGGGAACCCGCGCAGCGGACCCAGGTCCACGAGCACGGATTGGGCGCGGCGCCCGGGGGGCTTCCTCGCGGCGGGCCGCGACGCGTTCGGCGATGCGTTCCGCGCCGAGTTCTTCGAGATGTCAGGGGCAGAGGGCATCCCCACATCCAAGTCCAGTGTGCCCTGCATCTATTCCTGGATTCGGTGTGGGATCGGGCACCCCGTAAATCCGTTGCACCCGCCCCGACGCCGATCTAATCTCACTGGCACACGGGAGAGGAGGTGGTCTGAAGTTGCATAGCATTCGGACGCGTGAGGTGGCTGCCCGCTAGCCGCCACTCCGGTTTACCGGCTCGGCAGGCCCCGTCGTGAGTGCACCGCGACGGACGCAGGCAGGCGGCCGGCAACACCAGGCAGACACCCGACCCGCAGGTCGCCGGGATCGTCCCCCGGCCTTCGTCCCACCTCACCGAGGTGGACGGAGAAGCGACCTGCGGGTCGCTGTCGTCTCCGGCCGGTTTTCGGCCCTCTCCGACGAGACCGCCGGCAAGGCTCGCTCACCGGGCCCGCGCTGCGGAGCTCGCCTCACGGGCTCAGTCGCTCGATCCGCCATGACACGTCCGCGCCGCCCTCGCCCTCGCGCAGATAGCGCAGCCGGTCGTGCATCCGGTTCTCCCGCCCCTGCCAGAACTCCACCGTCTCGGGCACCACCCGAAAGCCGCCCCAGAACTCCGGCACCGGGATGTCGTCGATGTCGGCGAACCCGGACTCGGCCTGCGTGTACCGCTTCTCCAACTGCTCGCGCCCGGCGACCGGCCTCGACTGCTCGCTCGCCCAGGCGCCGATCCGCGAACCGCGAGGTCGGGAGCGGAAGTACTCGGTGGTCGCCTCTCGGGACACCCGTTCGGCGGAACCGGTGACGATTACCTGGCGGGCCAGCGCGTGCCACGGGAAGAGCAGGCTCACCGCCGGGTTGGCGCCGAGTTCGACACCCTTGCGCGAGCCGTAGTTCGTATAGAAGACGAAGCCCCGCTCGTCGAACTCCTTGAGCAGGACCGTGCGGGTGCTCGGCCGCCCGTCCGGCGTCGCGGTCGCGACCACCATCGCGTTCGGCTCGGGCAGCTCGGCCCCGGCCACCTCGGCCAACCAGGCGGTGAACAGCGGGAAAGGGGTCGAGGGCAGGGCACCTACGTCGATGCCCTCGCCTCGGTAATGCCGGCGCATCGCGGCAAGCTCGGTGAACTCCACGGACAACGAGTACCACTCGGGGGCGGCCGGCGGCACGACCACCCCCGACCGGGTGACGTCCGGCAATCCCGTCCCGGGTGGGTTTGTGCCCCACCTCACTCGCCCCGGCGTGTTCCGAAGTAGGTCGTCTCGATATCGAGAGATATCCTGAACAACGGACTTCGATCGGCCCATACCTTCAGGCGAGGCACCATCCCGGCCTCGCCCGGACCGACCGGAACACCTCCCCGAAACACCGGTGGATCCCAGGTGCGAAGCCTGATCGGCACCCTGCTCCCCGGCCTCGTTCGGGGGAAGACACGGTGTGGCGGGGCGGGGTATGAAGGACCCGGCCACAAGTCAGTCGAGATCGCATGAGGAGCCGCCTGATGTCCGAGTTCGTACCCGGGCTCGAAGGAGTCATAGCGTTCGAGACGGAGATCGCCGAACCCGACAAGGAGGGTGGCGCGCTCCGGTACCGAGGTGTGGACATCGAGGACCTCGTCGGCCACGTCTCGTTCGGCAATGTGTGGGGCCTGCTGGTGGACGGGGCGTTCAACCCCGGCCTGCCGCCGGCCGAGCCGTTCCCGATTCCCATCCATTCCGGCGATGTCCGCGTGGACGTGCAGAGCGCGCTGGCCATGCTGGCTCCGGTGTGGGGTCTGAAACCGCTGCACGACATCGACGACGCCCAGGCGCGGGACGACCTCGCCCGGGCCGCCGTGATGGCGCTGTCGTACGTCGCCCAGTCGGCCCGCGGCCTGGAGAAGCCGATGGTGCCGCAGAGCGAGATCGACAAGGCGCAGACGATCGTCGAGCGCTTCATGATCCGCTGGCGTGGCGAGCCGGACCCGCAGCACGTCAAGGCGGTCGACGCCTACTGGACGTCGGCGGCCGAGCACGGCATGAACGCCTCGACGTTCACCGCGCGCGTGATCGCGGGCACCGGTGCCGACGTCGCGGCGTGTCTGTCCGGCGCGGTCGGCGCGATGTCCGGCCCGCTGCACGGCGGCGCGCCCTCGCGTGTGCTGCACATGATCGAGGAGATCGAGCGCACCGGCGACGCCACGGCGTACGTCAAGGGTGTCCTGGACCGGGGCGAGCGCCTGATGGGCTTCGGCCACCGGGTGTATCGCGCCGAGGACCCCCGTGCGCGTGTGCTGCGGCGCACGGCCAAGGAGTTGGGGGCTCCGCGCTACGAGGTGGCCGCGGCGCTGGAGAAGGCGGCGCTCGAAGAGCTCCAGGCTCGGCGTCCCGACCGGATCCTGGCCACCAACGTGGAGTTCTGGGCCGCGGTGATGCTGGACTTCGCCGAGGTGCCGGCGCACATGTTCACCTCGATGTTCACCTGCGCCCGCACCGCCGGGTGGAGCGCGCACATCCTGGAGCACAAGCGCACCTCGCGCCTGGTCCGCCCGGCCGCCCGCTACATCGGCCCGGGCACCCGCCCGATCACCGAGGTCGCGGGATACGACGACACGGTGCGCAACCTGAAGGACTGATCGGCGGGCGTCGATCACCGAGCACGGATCGCTGCCGCCCGAGACTCCGAACGAAGCCCCGCCCCACCCGAGGGAGCGGGGCTTCGTCACGCCCGAACCCGGGCCCGGCCCCGAAGCCGACCCTCGGCCGCAAGGCCGGATCGGGCCGCCCCGTTGCCGTGAATCCGCAGCCTTCGCCGATGCCGCAACGGGTGGGCGGGTGGGCACACCCCCCCGCGCAGCGGGGGTCATCGCCCCTCCAGGATGGCCACCTGCCGCGCATCAGACGCCCGCGGACACGTACCGCACAGCGCATCCGGATCAAGCGTGTACCAAAGACAGCACACGCTCTGCGTGCGATTGCAGTGGCTGCGCCCCTCGGTCCCCGCAAGCACCCGAAAGCCCGCCTCACGCTTGAAGCGGCCGACATCGCCCGGAAGCAGTTCCCCCAGTTCGCGCACCGCGCGGTCGCCCTCGCCCAGCGTGCGCCCCAGATACCAGACGCCGCTCACCACCTCGTCGGCCACCATCGACCACAACACCCGCTCCCCTCGGCGCAGATGTGGCCGGAACGCGGCCAGCAGCGGTTCGACGTGTTCGGCCACCCGGTCGAGGAGCAGCGCCCGCAGCGCCGCCTCGTCGGCCACCACCCGCGCGCCGGGCGCGTTCGCGTCGGGGTCGTCGGGCAGGCAGGCGAAGGTGTTCGAGGTGACCGTGAAGGAGCGGCCGACCCGCTCGGACCCGGGCGCGATCCACACCTCGTCCAGGGCCACCAGCGGGACCCGGCGGCACAGGAACCACGGGCCGGTCAGCATCAGGCAGGCGTACCAGGCGTAGCCGTGCAGCGCCCACATCGCGATCGCGTCGGCGCGCGGCTCGGCCGCCAGGGTCGCGCCGATCCGGGTGCGCTCGGCGGCCAGCATCTCGGCGAGCACGTCGGGGTCCTCGGCCATCCGCGAGGCGTGCAGCATGCCGACGGCGGGGCGTCCGGGCTCGACGGTGATCAGCGCACACGCGGCACCGAGCGCACGGAAGGTCTCCGCGAACGCGGGGCACGGCGCGGGCTGACGAAGATCGAGCACGGACATGATCCGAAGGTAAGCCTTGCCTAACCTCATGTCCACACGGGTCGGCCCGACATTCCCCCCTCGGGGCCGGCTCCACCCTTCCGGAGGAGCCGTGGGCGGGGCGGGGGGGGCACCCCCCGCCCCCCCCCAACAACCCCCCCCCCGGGGCTGGGCCGACCCCCCCCCCCGGGCCGG
>NZ_JBHTVA010000108.1:20254-29258 GCF_042793325.1 Embleya sp. NPDC056575
CAACTCCTGTTAGGCCTTCCCCACCCCCTGCCCCCCCCGGGCCGCCCCCCCATCCCCCCCGGGGGCCCGCCCCCCCCCTGCGGGTGGCCCGGGCCGGGGGGGGCGGGCCCCACGCGCGCGCCCCGCGAACGACCCGACGCGCGGGTCAGGAGCGTACCGACACCGGGGCGCCGTCGGGTTGTTCGTCGTCGACCCGTTCGCCGGCCTCCTCCAGGATGATCCGGCCCATCAGTTCGTAGCGCTCCGGGCTGCGGGCCCGCATGTACAGCGCCAGCGCGATGCCGCCGACGAAGACGCCGCCGACGATGTACGGGGTGAGCGTGAACAGCAGCGAGTCGGAGGCGGCGCCTGCGGCGGTCTCCATGTTCTGCAGGAGCAGCACCACCACCGCGATCATCGCGACGCCGCCGACCAGCGGGGCCAGGAACGTGCGGAACCAGTGCGCCGTCTCGGGGTGGTTCCTCCCGACGTGGAAGTAGCCGATCACCGCGAACGAGCACAACGTCTGCACGATCAGGATGGCCATCGTGCCGAGGATCGCGAGCAGTGTGTAGAGGTGTATGTACGGGTCCTGATCGGTGATCAGGAACAGCAGCACGATGCCGGTGGCGATGACGCTCTGCACGAACGAGGCGAAGTACGGCGAGCCGTGCACCGGGTGGGTGTTGCCGAGTCTGCGGGAGATGAAGCCCTCGCGGCCGATCGCGTACAGGTAGCGCGCCGCGCACTGGTGGAAGGCCATGCCGCAGGCGAACGAGCCGGTGATCAGCAGCCACTGGAACCAGTCCACCGCCCAGCCGCCGATGAAGTCCCCGGTCGGGCCGAAGAAGACGTCCAGCGGGGCGGACCCGCTCGCGATCTCCTTCGACTTCTCCAGGCCGCTGCCGTCGATCGCCATCCAGGAGACGAACACGTAGAACAGGCCGACGCCGATCACCGAGATCAGCGTGGCGCGCGGGATGACCTTCTTCGGGTTGCGCGACTCCTCGCCGTACATGGCGGTGGACTCGAAGCCGACCCACGACCAGAACGCGAAGAACAGACCGAGCCCCGCCGCGCCCTTGAACGCGTTGGCCGGGTTGATCGGTTCGGCGGACAGCCCGTCGGGCCCGCCGCCCTGGACCAGCACCGCGATGGCCATCGCGGCGAGCACCGCGACCTCGGCGACCAGCAGCACGCCGAGCAGGCGCGAGGTGAGGTGGATGTCGAACCAGGACAACACCGCGGTGACCGCGAGCATGCCCAGGGCGTAGATCGACCAGTTGAGGTCGACGCCGAACTGGGCGTTGACCGTGGTGTCCGCGAAGTAGGCGAAGATGCCGACGATGGAGGCCTCGAAGACCACGTACGCCAGCACCGCGAGCAGTCCGGAGGCCATGCCCACGACCCGGCCCAGGCCGTGTGAGATGTAGCCGTAGAAGGCGCCCGCCGAGGTGATGTGCTTGGCCATCGCGACATAGCCGATGGAGAACACGCTGAGCACCAGGGTCGCGAACAGGTAGCCCGCGGGGGCGCCGATGCCGTTGCCGAAGCCGATCGCGATCGGCAGGTTTCCGGTCATCGCGGTGATCGGCGCGGCGGTGGCGATCGCCATGAACACGACGCCGACGAGCCCGACCGAATTGGCCTTCAGGCGTTGGACCTGCGGTGGTGCCGGGGATTCGACCTCGGGGGTTCGTCCCGCGTCAAAGTGGCCGGACATTCCACCTCCCTACCGTGCGTGGGGAAAGAACTGATGGCGTGTCAGCTTCGACCCCGGGGTGACACCGTCACAATTGACAGCCTGTCAAGGATCGGACCGATTCGCCCCTTGCGCTGTCGGTGCGGTGACACGCCGTGCGGGAGCCTTCCCGCATTGCCACCGGATCGACCCCGCCGGGTGCCGGGACCGGGCGGGCCGGCAAGCCATAGGGTCGGTCGTCATGGATACCGCCACGCCGGAACTGACCTATGGCGACATCAGGAACGCCGCCGAGCGCATCGTGGGGCTGACCCAGCCGGTCACCCTGATGCCCATCCACCCCTCGCCGCACGTGTGGCTGGCGCTGGAGTACATCCAGCACACCGGGTCGTTCAAGGCGCGCGGCGCGGCGAACTTCACCACCGCGCACATCGAGGCGGGCACCATGCCCGAGGCCGGCGTGGTGATCGCCTCCGGCGGCAACGCGGGGCTGGCCTGCGCGTGGGCGGCGCGCAGCGCGGGGGTGCGCGCGACGGTGTTCCTGCCGGAGACGGCGCCGCGGATCAAGGTGGAGCGGCTGCGCTCGTACGGGGCCGACGTGCTGCTCGTGGGCCGGGAGTACGCGGACGCCCTGGAGGCGTCCGCGCGGTTCGCCGAGGAGACGGGCGCGCTGTTGTCGCACGCGTACGACAATCCGCTGATCGCGGCGGGCGCCGGCACGCTGGTCCCGGAACTGGTCGCGGGGGTGCCGGGCAAGCTGGACACGATCGTCGTCGCGGTGGGCGGCGGCGGCCTGTTCGCGGGCGTGGCCACCGCCGCCGAGGAACACGGGATCCGCACGGTGGCGGTCGAGCCGGAGAACTGCCGCGCCCTGAACGCGGCCCTGGAGGCGGGCGAGGTGGTCGACGTCCCGGTCGACTCGGTGGCCGCGGACTCCCTGGGCGCCCGGCGTGTCTCCACCACCGCCCTGGCCACCGCCCGCCGCACCGGCGCCTTCTCGGTCCTGGTCTCCGACAAGGCCATCATCGAATCCCGCCAGGCCCTGTGGGACAACTTCCGCATCGTCGTGGAACACGCCGCCGCCACGGCATTGGCCGCCTTGTCCACAGGCGCGTACACCCCGGCCCAGGGCGAAAAGGTCGCCGTAATACTGTGCGGCGCCAACACCGACCCGGGCGATCTGGTCTGAGCGGCCTGCCGGGCGGAGCGGGCCGGGTCACTCACCGCCGGAGGCGACGAGCAGCCGCTCAGAGGGAATGTTCCGCCCGCATTCGGATTCCCCCTCAGTAGCATCTGCACATGGTTGACTACCTGGTCGTGTCGACGGCGGCGGAATCGCACGAAGCGGCGATGCGACTGGCTCGCTCGGCTGTCGCTGCGAGGCTCGCCGCGAGCGCCCACGTGACCGGCCCGGTGTCGTCCGTCTTCCGGCACGAGGGGCGACTCGGCGAGGGCGAGGAGTGGCAGACGTCCTTCAAGACCACGGCAGCCCGCTATACCGAACTCGAAGCTCACATCCTGGAACGCCATCCGTGGACGAATCCGGAAGTCTCGGCCGTGCCGTTGGTCTCCGGGTCGGCACCATACCTGGAGTGGATCGGCCGTACCGTCGCCTCCGATCGGGTCTAGGGCCTGGCCGACAACCGCTCGATATTGGGCACTTCGGACGTCGCCTCAGTCAAGTCGCCTGAACTGCTCGTATTCGGCTCGGAGTTCGGCGGCTTCCGGGATGCCTCGGGCCTCTGCGGCCTTGACGACTTCGAAGGCTCGCCAGTGGCTGGAGGGGGCGACTCGGCCGGAGCGGATCGCGCGGCGGGCGGTGGCGCAGGCCTCGTCGAGGCGGTCGTGGGTGAGCAGGATCAGGGCCAGGTCGAGGTGGGCGACGGCGGCTCGGCGGAGCGGATCGGCGGGTCGTTGCGGGGGTTGCGGATGGTGGAGGCGGTCTCGGATCTGGTGTCGTGGGGTCCGCTCGGAACGGGCGGCAAGGCCGTGTGGTGCCGGTTCGACCTCGAACCGCGGGGATTGGCACGGCCGTTCACGATGACCGGGAATCGCTGACGATCGCCGGTGCCGTCGGGGAGGGTGATCGGATGGATGACACGACGAACCACCCGAACGGTGACGCGTCCACGCGATCCGTGCCGGATCGCGCCGGCGAGGACGTCACACCCGCCGAGCGGCGTGCTCGGGCCGTCCGGCGAGCCTGGCATGTGCGGGCCGCGCGGGAGTGGGATCACGAGGAGTGGTGGCGGCTTCGTCAGGCGGAGAAGCGCGGTGATGCGTGATCTTGTCTCGTCTCCGGCCGCTCGGGACCGGTACTCGTCGGGTGCACGCCTTGGCTGGCTCTCACGCATTGGTTCGCCTGCCAATGCACCGGCAGCCGCCTCGGCCCACGGCAGCCCGGCCGCCACCGGTCACGGCGCGCGTCGGCTCCCGGAGCCCGGCGTGGCACAGACCCGTCCCGCCGCTCATCCGGCGGAATCCGAGCGACGTGTGTGCCGAGCGTCAGGGTCAGGCGACTGTGGGAGGCAGGGCGGTGGCGTCGATGCCCGACGCTCGGAGTCGGCTGGCAAGGTGCTCGACCTCGGGGAGGGTTCCCGAATGGGTACCGGTCAATACCCGGTCCAGGGCGGCTCGGACGTCCGTGAGGTCGAGGTTCAGTTCGGCGCGCAGCACCTGCATGAGCTTGGCCCGCTGCGCGGTCGGGGTCACCCGCAACGTTGCCTTTCCGTGCTCGGAGAGCAGCCGATTCCGCAGATGGGCGGGCAGATCGCCATCGCATATCGCCACCGCGAACCCGCACGTCGTGCACCGGCATTCGACATCCCAGCGGAGCGAATCGTCCACCAATGCCTGGACGCCCCACCACTCCGCTTGCGCCGCGCAGTCCTGACACACGGCGAAATACCTGATCGACGCCAAGACCACCTGTTCCAAGACCCCACCCCAACCCTTCGACACGGACGGGGCCGAACGGTGCACCCGGCCGCCGCCGCTCCCGCCGTAATACCCCATCACGCCTGGGTCTCTCGCGCCCCGCCGCTCGACCGCGCCTTGCCGCCCAACCGCATGGCCTCACCCCTCGGCCCCGTGCGCTCCGGCGCTCGGGCGCAGGGCTTCGGCCAAGACCTCCGCCAGGTGTTGTGGGCGGCGGTCGCTTACGTGGGTGATCTGGGTGTGGCAGCTGAAGCCGTCGGCCAGCGTGAGGGCCTCCGGGGTGGCCGCCGACAGCGCCGGCACCAGGCGGTCGGCTGCCACCGCCCTCGACAGGTCGCCGTGGGCCGCCTCGTAGCCGAAGTTGCCCGCCAGGCCGCAGCAGCCGCCCGCCAGGTCGCCGGTCAGGCCGGCCCGGGCGCGGAGGCGGCGGTCGGCGGCGTCGCCGAGTACGGCGTGCTGGTGGCAGTGGAGTTGGCCCGTCACCTCGCGGTTCACCGCCGGCGGCGACCAGTTCGGGGCGTACTCCTCCAGCGCCTCGGCGAAGGTCCGCACCGACTCGGCCAATCCCGCGGCGGCCTCCGCGCCGAGCAGTTCCGGCACATCCGTTCGCAGCGCCGCCGCGCAGGACGGTTCCAGGCCGACGATCGGCAGCCCGGCGTCCAGAGCCGGCCGCAGGGTGCGCATCGTGCGGGCCATCACCCGCCTCGCCACGCCCAGTTGCCCGGTCGACACCCACGTCAGCCCGCAGCACACCGACCCCGGCGGCACCACCACCTCCAGCCCGGCCGCCTCCAGCACCTCGACCGCCGCGCGCCCCACCGAAGGCCGGAAGCGGTTGGTGAACGTGTCCGGCCACAACACCACCCGAGGCCGCGAACTCCCCACCACCCGAGGCCGATCGCGCCACCACCGGGTGAACGGCACGGCGGCGAACGGCGGAATCTCCCGACTCCGATCCAACCCGGCCGCCCCCAACGCCACCCGCCGCACCGCCGGCACCCCCGTCACCGCGTTCACCGCGCCCGCGAGCCCCGGCACCGTCCCCACCGCCCGCGCCCACAGCGGCAGGTTGCCCAGCGCGTAGTGTGCCGCCGGCCGCACCCGGCCCCGGTAGTGGTGGTGCAGGAACTCGGCCTTGTACGTGGCCATGTCCACATCCACCGGACAGTCGCTGCGGCAGCCCTTGCAGGACAGGCACAGGTCGAGCGCGTCGCGCACCTCGGTGGACCGCCAGCCGTCGGTGATCACCTCGCCGATCAACATCTCGTGCAACAACCGGGCCCGGCCGCGCGTCGAATGCGCCTCCTCGCCGGTGACCCGGAACGACGGACACATCACCCCGCCCGACGCGTTCCCCGCCGACTCACGGCACTTGCCCACGCCCACGCAGCGTCGCACCGCCGCCGCGAAGTCGCCGCCGTCGGCCGGATAGCCGAACTCCACCGACACCGGAGTACGCATCCCGGTGAACCGCAGATCACCGTCCACAGGGTGTGGACGAACCAGGACGCCCGGATTCAACAGCCCGGCCGGATCCCAGATCGCCTTGAACCGGCCGAACAGTTCGACGATCTCCGTCCCGTACATCCGGGGCAGGAACTCGGCCCGGGCCTGCCCGTCCCCATGCTCCCCGGACAACGAACCGCCGTGCGCGACCACCAGATCGGCCAGGTCGCCGGCGAAGGCCCGATACGCGGCGACCCCGCGCGTGGTGAGCAGGTCGAAGTCGATCCGGATGTGTACACAGCCCTCGCCGAAGTGCCCGTACGGCAACCCGCGCAGCCCATGCCGCCGCATCAACTCGGCCAACTCCCGCAGGTAGGCGCCCAAACGCTCCGGCGGCACCGCCGTGTCCTCCCAGCCCGGCCACGCCTCGGAGCCGTCCGCCATCCGGGTCGCGGTGCCCGACGCCTCCTCCCGGATCCGCCACAGCGCCCGCTGCCCGGCCGGATCGGTGACCACGAGCGACGGCCCGCCGCCGGCCAACTCGCGCGCCTTCCCGGCCGCCTCGGCGACCGTGTCCCCGCCCACCTCGACGAACAACCAAGCCGCGCCCGGCGGCAGTGCCACCCCGCGCGCGGAGGACGCCAGAGCGACCAGACCCGCGCTCAGGCTCTCCACGGTCAGCGGCCCGTACCGCAGCAGCGTCGGCGCGGCGTCGGCCGCCGCGAAGTCGTCGGCATACCCGAGCACGGCCAACACACGCGCCTTCGGCGCCTCGACCAGACGCACGCCCGCCCCGAGCACGACCGCACAGGTCCCCTCCGTACCGACCAGCGCCCGGGCCAGATCGCGCCCGTGCTCCGGCAGCAGCCGATCCAGCGGGTAGCCGGAGACCCGGCGCGGCAGAGCCGAGAAGCCCCGCCGGATCAGCGCCAGGTTGGCGTCGGCCAGTGCCCCGAGCGCGGCGTGGATCTGCGCCGCCCGCCCCGTGGTCGGCACCGGCTCGCCCCGCCCGACCCGCATCCGGGTGCCGTCCGCCGTCGCGATGTCCAGCCACTCGACGTTGGCGCTCGTCCGGCCCCACGCGACCGAGTGCGACCCGCACGCGTCGTTGCCGATCATGCCACCGAGGGTGCAGCGGCTGTGTGTGGAGGGGTCCGGGCCGAAGGTCAGCCCGTGGCGGCCCGCCGCCCGGCGCAGGTCGTCCAGCACCACGCCGGGCTCGACGTGCGCGATCCGGGTCGTCGGGTCGACCGCGTGGATCCGGTTCAGGTGCCGCGCGAGGTCGAGCACCACACCGTTGCCCGTGGCCTGGCCGGCGATGCTGGTGCCGCCGCCGCGTACCGTCACCGGCGCCCCGAGTTCGTGGCACACCGCCAGCGCGGCGGCCACGTCGTCCGCGTCCAGCGGGGCGACCACGCCCGGCGGCACGTGGCGGTGGTTGGAGGCGTCCATCGAGTACAGCGCCCGGGCCTGCGGATCGAACCGGACTTCCCCGCGCACCCGCGCCCGCAACGCCTCTTCGAGATCCCCGAGCTGTGTCGTCACCCCGCCATCCTCACCCGAACCGGCCCCGGACAGGGCGCGCGCGCCCGCCGAAACGGCGCGCCACGCCGCGCACCGTCCATCCGTCGAGACCGCCGCCGGCCGAATGTCGGCCACATTCGTCTCATTGTGCGGAATACAGATCACTCACGAAACGGACACGACTACGCTCTTGGCGTGGCCGAGATCCAGATTCCCGCAGCGCTCATGCCCGCCGACGGCCGGTTCGGTTCGGGCCCGTCCAAGGTACGTCCGGAGGCGCTCGCCGCCCTCGCGGCGACCGGTACCTCCCTCCTGGGCACCTCCCACCGGCAGGCGCCGGTGAAGAACCTGGTCCGCCGGGTCCGCGAAGGTGTCGGCAGCCTGTTCTCCCTCCCCGAGGGCTACGAGGTGATCCTGGGCAACGGCGGTGCCACCGCCTTCTGGGACATCGCCGCGTTCGGCCTCGTCGACCGCAAGTCGCAGCACCTGTCGTTCGGCGAGTTCTCCTCGAAGTTCGCCGGGTCGGTCAAGGCCGCGCCGTGGCTGGACGAGCCCACCGTGATCAAGTCCGAGCCGGGCACCCACCCGCTGCCCCGGGCCGAGGCGGGCGTCGACGTCTACGCCCTGACCCACAACGAGACCTCGACCGGTGTCGCCATGCCGATCGCCCGGCCGGCGGGCGCCGACGCGGGTTCGCTGGTCCTGGTCGACGCGACGTCGGCCGCGGGCGGACTGCCGGTGGACGCGGCCGAGACCGACGTGTACTACTTCGCGCCGCAGAAGAACTTCGCCGCCGACGGCGGTCTGTGGCTGGCCGCGTTCTCGCCGGCCGCGCTGGAGCGGGCCGGCCGGATCGCCGGCTCCGACCGCTATATCCCGCCGTTCTTCGACCTGGCCACCGCGATCGACAACTCGGTCAAGGACCAGACCTACAACACGCCGGCGCTGAGCACCCTGTTCCTGCTCGCCGACCAGCTCGACTGGATCAACGGGCAGGGCGGTCTGGACTGGGCCGTCGCGCGCACCGCCGACTCGTCGGGGCGGCTGTACGCGTGGGCCGAGAAGTCCGCGTACGCGAGCCCGTTCGTGGCCGACCCCGCGGCCCGCTCGCAGGTCGTCGGCACGATCGACTTCACCGACGCGGTCGACGCCGCCGCGGTGGCCAAGGTGCTGCGCGCCAACGGCATCGTGGACACCGAGCCCTACCGCAAGCTGGGCCGCAACCAGCTGCGCGTGGCGATGTTCCCGGCGGTCGAGCCGGCCGACGTCGAGGCGCTGACCGCGTGCGTCGACTTCGTGATCGAGCAGCTCTGACCCGCACCGGGCAGCGGCTCTGAGCCGGATCGAGCAGCTTTGATCCACGCAGACAACGCGTGAACGGCCGCCGCCTCGGACCCCCGTCGGGAGGTCCGGGGC
>NZ_JBHTVA010000109.1:0-7018 GCF_042793325.1 Embleya sp. NPDC056575
CCGTTCGGCCCCCGGTGAGCATCTGCTCACCGGGGGCCGAACGGTGCGTGCGGATCAGTGGGCTCGGGTGGTGCGGGGGAAGAGGTGGACGGCTCGGGCGAGGGTGGCGAGGGCGGCGCCGGCGAAGAGGGTGCGGGCTATGTTCCAGGCTATCCAGGTGTTTTCGACGTCTTCGCGGAGTTTGGCCGGGTCGGCGACCTTCGCGGGGTCGCCGGCGTCGTCGATCTTGTTGTTGAGCGGGATGTTGCCGCCCATGGTGATCAGCATGCCGACGAAGGCCAGGGCGACGCCGGCGACGACCCAGCGGGCGGTCTCGGGGGTGCCGAGCCTTCGGGTCTGCACGATGGAGATCACGCCCAGGATCGGGGCGCCGAAGAAGCAGGAGAAGAAGACCGGGTTCTCGATGCTCCTGTTGACCTGCTGGAGGAAGTCGATGAAGGTGCGGTCGTCGACGTGGGCCAGGCCCGGCATGATCGCGACCGCGAAGCAGAAGTAGACGCCGGCGACGAGGCCGGTGGTGACCAGGCCGGCGCCCAGCACGATGGCGGCGGTGCGGGTCGGTGGTGTGGACGACTGCGTGGATGGCTGAGTCATGCCGGGGTCCCCGTTTTCGGATGGGTGGTGTCGAGGGGTCAGCGGGTGAGGGCGAGGGTCAGGCAGACCGCGGCGGCGACGCCGCCCAGCGCGCGCAGGTGGTTCGCCCGGGTCCACTCGGTCGGGAACGTGGCCCAGAGGCGCTCCTCCGCCCGCGAGTTCGGCTCGACCCGGTCCAGCGCGTCGTTGCGCGGCACGTGGTAGCCGGCGGTCAGCCCGAGCGGGCCGATCAGGTAGCTCAGCGCGCCGGCGATCAGATAGCCGGAGTACGCCCCGTCCCAGGAGACCAGCGCGGTCACACCCAGGCCCGCGCAGAGCAGGGAGGTGCCCAGCAGGCCGATCATCAGGGGCGGCTTCGGGGCCTCGACATTGAGCGCACGCATGGCCGCGGCCCCCTGGTTCGCCGGGAGCCGACCCAGACCGGCCATCACGAAGGAGGAGAAGCCGTAGAAGACTCCGCCCATCGTGGCGCAGCCGATGGCCGCGACCAGGGTCAGGACGAACAGGGGGCCGCTCATGGTCACACCTTCCAGACACCGCGGGCGGCGGCGTCGCGTGCGTAGTCGGAGAAGTCGCGGGGCTCGCGGCCGAGCGCGCGACGCACACCGTCGGCGACGTGCGCGTTGCGTCCGTCGAGGACCTCGCCGAACAGGAAGGCCAGCAGGTCGACGACCTCGGCCGGAACCCCGTGCTCGGTCAGGGCCGCCGAGTACGCCTCCAGGGGCACCTGGGCGTAGCCGATCTCGCGGCCCGACGCGCGGGCGATCTCGGCCACCGCGTCGGCGAAGGTCAGCAGGCGCGGCCCGGTCACCTCGTACACCTGCCCGGTGTGCCCGTCCTCGGTGAGCGCGGCGACCGCGACGTCGGCGATGTCCTCCACGTCGATGAACGGCTCGCCCACCGCTCCGACCGGCAGCACCAACTCGCCCTCCAGGAGCGGGCCGAGGAACTCGCCCTCGTCGAAGTTCTGGGCGAAGAAGGAGGCCCGCACGATGGTCCAGTGGGCGCCGGAGGCCCGCACCCGGGCCTCGGCGTCCTGCGCCTCGGGCTCGCCCCGGCCGGACAGCAGGACCAGGTGCCGCACGCCGCTCTTCGCCGCGAGGTCGGCGAACGCGCCGACCGTGTCCGCGCCGCCGGGGGCGGCGATGTCCGGCTGGTAGGAGATGTACACCTTCTCGACGTCGCGCAGCGCCGGGGCCCACGTGGTGCGGTCGGTCCAGTCGAAGGGGATCGACGCGGAGCGCGAACCGAGGCGGACCGTGCGGCCCCGCTCGATCAGTTTCGCGGCGATCCGGCGGCCGGTCTTGCCGGTTCCGCCCACGACCAGCGTGGTGGAGTAGTCGGTGCCGGCGGTGTTCGCGAGGTGCTGTTCGTTCGTCGTCATGGCTCTATTCAAGGGCCTGGCGGTGAGAGTGAACATCGCTGAAGCGCCCAATAACATGTTTGATCGTCTCGATCTCCGCTAGGATTCGGGTATGGATGCTCTCGCGAGCCTGCTCAACGGACCCCGGGCGCAGGGGGCCTTCCTGCTGCGTTCGATGCTCAGCGCGCCGTGGTCCATGCGCATTCACGACGAGGCGCCGCTGACCGTCGTGGCGGTGGTGCGCGGCCATGCGTGGATCGCGCTGGATCGCGGCGAATCGGAGCGACTGACCGCCGGCGACGTGGCGATCGTGCGCGGGCCCGACCACTACCGGGTCTCCGACGAGCCGGACACGCAACCGCAGATCATCATCCATCCCGGCCAGCGCTGTTCCACCCCCGACGGGCGGGACCTGGCCAAGGAGATGGCGCTCGGTGTGCGCACGTGGGGCAACAGCGCCGAGGCCGAGACGATCATGCTGACCGGCACCTACCAGCTGGCCGGCGAGGTCAGCCGTTCGCTCCTGGAGGCGCTGCCCGCCTTGGCGGTGATCCGGGCGGACGAGGTGGACTGTCCGGTGATCCCGCTCCTGGCCACCGAGATCGTCAAGGACGAGGCGGGCCAGGAGGCGGTCCTGGACCGCCTCCTCGACCTGCTGCTGATCGCGATGTTGCGCTCGTGGTTCGCCCGTTCCGGAACGGACGCACCGGGCTGGTACCGCGGCTACCGCGACCCGGTGGTCGGCCGCGTGTTGTGCCTGATCTACAACAACCCCGAACAACCTTGGACGGTCGCGTCGTTGGCCGCCTCGGCCGGAGTCTCCCGCGCCGCGCTGGCGCGGCGGTTCAGCGAACTGATCGGCGAGCCGCCGATGACCTTCCTCACCGCCTGGCGGCTCTCGCTGGCCGCGGACCTGCTGTGCAAACCGGAGGCCACGGTCGGGGCGGTCGCGGAAAAGGTGGGCTACGGCGACGCGTTCGCCCTCAGCACGGCGTTCAAGCGGGTCCGGGGGATGAGCCCGCGCGAACACCGCACCCGGGCCCTGCGCCGCGAGGGTGTGGGCATCGACGGATCGCGCCACCAGCGGGCCGAGGGGAACGAGCCGATCACCCCCGGCGATCATCGGATCGTGTGATCGGGTGATTAGGCTGGGTGGGCACGGAACCCGCGGTACGGACACCCGTATCGCACATCGAACGAATCGAACGGCACGCGCGTGACGACTCGCATCACGGTCGCCGAGACCGAACGGCTGGTCCTGACCAGGCCCCACCCCGACGACGCGGCGGCGGTGTTCGCCGTGCACGGGGATCCCGAGACCAACCGCTACAACCCACTGGGGCCGATGCCGTCGGCCGAGGCGGGCGTCGAGTTCCTACGGACGATGATCGAGGACTGGGAGCGGGACGGGATCGGCTACTGCGCGGTCGCGTCGCGCGAGCGCCCCACCGAGGTGTTCGGTTTCGCCGGGACCCAGTTGACCCGGCGGTTGCGTCCCGACGGTGTCCCGGTGTTCAACCTCTACTACCGCTTCTCGCCCATCGCGTGGGGTCGGGGCCTGGCCCGGGAGGCGGTCGACGTCACCGTCGCGCTGGCCCGTCGTACGCTGCCGACGATGCCGATCTTCGCGGTGATCAACGCGGACAACGTGCCGTCGCTGACCCTGGCCCGCCGGGTCGGTTTCCGCCCGAGCGACGCGTTCGTCGACGTGGAGGGCCGGGATGTGTACCTGCTGCCTCAGGACTCGCTCGCGGAGCCGGTCGACGCCTGACCGGCGGCGGCGCGCTCGGCGAACACCGTGCGTGCGACGGCGATTCCGTTGAGCGCGGCGGGGAAGCCGGCGTAGCCGACCATCTGGGTGATCGTCTCGACCACGTCCTCCTCGGTGCCCCCGACGTTGAGCAGACCGTGGATGTGCACCGCGAGTTGCGGCGCGACCGTGCCGAGCGCGGTGCACATCGCGACCGTGGCGAGTTCGCGGGTACGCAGGTCCAGGCCGGTGCGCGAGTAGACGTCGCCGAAGGCGAACTCGATCACGTAGCGGCCCAGATCGGGGGCGATGTCCCGGAGCGACGCGACCACCTGCTCGCCGGCGTGCCCGTCGATCTCGGTGAGCGCGGCGAGCCCGCGGCGGTGGCGGTCGGCGGTGGTCTCCGCGGCGTCGGGGCCCTCGCCGGCGACCTCGGCCTCCTCGGACGCGCTGTCCGGGTACGCCTCGAACACCTCGCGCGCCACGCCCAGTCCGTTGAGCGCGGCCGGGAAACCGGCGTAGAGGCAGACGTGGATCAGCGTCTCGACGATCTCGCGCCGCGTGCAGCCGACGTTGAGCGCGCCGGCCAGGTGGAAGCGCAACTGCGGCGCCGCGTTGCCGAGCGCGGCCAGCCCGGCGACGGTGGCCAACTGCCGCTCGCGCAGCGTCAGTCCGGGCCGCGCGTAGACGTCGCCGTAGCCGAACTCGACGACGAACCGGGTCAGGTCCGGCGCGATCTCGGCGAAGCCGTCGAGCACCGTCGACTGCTCGGGGCCGGCGACCTGGCGAAGGACGGCCAGGCCGCGCTCGTAGCGGTCGTTCGGGCCGGTGAGGGTGGTGGCGGTGTTTCCCGTGCTGTTCATGATCGGGAGCCTACGAGTTGGAGTGAACTCAAAGTCAAGGCGCCCGTGAGTGCGATTCCGACGGCTGTGCCGCCGATGATTTGCGTCCGCGAGATGCCGTTTCGGGGGCAAACCATGATCCGGGTCACATACGCCCGGACCTGTCGGTTGGCGCGGCTATCTTGCTCCGATGTCTGATCAGAGGGGGAACCGGGACGCAGGCGACGGCCGCGACCGGATGGATGGACGGGCGGGGGCCGGGCCGGGTGGGGCCGACCCGAACGACCCGTTCGCCGGGTACGTGTTCGACGAGGACTTCGTCCGGGGCGCGACCGCGACCGAGGGGTCCGCGCGGGCGCGCATGCTCGCCCGGAAATGGGCGAACGAGCCGCCGCGGCACACCCCGTGGCGGGCCGACGGGCCGAGCCGCCCGCCGCGCCGGCGCCGGTGGCGGACCGTCCTGGTGACCGTCGCGGTGCTCGCGCTGGTGGCCTTCGCCGCCGCGCCGGACCGGGTGTTCGGCTGGTTCGACACGTCGAACACGGCCGCGGCCGACGATCCGATGGTGCAGCCGCCGGTCAGCGGGGTGGCCACCTCGGTGCCCTCGGTGGGGGACGGCCGGGGCGTCGATCCGAACCGGCCCACTCGGAAGAATCCGTTCGCGGGCTCACCGGCCGTGAACTACGCGGACAACGAGGCGGGTCTGACCCTGCCCGAGGTCAAGACGGTGCCCGGGTACGGCGCGGCCGAGGTCGCCGAGGCGCTGGACCTGACCCGGCGGCTGCTGATCGCCGGCAACCTGGACCGCGACGTGCTCGCGGGCGGGCGCCCGGCGGGCTATCTCGCGCTCCTGGATCCGGCCGACGGCCAGGTCGCACGGATCGAGGACGCGCTGCGGACGAACCGATGGGAGCCGGACAACCCGGTCTCGTGGGTGACCAGGTTCGATCCCAAGGAGATCGAGCAGGTGGGCCGGGTGGTCAAGGTCAACGGCATCACGAGCTACGACGTCGACGGCGAGGGCACCTTGACGGTGCACGCCGACTACTCGTTCGTCTACCCGGTGGCCAAGGCCGGCAGCGGGGCGGACGCGACGGTGACCCGCTCGGTGGTGCGCAGGGTGCTGGAGACGAAGGTCTATCGCGGGCCCCGCTACCAGGCGACGGTGCGCGGCCGGATCGCGGTGGGTCAGGTCGGGTTCGACGCCGCGAACAGCTCTTGCACACGCCTGGACGGCTTCGTGCGGCCGGAGTTCCCGGACGACGACTCGACGACGCCGTCGGGGTCGCCGAAGACGGTCGACCCGTACGACCGCAGCAGGCCGATCGAGGACGGGGTGCCGGGGGAGTGCGGGCGGGTGAGCCGGGTTTGATCCTTGTGGTTCGTGGTGGGGATCGGCCGCGCCGCGCTAGAACAGGCCCTCCTGGACCGAGCCGTCCGGGGCGCGGCCGGTGTCCAGGGGCTTGAGGGTGAGGCCGGAGGGGGTGCCGCGGGCCGGGGTCAGGTGCCATCCGGTGAGCAGGCGCAGGTCCACGAACAGCGGGCCGGTGTCCGTGGTGATCAGTGCGTCGTGGCCCGCGACGCAGGTCAACTCGCCGTACAGCAGCGCGTTCTCGGTGAGGCCGGTGACCTGGTCCCGGGTCGGCGGCGGGGCGTCGGTCAGGCCGTAGAAGCGGCTCAGGTCCTGGACGTCGCACGGTGCGGGGGTCATCGTGTCCGGGAGCAGGGGGGTCAACCGGGCGTGTGCGGCGGTCAGTTCGGCCGGGGAATCCAGCTCGCGCGGGCGCCACCAGGCGGTGGTCTTGGCCCGGTGCGGGATACGTTCGCGGACGGTGCCCGTGGCCGAGCATCGGCGTTCGGTGCCGCGGACGGGGATCAGCGGGCCGTGGCCGAGCCAGGTGAACATCGGCGCGCCCTGGTCGGCGAGGCGGGCCGCGCGGCGTTCGGTGGCGGTGAGGCCGACCTTGACCAGGCCGGGGCCGAACCAGGCGAGGTAGAGCGAGAACGGGCGCGGGTCGTCCATCGCCTGATCGCGCGCGAGTTTGCGGCCGGGGTCGGCGAGCGCGCACGCCTCGCACTGCGAGCGGGGGGCGGTCGCGGGCAGCGGGGCGAGGGTGGGGCAGGGGGTGCGGCGGCCGGTCTTGCGGCGGATGCCGACGCAGGTGCGGGGGCCGGTCAGGCGCCAGCCGATGGGGGCGCCGAGGGGTAGCGGTTGGCGGGACTGTTCGTCGCCGGGGCCGGTCAGGGCGAGGTGGGCGCGGCCGTCGTGCCAGTGGATGCCGGTGGCCAGGGGGCCGGTTCGCTGGTGGGGGACGGTCATCGCCACACGATACGCGAAACGCGCGGGGCGGTATGGGTGGGCTGTGTGCGGGCCGGCTTGTCCTCAAGCGCCGGACGGGCTGGGGGGGTGGGGGGTGGGGGGTGGGTGGGGGGGTGGTGTGTGCCAGGCAGGGCGGCGGGTCCTCAAGC
>NZ_JBHTVA010000109.1:7028-29184 GCF_042793325.1 Embleya sp. NPDC056575
TGGTGGGGGGGGGCGGGTCTGCGCCACAGTATCCGCTAACCGCGGGGGGGGTTTGGGGGGGGGTGTGGGGGGGCGGGTTTGCCCAAATGCGCGGGCGGGGGGGGGGGGGGGGGGGGTGCGGGTTGCGTGGCGCCTTGGTGTCTCCGAGCCTGGCCTGCCTGTCCTCAAGCGCCGGATGGGCTGGATTTGGGTTGGGTCGGTCGTACGTGTGGCGTGGCGCCTGGTGTCTGCGGGCCGGCCTGCGGCCTGCTTGTCCTCAAGCGCCGGACGGGCTGGGTTTGGGTTGGGTTGGGCTGGTTGTGCTTGGTGATGGGTCACTCGGTGCCCGGTGCCCGGTGCCTGGTGTCTTCGGGCCGGCCTGCGGCCTGCTTGTCCTCAAGCGCCGGACGGGCTGGGTTTGGGTTGGGTTGGGCTGGTTGTGCCCGGTGCCCGGTGTCCGGTGCCTGGTGTCTGCGGGCCGGCCTGCGGCCTGCTTGTCCTCAGGCGCCGGACGGGCTGGGTTTGGGTTGGGTTGGGCTGGTTGTGGCGCGGGCTGTGGGCTGGTTGTTCTCAGGGGGTGGGGTTAGGGGGTGGTTGGGGTTTGGGCTGTTGATTTGGCCCAGCGGTAGTCGGGTTTGCCGGCTGGGGTGCGGGGGATTTCTGGGACTATTACCAGGCTTCGTGGGGTTTTGTATCCTGCCAGGTGGGTTTGGGTGTGATTGGTGAGTTCCGGCAGGGTTATCGTGTGGGCCGGGCGTAGGGAGACCACCGCTGTGACTCGTTCGCCGAATCTCGGGTCGGGGAGGCCGACCACTACCGCGTCGTAGATTGCCGGGTGGGCCTTGAGGATGCCCTCGACCTCTTCGGGGAAGACCTTTTCGCCGCCGGTGTTGATGCAGACCGAGCCGCGGCCGAGCAGGGTTACGTCGCCGTCGTCCTCGACGCGGGCGTAGTCGCCGGGGATCACCCAGCGCACGCCGTCCGGGTCGATGTGGAAGGTGTCGGCGGTCTTGACCGGGTCCTTGTAGTAGCCGAGCGGGATGTGGCCGGTGCGGGCCATCCGTCCGGTCTCGCCCACCCCCACCGGGCGCAGGTCCTCGCCCAGGATCGCGGTCTTCGGCTTCATCGGGAACCGGCCGCCGGCGGTCTGCGAGCTGCCCGCGCCGAACTCCGAGGCGCCGAAGCTGTCGGCGATGTACAGGCCGGGGATCAGCCGGGTGAGTTGGGCCTTGACCGTGGGGGAGAGCAGGGCGCCGCCGGAGCCGATCACCTTGAGCGTGTCGACGGCGTACGCGCCGCTCTCCAACTCGTCCGCGATCGGGCGGGCCATCGCGTCACCGACCAGCATCATCGTCACACAGCCCTCGCGGGCGACGGTGCGCAGGATCGCGGCCGGGTCGTAGCGCGGACCGGTCCACAACACCGCGGTGCCCGCGCCGAAAAGGGTGATCCAGGTGATCCACTGGCCGTTGCCGTGCATCAGCGGCGTGGTCAGCATCTGCACCAGCGGCGCGCCCTCGGCCTTCTCGGCGAGCAGTTCGGGGTCGGCGATCGGCTCGCCGCCGAAGTTCCCGCCGCCCATCGCCGAGCAGAAGATGTCGTGCGCGCGCCATTCGACGCCCTTGGGGAAGCCGGTGGTGCCGCCGGTGTAGACCATGTAGCGGTCGTCGGGGGAGCGCGGCCCGAAGTCGCGATCGGCGCTCTCGGCCGCGAGCGCCGCCTCGTAGTCGATCGTGGCGTCGAGCGTGTCGTGGTTCTCGTCGGCCAGCACGAACACCGGCCCGAGCGCGGGCGCGTCGGCCCGCACCGCGGCGACCTTGGGCAGATAGCCGCGCTCGACGACCAGGGCCGCCAAGTCGGCGTTGTCCACGATGTAGCGCAGTTCCTCTTCCACGTAGCGGAAGTTGATGTTGATCGGCACCATCCGCGCCTTGAACGCGCCGATCATCGCCTCCATCCACTCGGCGCGGTTGCGCGAGTAGATGCCGATGTGCGCGCCCACCGGCAGACCCGCCGAGGCGAAGGCGTGGGCGGCCCGGTTGGCCCGCTCGTCCAGTTCGCGATAGGTCAGCCGTACCTCGCCCGCGACCAGCGCGAGCCGGTCCGGACACGCGTCGACCACCACCTCGAAGAGGTCGGCCAGGTTGAACACCCGCTGGGTCATTGTCAGTTCCCTTCCGCGACGATGCCGCGCAGGCCGTCCGCGCCGAAGACCGGCTCCAGGAAGGCCCGGAAGTCGGGCCCGCGGCGCAGGTGGTGGCCGCCGTCCACGTTGATGTTCTGGCCGGTGATCCAGGTCGACTCGGGGCCCACCAGGAACGCCGCGAGCGCGGCGATGTCCTCGACGCGGCCGACCCGCTCCAGCGGGGTGCAGGCCAGGTAGTCCTCCAGCACCGGGCCGCCGGCGGTGACCGCGCCGACCATGTCGGTGGCCACCAGGCCGGGCAGGATGCCGTTCACCCGCACGCCGCTCGCGCCGAGTTCGTCGGCGGCGAGTCGGACCAGGTGGTCGATGCCGGCCTTGCTCACCCCGTACGCGCCGAACCAGCGGTGCGTGACGGCGGAGGCGATCGAGGAGATGGCCACGAACGAGCCGCCGCCGCCCGCCGCCATCAGCCGGGCCGTGTGCTTGAGCACGAGCATCGTGCCGGTCAGGTTCAACTCGACCGTCTCGCGCCACTTGGCGGTGTCGATCCGGGTCAGCGGGCCCATCGTCGAGTTGCCCCCGGCGGAGGCCAACACCGCGCGTACCGGGCCGAGTTCGGCCGCCGCCGCGACCGCGGCCTCGACCTGCGCCTCGTCGGTCACATCGGTCACCGCGTACCCGACGCGCACGCCGGCCGCGGCCACCTTCTCCAGTTCGGCCACCGCGCCGCGCAGCCGGTCCTCGCTGCGGCCGGCGATCAGCACATGCGCCCCGTCGGCGGCGAACCGCAACGCGCAGCCGAGCCCGATCCCGCTGCCCCCGCCGGTCACCAGCGCCACCGAACCCCGCAGCGGCGGCTCGGCACGTGTCACCCCGCCCGCCGCGCCCGCCGCGCTCTCGGCGCTCGCCACGTTCTCCGCGCTCATCGGCCGGCTCCTTCCACGGCGGTGGGGGTGTACGCCGCGCCCGCCGCGGGCCACAGCGGTGCCGGCACCTCGAAGCCGACCGGCTCGCCCCAGGTGTTGCGGTAGGCCACCTCGTGCGCCGGGGTTCGCGGTGCGATGCCCCACGTGCCCGTCGGGTAGCCGAACGACACGCAGCACGCCATGTGCCAGCCCTCACCGGCCGGCACCCCCAGGACGTCCGCCACCGCGTCGCGGTGCGCGATCCCGAGCACCGCGGTCAGCGCGCCGCCCACCCCTTCGGCGCGCGCGGCCAGCATCGCGCTCCATACCGCCGGGAAGATCGAGCCGCCGGTGGGGTCGTGCCGGGCGAAGCCGAACAGGAACAGCGGAACCTGCTCGAAGTTGTCCGCGAGCCACTGCGAGGAGCGGCGCATCCGGACGAACGACCGGCTCTCCGCGCTGTCCGGATCCGCCTCGGCGGCGGCCACGCGCGACGCGTACACGGTCGTCCACAGCGCGTCCATCGCCTCCCGGTACAGCGGCCCGAGCCGGCCCTTGACGCCCGGGTCGTCCACAAGCAGGAAGCGCCAGGCCTGGGCGTTGCCGCCGCTGGGCGCGCGCACGGCCGCGTCCAGGATCCGGGCCTGGACCGTTGCCGGGATCGCGTCCGGGGCCACCCGGCGCATCGCGCGAGTGCTGTACAGCGCCTCGTGTAGTTCCATGGAATCCCTTACCTGTACTGGGTGGTGATGCGGCGTCAGACGACCGCGCCGGCATCCCGGAAGTGCTCGACCTCGGCCGGGGACAGGCCCCACGCGGCGAGCGCGGCATCGGTGTCGCCGCCGGCGGCGGCCGGGCCCGGGTGCACCGGGCGGGAGGGTACGGCGGCGACGGTGCGGGAGAACCTCGGCGCGGGAGCCGGTTCGGGCAGACCGTCGGCGTGCAGGAACGTGCCGCGGGCCACGTGGTGCGGGTGGGCCGGCGCCTCGCCGGGCGAGAGCACGGGCGCGAAGCAGGTCTCGGTCCCCTCCAGGAGCGCGCACCACGCGTCCCGGGTGCGGGTCGCGAACACCTCGGCGAGCCGGGCCTTCATCGCGGGCCAGTGCGCCGGGTCGTGTTGCCGGGCGAGGTCGGTGAACACCGGATCCTCGGCCAGCCCGAGCCGGTGGATCAACTCGGCCCAAAACCTCGGCTCGATCGCGCCGACCGCGACATAGGCGCCGTCCTCGGTCGCGTACACGTCGTAGAACGGCGCGCCGCCGTCGAGCATGTTGGTGCCGCGCGGGCCGAGCATGCCGGCGGCGCCCATGGTGAACCAGGTCGCGCCGAGGGCCGCGGCGCCGTCGATCATCGCCGCGTCCACCACCTGCCCCAGCCCCGAACGGCCGGCCTCGAGGAGCGCGGCGACCAGGCCGAACGCGAGCAGCAGACCGCCGCCGCCGAAGTCGCCGACCAGGTTGAGCGGAATGCTCGGCGGTTGCCCGGCCCGGCCGATCGGCTCCAGCATCCCGGCCAGCGCGATGTAGTCGATGTCGTGCCCGGCGGCGGCCGCGAGCGGACCGGTCTGCCCCCAGCCGGTGAGCCGGCCGTACACCAGCCGCGGATTGTGCGCGGCGACCACGTCCGGGCCCAAGCCCAGGCGCTCCATCACGCCCGGCCGAAACGGCTCGATCAGCGCGTCGGCGTCCGCGCACAAGCGCAGCGCCAAGGCGACGCCGTCCGGGTGCTTGAGGTCGAGCGCGATCGAGTGTTTGCCCCGGTTCATCGGGTTGCGCGGCGGCTTGGCGTAGCCCTTGCGGGCCTCGGCGGCGCGGTCGATCCGCAACACGTCGGCGCCGAGATCGGCGAGCAACATGCCGCAGAACGGGCCCGGCCCGAGGCCGACGAACTCCACGACGCGGATTCCCGCGAGCGGTCCTGCGGTGGCGGTCACGGCGGCTCCGGCGTCGATCGGGTGCGGAAGCGGGTCCGGGAAACGGCCCGGAAATTACTGGAACACGTTCTCAGAAGATCTGACGAGACGTCAGACTAGACTTCCGTCTCATCCGTGGGCAAGATCGCCGCGGAACGAGTCGGCGCCCGATCCGACCGCCCGCGAACATCCCGCCCGACCCGCGTGCACGACCCCCACAGGACAGGCTCACCGGTGGCCGAACCCCGTACCGAATCGACGATCACCCTCACCAGATCGCTCACCCGCGACCAGCAGGCGCGGCGCGAGCGGCTGGTGCGCGCCGCGTGCGATCTCGCCCTGGAAGGGGGCTACGCCGCCGTCACCATGCACGATGTCGCCGACCGCGCGGGCGTGGCCCGGGCCACCGTGTACCGCTACTTCACCTCGAAGAACCACCTGCTCAGCGAGGTCTCGGCGCTGTGGATCGGCGAGTTGTCCGACGAACTCGCCCGTCGACCGCTGCCCGCCGACCCGGCCGGGCGACTGGCCGCGCTGCTGTGCCGGATCGTCGAGGTGAGCGCGGAGAACCGCCTGCTGACCGAGGCGGTGGTGCAGGCCGCGACCGCGCCGGACCCGTCGGCCGGACAGTCCCAGGAGAACTTCCACCAGAGCATCCACCGGATCACCGGCCTCGCCTTCGGCGAGCCCGGCGAGGACGCGGACGGCGCCGCGGCGGCCCGACGGCACGACATCGAGACGGTGCTCGGCCACGTCCTGCTCTCCGGCCTGGTCAGCCTCACCGCCCGCGGTCGCGCACTCGACGAGGTCCAGGACCTGATGCGCACCGCCGTCCGCCTGTTCGTACCGCTCGACACGTGATCACCCCGGAGGCATGCCGTGACGACTCCCGCGATCCGCGACATCCATCTGCTCGATCGGGACTGGTACGCCGGTGACCCGTACGCCGACTACGCCTGGCTGCGTGAGCACGCGCCGGTGTACTACAGCGAGCGCGCCGGCGTCTGGGGACTGACCCGGCACGCCGACCTGTCCTGGGCCGAGCGCAACCCGGAACTGTTCTCCTCGGCCAAGGGCTCGCGCCCGCTCGGCTATCCGCAACCGTCGATGATCGACTCCGACGATCCGCTGCACTACCGCCGCCGCAAGCTGGTCTCGAAGGGCTTCACGCCCCGGCAGATCGCCGCGATGGAGGACCACGTCCGGGACATCGTGACCTCGCTGATCGACGCGATGCTCGCCGGCGGGCGCAGCGCGGAGCTGGTCCGCGCCTTCTCCGCGCCGCTGCCGATGACGCTGATCGGCGAACTGCTCGGGGTCGGCGCCGAACACCGCGACCAACTCCAGCACTGGGCCGACGTGATGGTGATGCTCTCCGACGGCGGCGAACTCAGCCACAAGGCCGGCGAGGCGTTCACCGAATACGTCGCCTACACGACGCAGGTGATCGAGGACCGGCGCAAGACCCCCTCCGACGACCTGATCGGGATCCTGGTCGACGCCGAGATCGACGGCGGGAAGTTGTCCTTCGAGGAGCTGATCGGCGAGTCCCTGCTGCTGCTCGTCGGCGGCAACGAGACCACCCGCAACGTGATATCCGGCGGCATCGCCGCACTGCTCGCCGACCCCGGGCAACTGTCCCGATTGCGCGAGGACCCGACGCTGATCCCGAGTGCCGTGGAGGAGTCGCTGCGCTGGGTGTCGCCGGTGGTCAACATGGCCCGGCACACGACACGTGACGTGGAGCTGCACGGGACGGTGATCCCGGCCGACTCGACGGTGATGATGCTCTACGGGGCGGCCAACCGGGACGCCGAGGTGTTCGCCGACCCGGAGCGCTTCGACGCCTTCCGCTCGCCCAACCCGCACATCGCCTTCGGGAGCGGACCGCACTTCTGCCTCGGGTCCTCGCTGGCCAGGCTGGAGATCCGGGTGGCCTTCGAGGAGCTGCTGCGCCGCCTGCCGGACCTGCGGTTGGCGCCCGGCGCCACCCTCGCGCACGGGCCGTCGTCGTTCATCCGGGGGCTGGTCGAACTGCACGTGGAGTACTGAGCCGGCGGCGGCCCGCCCCCCGGCCCGGCCGTCGTCCCGCCTTCGGCCCCGCCTTCCGCCCCGGCTCCGGTCCGGATCCCGGTGCGAGGGAAGCACCTCGGATCCGGGTCGGACCGCTCGTGATCCGCCCGCGCAAAGTGGACACCCGCGTATTCTCGGGCCAACTGCCGGACGACGAGGGGGGCGCCGTGAAACCGCTCGAACCCGCGGATCCGCGGCGGATCGGCGGATACCGGGTGCTTCGCGTGCTGGGGGCGGGCGGGATGGGCCGGGTCTACCTCGGCCGAAACCCGGGCGGTCGGGTGGTCGCGATCAAGGTGGTGCGCTCCGAGTGGGCGGACGACCCGGGATTTCGCGAGCGATTCCGGCGCGAGGTGGACGCCGCACGGCGAGTGGGCGGCGCGTGGACCGCGCCGGTCCTGGACGCGGACACCGAGGCGGACACGCCCTGGGTGGTCACCGGCTACGTGGCCGGACCCAGCGTGTACGAGGCGGTGTCGGGCCGCGGTCCGCTGCCCGAGGAGACCGTGCGCACGCTGGGCGCGGGCCTGGCCGAGGCGCTGACCGCGATCCACGCGGCGGGCCTGGTGCACCGCGACATCAAACCGTCGAACGTGCTGCTGTCCCTGGACGGGCCGCGCGTGATCGACTTCGGCATCTCGCGCGCGATGGACGCCTCGGTGCTCACCCGGACCGGGCACACCGTCGGCTCGCCGGGCTTCATGTCGCCGGAGCAGGTCGACGGGCGCGACATCGGTCCGGCGAGCGACGTGTTCTCGCTCGGCTCGGTCCTGGTGTTCGCGGCGACCGGTACGGGGCCGTTCGGCGAGGGGGGCGGCCAGGCGCTGATGTACCGGATCGTGGCCCAGGAGCCGCGCCTGGACGGCCTGCCGGCGTGGTTGCGCGAGGTGGTCGTGGCGTGCCTGACCAAACACGCCGGATCCCGGCCGAGTCCGGCCGAGGTGCTGGCGGCGCTGGCACCCGAGGGTACGGGCGAACTGGTCGCGGGGAACTGGCTGCCGGCGGACCTGACCACCGCGCTGTCCCGCCGCGCGGTCGAACTTTTGGACCTGGACGAGGACGGGCCGCACGACGCGCGCGAGTTCGTGGCGACCGGCAGCGGATCGCCCACGTGGGACGACCGGCCGGCGGGGGCGCCGACGGAGCCGACCGGGCCGACGCGTGGCGCGGCGGAGTCGGTCGGAGCGGCGTACGCCCCGCCGGGGCCTCCTCCGCCGTCCGCGGCCCCGCGGTCCGTGCTCCCGCAGACGTCGGGTGCGCCCGCGTTCCCCGGGGCGCCCGAGACGTACGTGGCGGACCGCACGCCGCCGCCGAAGCACGGGCGCCGGATCGCCCCGTGGGTGTACGCGCTCGTCGCCGTGCTGCTGGTCGCCGGTGGCACCACGGCGGCGCTGATGTGGCAGGGGGGTGACGACAAGGACAAGCCGACGGCCGTACACGGGAGCACCTCGGGACCGTCGTCCTCGGGGCAGGCGTCCCCGGACCCGACCTCCCCCGACAAGGTGTCCCCCGGCTCCGCCACGGACACTCTCCCGCAGTCCTACCGCGGCACCTGGGCCGGCAGCACGACCTCGGAACACGGCAGTGTCACGCAGGTCACCGTCACGCTGACCGGCGGCAAGGTGGGGGACACGAAGGTTGGCGTCACCAAGCTGACCGCTGCCTCGGCCGACTGCGACGCCGACCTGGAACTGCTGTCGGTGTCCGCGGACAAGGGCGTCGAACTGACCAGCCACCTGACCCACAACCAGGGCTGTGTGGACGGCCGGGTCTTCGTCAAACAGTTGACGCCGACCACGATGTCCTACGAGTCGCCGGGGGAAAGCCTGCTGACCTCGACCTCCAGGGGACAGCTGACGAAGAAGGGCTGACCCCGGCCGGGAACCATCGTTCCCGACCCATGCGTCAAACTGGACACCTGGCGAATGCGGAACGGCCGTCGGGCCGGTAATGCCCGGTCGAGTGGGGGATGGCGAGTTCGGACATGCGGCACAGCCCTGAGAACGCGGACGACGAGCACGGCGCCGACGTGCTCGACGAGCGTTTTCGCGAACTTGTGGTCGAACTCGCCCCGCAGGTGCCGCTGCCGCCCGTCGCGGGGATCCGCCGGGTGGTGCGCCGTCGGCGGCTGCGCAACCGGGTCCTGGCCACGGCGGCCTCGCTGGTGGTGGTCGCGGGTGGGGTGACCCTGGCGAGCACCGGATTCGGCGGTGACGACGCGAAGCCGACGCACCGGGAACAGGCGGCCGTGACCCCGAGCGTGCCCCCGTCCCCGGCGGTGACGTCGGTCGGCCCGCCCACGACGTTGAGCGAGACCTTCTACCCGACCGCCCAGGAGTTCCCGGCGGTGGCCGGGATCTACGACAACTGGCAGGTGGTGGAGACCCGCGAGGCGATGGGCGAGGAGCTGGGTCCGTGTGCCTCCGACACGATCGCCGGCCTCGGCGCGGTGCAGACCGAGGAACGGCTGTACCGGCACGACGGTCAGGGCGGCGGCCTGGTGCGGCTGGTCCGCTACCCGGACGAGCGCACCGCCGTGGTGGCGGTGGCCGACTTCACCGGCGGACTCGCCGGGCCCTGCCCGGCGAGCAACCGACCCAACGCGATGGCCGACGGCTCGTTGCGGATCACGGCGCTGAACGCGGAGGGCTCCGCCTGGCGGATCCAGGGCCTGGTCAGTGGCGAGGACCAGTACGCGGACTTCGGCGTCGTGCGCAACGGCCCGGTGGTGGCGGTGGTGCAGGAAACGACCATCGGTCCGGTGAAGGCGCCGCCCACGGATGGGTTCCTCCGGTTGGTCGACACCCTCCGGAAACGACTGGGAAAGCCCGGATCCGGCCCCTGATGTTCCGAATTCAAGCTTTTCGTCGGCCAATACCGCGGGCAATAGGCGACCCGGGTCGTCGAATGCTGCGAACAGGTGAGCGACACGGCAATCCGACACCTGGCTATTCGCCACTCGGGCGAGCCGGCCGGATTTCACGCGTACGGCCCAGGGTGTATGCAACGCCGTGGCCGACAACAGGCGCTAAGCTGTGCGCGCGCCCTCGAAGTCGGTCAACCCGCAGAGGTGTCCACCCTGCATGGAATCACCCTGCACGGAATCATCCGGCTGCCGGCTCACCTATTCTCATCGGCTCTTTTCGGAGGAAAAGCATGGCGGAGTTCGAGCCGCTGGGAAGCGCATGGCGCAAGAGCACCAAGAGCGCGGACGTGAACTGTGTCGAGGCCAGGCGTCGGAACGAGGTCGAGGTCAGGGACTCGAAGGCGCCGGTGTCGCGGCTGGCTTTCGGGGCCGGGTCCTGGGGTTCGTTTCTCCATGCAACCGGTCGTTCGGCGAACTGATCCGGTCGCTCCCGGTGACTTTACACGCCGATACGTGAGGCGGCCTGCCGTTCGGCAGGCCGCGATTGATATGGGCACAGGGCCCGAGGACGGGTTTGGTATCCGTTACCCGATGAGGGTGAGCAGTCCGGCGGCTCGGAGCGTGTAATAAAGCGCTCCCGCTGTCACCGCGGCCACGGCTACCAGCAGAAAGATCACGCGGAGCATCCTCTCGAAGTCGTCCTGCACGAGTTCACCTCCTTTCCGCGATCAGGCGTCCTTTCATGTAGACGGTGTGTACCGTGCAAGGGCGGGGAGGACGGCGTTGTTGCCCTCATCTGTGATTGTGCATGCGGATGTCCGCTTTCGCCAGAGTGAGTCGAGTCTGCTATGCGTGGTCCCACGCAAAAAAGAACGAGTTGTCCCGATAAGTCATAAAAACTGACCTCGGGACAACTCGTTCGAAGCCTCGCAGTGGCCGCTGCGAAACCGTGCTGCTCATCGACATCGAGCAACGGATACGTACCTGTCATTATGCGCAGGGATGTGCAATCAGCCAAGTGGCTCTTGGCATGTAATCAACTCGCGTCCTGGCTGCGCGCGTGCTGTCGGCCGGCCTGCTGCCACAACGCCCGGTAGACCCTCCTAATCGGGGGGATCGATGCCGGTGGGTGGCGGGGGCGAGCCCGGTGCGAAGCGTTCGAGCGCGGCGTCCAGCATCACCGGCGCGTGCTCACGCGACGCGAGTTGTTCCAGGCCCCAGAACGTCTCCAGGTAGGAGAGCGGGGAAACGGTCGGCGGGTCCTCCGGGTTGCCCTCGCGGATGACGATGTTGCCGGAGGGGGTCTCGATGAACAGCACCGCCTCGTCCTCGAGGTCGGGGAACTCCATGAGCTGGTAGGCGATACGGGCCCGGTGGTACAGCCCGGACTCGAACGGCACCACCCGGATCGTGATGTTGGGCCACTCCGCGTACTTGCGGATGCGGCGGATCTGGTTGCGCATGACCGCCGGGCTGCCGACCGCGCGATGCATCACGCTCTCGTCGACGATGAAGTGCAGTGTGGGCCCGTCGGGGCGCATCAGCCGCTCCTGCCGGTCCATCCGCAGGGCGACGTTCTCGTCCAGCGCGGGACCGGCCGGCGTCATCACCCGGAGCACCTCGCGCGAGTATTCCTCGGTCTGTAACAGGCCGGGGACCAGGATCGGTTCGAAGTTGCGGATGACGGTGGCCGAGGACTCGTAGCCGAGGAAGACCTTCGCCTCCGCGGTGAGGATGTTCCGGTAGGCGTACCACCAACTGCGCTGCTTCGACGCCCTGGCCATGTCGATGAACTCGGCGACTCGGGCCGGCTCCACCACGCCGTAGTGCTGGAGCAGGGCCTTGAGGTCGGTGGTCGAGATGTTGACCTGACCGGTTTCGATCCGGATCAGCTTGGAGAGCGACCAATCCATCTCCAGCGCAACGTCCCGTTGGATGTAACCGCAGGCCTCGCGCGTCTGCCGAAGCAGGGCCCGGAGCCTGCGTCCCTGGAACATCGGGTCCCGTGTACCCATCGGCCGCCCCCCAAAGGTTGTCGGCAGCGATCTCGCATCCAGCGAGGGCGCAGAACGGGTGGTGCACAAATGCCACCCGGAGAACAGCATCGCGTCGAATCGGCCGACGCGACAAGCCCTCACCGAGGTCCGAAGCGTGCGGATCCGGCGCCTGGTCGGTCGACGCGGCGCCGGATCCGGGGGATGTTTCGCGCAAGGGGGTCGCGGGGTCCGCGGGGGCGATCAGCCTTCCAACGCGAAGGACTCGGCGCCGTCGGGGCCGACCGGCTTCGAGCCCTGGAGGGTCACCCGCTGCATGGAACGGCGCATGCCCGGCGGCACGTCGGTGGGTACGAGGTGCACCGTCGCGCGGTTGTCCCAGAACGCGATGCTGCCCGGCTGCCACCGGAAGCGCACGCTGAACTCCGCGTCGGCGATGTGCGCGTAGAGCATCTCCAGGACGTGGGTGCTCTCCTGGCGGGTCAACTCGCGGATGTGGCTGGTGAAGTTCGGGTTGACGAACAACACCTTCTCGCCGGTCTCCGGGTGCACGCGCACGACCGGGTGCACCGCGCGCAGCCCGTCGCCCAGGAACTGCCTGCCCAGCTTGCTCTGCATTTCGCCGCGCTTGATCGGCAGCGCGTTGTGGTGCACCGCGTGCAGTCCGTCGACCAACTCCTTGAGCGGGTCGGACAGTCGCTCATAGGCCAGGGCCAGGTTCGCCCACTGGGTGTCGCCGCCGTACGGCGGCACGATCACCCCGCGCAGGATCGACGCGGTCGGCGGGTCGGGGATGAACGTCACGTCGGTGTGCCAGCGGCTCTCCACGAAACCGCCGCCGCCACCCATGCCCAGCTGCTGGTTGTCCAACAGCAGGATCTCCGGGTGTTCGGGGAAGGCGGCGGGCAACGTCGGGTGTCCGGGGGCGAGTTCGCCGAAGGCGCGCCCGAACGCCTTGTGTTGTTCCTGGGTCAGGTGCTGGTCGCGGAAGAACACCACCTTCCACTTCAGCCAGATCGCCCGGATCTCGGCGACCGACTCGGCGCTCAGCGGCCGGGACAGGTCGACGCCGAAGATCTCGGCGCCGATGTGCCCGGCCATCGGCCGCACTTCCAGGCCGAGCGCGGCGGCCGCGGCGGGGGTGGGGTCCTCGTACGTGGGCTGGTCGATGATGCTCGTCATGGCCGAACCTCCTGAGCCGAAGCGAGGTCCCGTGGCGGGACCGCTATGCGGATGGGTCGAGCGCGGCCGCGGTCCGGGCGGAGACCGGGGCCAGATAGAGCGCGACGGCGGTGTCGGTCAAACCCGCCAGGAACAGTTCCCGGGCGGTCGGGGTGTGCCGGCCGGGGTGGTGCAGCGCCATCTCGCGGTCGGCGAGGGCGTGGGTGAGGTAGGACGACATCAACAGCCAGCGGTCGTCGCGCAGTTGCGGGGGCAACTCGGCGAGCAGGCCGAGCATGCGCTCGCGCACGGTGTGGATGCCGCGTGTCCACTCCTCGCGGGCGAGATCGCGGATGGCGGTGCCTTCCAGGAAGGCCGCGTGCACACAAAAGCGCAGATACCAACTGGGCTTGCCGACCTCGCCGAGGGTGTCGGCGAGCGGGTACAGGAACGCCTCGACCAGGCCCCGGGCGTCGTATCCGCGTCCGGCGGCGTCGAGTTCGTCCAGCATCGCCAGGCGCCGCGCGTTCACCGGCTCCATCCGATACCGGAAGACCGCGTCCACCAGGGCCTCCTTCGACCCGAAGTGGTAGCGCGCGGCGGCGGTGTTGCGTTGCCCGGCCTGGGCGCCGATCTCGCGCAGCGAGACCCCGTTGATGCCGCGTTCGGCGAACAGCCGCTCCGCCGCCTCGATCATCAAAAGGCGTGCGCCGGCGCCGCGGTCGGACGCCGAAGCGCCGTGCGTCCCTGTCATGGCCGCACGTTAAACCGCGTGGGTTGATAACTCAAGTGGGTTAATCGAACCCGCTCGCCGTATCCCCGTCGGAGCCGCCCGTCGAACCGGGCCCGCCGTCCCCGACGGCGGGCGCTCAGGAATGCATCAGGCAGTACAACTGGTGTCCCGCGTGGTGCAGATCGCGGGCGAACTTGGTCCAGTCGTGCAACATCCGGTACAGCAGATACGCGTCGCGCGGCACCCGACGATCCGGGAACGTCGACCAGATGAAGGCCGCCGCGCCCAACTCCTCCTCGGTCGCGTTGCGCAGCACGTCCATCAGCATCGGCGGCAACTGCATCACCGCGTGCGCGGGATGCAGCACGACCAGCTCGAGCGGTGGCGTCGCGTCGGGCGGGGTGTCCCCGAGCAGCGACAACACCATCGCGCTGACCGTCTCCGGCTTCACGATCGACACGTAGGAATTGGTGGGGCGTTCGACCGTGTCGGTCGGATCGATCAGCGGTGGCACCCGCGCGGCGGTCGCGCGATCGGGTGCGCCGAAGTACTCATATGTCACGCCCACGTGTGCACCTCCCGACCATGGCCGGTTCCGTGACACGTGCGCACACCCGTGGCGCCCGACGCCATCGCTCCCTGCTCGCTTGTCTCGGTCTGCTCGCTTGTTTCGATCCGAGGGGGATCGGGGGGACTCGTTGAAGATCGTCGCAGGTCGCGCGGGCTTCCCATACCGCGGTTGGGTAACAGGTGTGCACCACTCGGAACCGGTGCCGCGCCGGCATGCGTCAGGACTCCCGGCCAGGCGGCCCGCCCGCGAAGATCCGCGCGAGTGACATGTCGTTCAACGCCTTGACGAAAACCCCTGTTCGCACCGAACCCGCCGAACGCGCGGTGATCTTCGCCACGTTCGTCCCGACCACCTCGGCCCGGACGTCGGTGAGCATCGCGTTCCACGGCACACCCTGCGCGGTCGGCTCGCCGCCGGTGAACACCCCGCGCAGCCGATCGGCCTCGGCCCGGGCGGCCTGTTCCGACTCGCGGGCCACGCACAGCACGTTCGTTCCGGGCACGCCCGCCTTGCCCGTCACACCCACCGCGATCCGGGGCCCGCTCGGCTGCTCGCCACCGCCGGCGCGGTCGGTGAGCACCGCGGCCAGCGGCCGGTCCAGGCACTCGGCCAGCGCGCGGGCGGTCGGGTCGGCGCCGAGTCGGGCGCCGCCCCGGGACAGGTCGGCGCCGAGCAGGGTCGAGCCGTAGCCGATCTGCCGGTCGGCGACCCGCACCGCGTTGAAGTGGTCGACCACCGACGGCAGTTTCCGCGCCAACGCGTCGTCGAAGGACAACTCGTTGTCGGCGCGCAGGCGGTACACGCTCGCCGCGGTCGGGTCCGGCTTGCCGCCCAGTTCCTTCAGCTTGCCGACCACCGCGCCCTTGTCGAAGCCGCCGGCGATCACCCCGCCCTGCTGCGGCGGCCGACCCGCCGACCACGCCTCGTTCGTCTTCGCCGGATCGAACCCGAGCGCCGGCGCCACCTGGGGCCCCATCGCGGCCAGATCGGGATAACCGGTGCCGAGCAGCGCGCCGTACGGTCCGGTCGTGGCGGTGCCGCCGTTGGCCTTGGCGATCGCGGCGGTGTCGCCGTATTCGAACCAGCCCCGGGTCGACGCGTCGTCGCGCACCCCGTCCAGCGCACCGCGCAGGCCCGTGGACCCGGCGTCGTGGGAGTCGTCGCCGCACGCCGCCGTCCCGGCCAGCATCAGCAGCGTCGCCAGTGTCGGAACGAGGCCGCCGGCTATCCGCCCGCGTCGCCCGGACCGCCCACTCCGACGTGTTCTCGCCGCCACGCGCGCACCCCGATCGTCGTGCTGCACCCCACCGGACATGCCTCACCCGTGGGCACGAGTCCGGGTGGTCCGATCATACTGCGCCATACCCCCGGTTTCGCTTCCCGGATCCCCGGGAACCAACGCGAATCCGTGCACACCCGCTCCGGTCGCCGTCGACCCGCTGCGCCCGGCGCCGCGGCGGGGAGCAAAGCGGGTCCGGATTTGTTTGAGAGCATGACCGGGTGAGCTCTGCCAACGAGAACCCCGCACCCGCCTCCGCCGCCCTGTTCGCACGCGCCCGGGCCGTCACCCCCGGTGGCGTCAACTCGCCGGTGCGCGCCTTCCGCGCGGTCGGCGGCACACCCCGCTTCATGGTCTCCGGCACCGGTCCGTACCTGACCGACGCGGACGGCCGCGAGTACGTGGACCTGGTCTGCTCGTGGGGCCCGATGATCCTGGGCCACGCGCACCCCGCCGTCCAGGAGGCCGTCCGTGAGGCGGTCGCGCGCGGCACGTCCTTCGGCACACCCGGGGCCGGCGAGGTCGAACTCGCCGAGGAGATCGTCTCCCGGATCGCCCCGGTCGAGCAGGTCCGCCTGGTCAGCTCCGGCACCGAGGCGACCATGTCCGCGATCCGGCTGGCGCGCGGCTTCACCGGCCGGGCCAAGGTGGTGAAGTTCGCCGGGTGTTACCACGGTCACGTCGACGCGCTGCTCGCCGCCGCGGGCTCCGGCCTGGCCACCTTCGCGCTGCCCGACACGCCCGGGGTCACCGGCGCCTCGGCCGCCGACACGATCGTGCTGCCGTACAACGACCTCACCGCGGTCGAGTCGGCCTTCGCCGCGCACGGCGCCGAGATCGCCTGCGTGATCACCGAGGCCGCGCCGGGCAACATGGGCGTGGTCACCCCGCGTCCGGGCTTCAACGCCGGGATCAAGGCGCTGTGCGAGCGGCACGGCGCGCTGTTCGTCTCCGACGAGGTGATGACCGGCTTCCGGGTGTCCAAGGCCGGCTGGTTCGGCCTGGAGGGTGTGGTCCCGGACCTGATCACCTTCGGCAAGGTGATGGGCGGCGGCTTCCCGGCGGCGGCCTTCGGCGGGCGCTCCGACGTGATGTCCCAGCTGGCCCCGCTGGGCCCGGTGTACCAGGCGGGCACGCTGTCGGGGAACCCGGTGGCCACCGCCGCCGGCGTGACCACGCTGCGGCACTGCACCGACGCGGTGTACAAGCACCTGGACCGGGTCTCGCTCGCGCTGCGCACCGAGGTGTCGGCGGCGCTGGCCAAGGAGGGCGTCGCGCACACGGTCTCCACCGCCGGGAACATGTTCTCGGTCTTCTTCACCGACGCGCCGGTGCACGACTACGACCAGGCGCGCACCCAGGAGTCGTTCCGCTTCGGCCCGTTCTTCCACGCGATGCTGGACGCGGGCGTCTACCTGCCGCCGAGCGCCTTCGAGGCGTGGTTCCTCTCGGCCGCCCACGACGACGCGGCCGTGAACCGTATCCTCGACGCGCTGCCGGCCGCAGCCCGCGCCGCAGCGAGTGCCCAGGAGAACTGACGATGGCTCAGAAGCCGCAGACCAACCGCGACGTGACGATCGTCCACCTCATGCGCCACGGCGAGGTGCACAATCCGCACGGCATCCTGTACGGCCGCCTGCCCGACTACCACCTGTCGGAGCTGGGCCTGAAGATGGCCGAGCGGGTGGCCGACCACCTGGCCGGGCGTGACATCACGCACGTGGTGTCCTCGCCGCTGGAGCGCGCCCAGGAGACCGCCGCGCCGATCGCCGGCCGGCACTCCCTGGAGATCGCCACCGACGAGCGCCTGATCGAGGCGGAGAACATCTTCCAGGGCAAGACCTTCGGGGTCGGCGACGGTTCGCTGCGCAACCCCGGGCACTGGAAGCACCTCACCAACCCGTTCAAGCCCTCGTGGGGTGAGCCGTACATCGAGCAGGTGGTGCGGATGATGGGCGCGCTCGGCGCGGCCAGGGACGCCGCGCGCGGGCACGAGGCGGTGTGCGTGAGCCACCAGTTGCCGATCTGGGTGACCCGCTCGTTCGTCGAGCGGCGGCGCCTGTGGCACGACCCGCGCAACCGGCAGTGCTCGCTCGCCTCGCTCACCACGTTCACCTACGAGGGCGACAAGATCGTCTCCGTCGGCTACAGCGAACCCGCTCGGGACCTGCTGCCGGCCAAGCTCGCGGGCAAGAAGCAAAACAAGAGCTTCGGGGCATAGCCCCCTATTTATTTGGGACGAATCAGGATGATTTAAAGCGGTGTCGGCGGCACGACGGACCCCGAGTGGAGCGGTCGTGAGGGCATGCGAAACTTTTCACATGCTCACACGCCGCCTCCCTCGTCGTGCCGCACTGCTCACCGCCGCGGCCCTGCTCGCCCTCACCGGATGCAGCGGGATGAGCGCCGGCGGCAAGAGCAGCGGCGGCGACGGCAAGGGTTATGTCGACAACGACAGCAGCGGCATCGCTCGGGCGAAGCAGGGCGAGCGCAAGTCGGCCCCGAAGGTCGCCGGCAAGACGCTGGAGGGCAAGGACATCAGCCTCGCCGACTTCAAGGGCAAGGTCGTGGTCCTGAACGTGTGGGGCTCGTGGTGCCCGCCGTGTCGGGCCGAGGCCGCCGACTTCCAGCAGGCGCACACCGAGAACGCCGACAAGGGTGTGCAGTTCCTCGGCATCAACACCCGCGACGCCACCCAGGACAACGCGCTCGCGTTCACCGCGAGCAAGGGCATCACCTACCCGAGCCTGTGGGATCCGGACGCGCGCGAGATCCTGAAGTTCACCGGGAGCCTGAACCCGAACGCCATCCCCAGCACGCTGATCATCGACCGTGAGGGTCGGATCGCGGCCCGGGTGCTGCGTGCGGTCACCATCGACGAACTGCGCTCGATGATCGACCCCGTGCTGAACGAGAAGGTCTGATCGAGGTGCTTCTCGCCGCCCAGGGGATGAACAACACGGTCTACACGGGATCGCTGCTCGCGGCGATGCCGATCGCCCTGCTCGCGGGGTTGATCTCGTTCTTCTCGCCGTGTGTGCTCCCCCTGGTGCCGGGCTACCTCAGCTACGTCACCGGAGTCTCCGGCGCCGACCTCAAGGACGCCCGACGCGGTCGGCTCTTCCTCGGCGTGTTGTTGTTCGTGCTCGGCTTCACCGCCGTCTTCGTCTCCATGGGCGCCGCCTTCGGCTACTTCGGTCAGACCCTGACCGAGCACCAGTCGACGCTCACCAAGGTCTTCGGCGGCGTCACCGTCGTGCTGGGCCTGTCGTTCATGGGCGTACTGCCCGGGCTCCAGCGCGAGTTTCGCGTGCACAAACGACCGACCATAGGTCTGGTCGGGGCACCCCTCCTGGGCGTGGTGTTCGGCCTCGGCTGGACCCCGTGCATCGGCCCGACGTTGTCGGCCGTGCTCACCCTGTCCACCAGTGAGGCGAGTGCCAATCGGGGAGCGCTGCTCACGGTCGCGTATTGCCTGGGCCTGGGCGTTCCGTTCCTGCTCACCGCGGTCGCGTTCCGTAAGGCACTCGGTGCGTTCGGGTGGGTCAAGAAGCACTACGTCTGGGTGATGCGCCTGGGCGGCGGCATGCTCGTGCTGCTCGGGGTGCTCATGCTCAGCGGGGCGTGGGACCACATGATGCGCGAGATGCAGTCGTGGGCCCAGCAATACACGATCGGATTCTGATGAGCATCGAGACCCATCCCGACGACGTCGTCCGGGCCGACCCCGGGCCGGACGACCCCGAGCGGGTCGCGGCGAGCGAGGCGCGAGCCGGTGCCGGGATGTCCACGGCGCCCGCGCAGGACGACGGCGACGAGGAGATCCGCCAACCGCAGTTGGGCGTGGTCGGCTGGCTGCGCTGGCTCTGGCGGCAGCTGACCTCGATGCGCGTCGCGCTGATCCTGCTGTTCCTGCTGTCGATCGCGGCGACGCCGCCGACGCTGATCCCGCAGCGGCCGGTCAGCCCGATCAAGGTCGGCCAATACTTCCGGGACCACCCCACCCGCGCGAAGATCATGGACAAGTTCCAGCTCTTCGACGTGTTCTCGTCGTGGTGGTTCGCCTCGATCTACATCCTGCTGTTCGTCTCGCTCCTGGGTTGCATCGTGCCGCGCTGCTGGGCGCACGCGAAGACGCTGCGCGCCAAGCCTCCGGAGGCGCCGCGCAACCTCACCCGGATGCCCGCGTACGCCCGATGGGAGACCTCGGCGGACCCGGACGCGGTGCTGGCCGCGGCGCGCGCCACGCTGAAGAAGCGGCGCTTTCGGCTCAACCCGGGCAGCGACACGATCGCGGCGGAGAAGGGCTACGCGCGCGAGACCGGCAACCTGCTCTTCCACATCGCGCTGTTCGGCATCCTGGTCGCGTTCGCCCTGGGCAGTCTGTACAGCGTCAAGGGCGGCAAGATCGTGGTCGAGGGCGGCAGCTTCGCCAACGTGCTCACCCAGTACGACGACCGCCAGTTCGGCGCGCTGGTCGACGAGGACAACCTGGAGCCGTTCGGGTTCCGGTTGAAGTCGGTCGACCAGACCTTCCAGCCGACCGGCGCCAAGCGCGGCGAGCCGCGCTCGTTCACCGCGCACATCGAGTCCTGGTACGGGCACGAGGGCAAGGACAAGTCGGGCACGATCCGGGTCAACCACCCGCTCGAGGTGGGCGACACCAAGGTCTTCATGATCGCCACGGGCTACGCGCCCGAGGTGACCGTGCGCGATGCCAAGGGCAAGATCGCCTACAAGGGCCCGACCGTGTTCCTGCCGCAGGACGGCAACCGCACCTCCACCGGCGTGATCAAGGTCCCGGACGTCAGCGCCGGCCTCAAGCAGCTCGGCTTCGACGCGCAGTTCCTGCCCAGCGCGCCGATGGACCAGGACGGCAAAATGCTCGTGGACCCCAGGCGCGGTCCGATCTCGGTCTTCCCCTCCCTGCTCAACCCCCGGTTGCTGATCAGCGGCTACGAGGGCGACCTGGGCATGGACTCGGGCGTGCCGCAGAACATCTACGCGCTCAAGGCCAACAAGATGTCGAAGTTCATGAACGGCGCCGACGTGTGGCGCGCGGAACTCAAGGTCGGCGAGACCAGGGACCTGCCCAACGGCGCCGGCACGATCACCTTCGACGGCGTCAAGACCTGGGCCAACTTCCAGGTCGCCAGCGAGCCCGGCAAGGGGCTCGCGCTGATCAGCACGATCGCCGCGATCGTCGGTCTCGTATTGTCACTGTTCGTACGCCGCCGCCGGATGTGGGTGCGCGCGGCAAAGGGCCCCGACGGTCACACGGTCGTCGAGGTCGGCGGGCTCGCCCGCACCGAGGGTGGGGGCCTCGGCGATGAGGTACAGGAGTTCGTGGACGCGTTGCGCGAGGCCGCGCCGGCGAACTCTCCCGGCACCAAGGTCAAGGAGTGAGCGTGGGCGTCAACGAGAACCTCGCCCAATTCAGCAATGTGCTGATGTATTCGGCGATCGCCGTCTACCTGATGGCGTTCTTCGCCTATTGCATGGAATGGACCTTCGGCAGCAGCGGGACGGTGGCCAAACGCTCCGCCGACCTGACCGTCGAGGTGCTCGAACCGGCCGCCGCCGCGGCTGCGGGCGGCGGGGTCGCGCTGGCCGAGCGGCCGGTGGTGGTGCTGCGCGACGGCGCGGACGCCGGTGCCGGCGCCGCCGACGAGGGCAACGTGGCGGGCGGCAACGAACGTGCCGACCGCATCGGCCGGGTCGCGGTCTCGCTGACCGTGCTGGCCTTCCTGCTGCACGCGGGGTCCGTGCTGACGCGCGGCATCTCGGTGGAGCGGGCGCCGTGGGGCAACATGTACGAGTTCTCCACGTCGGTCGCCCTGATGGTGGTCGCCGCCTTCCTGGCGCTGCTGTGGAAGTATCCGGTGCGCTGGCTGGGCCTGTTCGTCACGCTGCCGGTGCTCACCACGCTGGGCGTGGCGGTGACGGTGCTGTACACCGACTCCGAGCAGCTGGTCCCGGCGCTGGACTCGTACTGGCTGTGGATCCACGTCGCGTCCGCGATCGTGTCGTTCGGCGCCTTCCACATCGGCGCGCTCGCCTCGATCCTGTTCCTGTTCAAGCAGCGCTACGAGCGCCGGCAGGCCGACCCGGCCGACACCAAGCGGGGCCGCTTCGACGACCAACTGGCCCGCCTGCCCAGCGCGTCGTCGCTGGACAAGACCGCCTACCGGGTCAACGCGATCATCTTCCCGCTGTGGACGTTCGCGATCGTGTGCGGCGCGATCTGGGCGGAGAACGCGTGGGGCCGCTACTGGGGCTGGGACCCCAAGGAGGTCTGGTCCTTCATCACGTGGGTGGCCTACGCGGCCTACCTGCACGCGCGCGCCACGGCCGGCTGGAAGGGCTCGAAGGCGGCGGTGGTCTCGCTGGTGGCCTTCTCGTGCTTCCTGTTCAACTACTACGGGGTCAACATCTTCGTGAACGGGCTGCACTCGTACGCGGGCGTGTGATTCGCGAATTCCTTGTCGGGTCCGCCCCGTCGCCCCCGGTCGGGGCGAGGGGGCGGACCCGTCTCGG
>NZ_JBHTVA010000110.1:0-28853 GCF_042793325.1 Embleya sp. NPDC056575
TCGCCGGCCTGTTCGTCTACGCCTTCTTCGTCATCTCGCTCGGCCAGGGCTTTTGCGGCCTGGCCGCGGGTCTGGCGCTGTCGGTGGAGATGATGCCGGTGGTCACCCGCGCCACCGAGGTGGTGTTGCGCCTGGTGCCCAACGGCCTGCGCGAGGCGTCGCTGGCCCTGGGCGCCGGGGAGTTCCGCACCCTGTGGAACGTCGTACTGCCCACCGCGCGCAGCGGCCTGGTCACCGCCGTCATCCTCGGCTGCGCCCGCGTGGTCGGCGAGACCGCGCCCGTGCTGCTGGTCGCGGGCGGCGGCGCGGGAATGAACTGGGACCCGTTCAGCGGTGTGCAGACCTCCCTGCCGTACTTCATCTGGGTGAACTACAAGTCGCCCAGCGACGAGCTCAACTCCCTCGCGTGGGGCGCCGCCGTGACCTTGCTGCTCATCGTCCTCGTGCTGTTCTCCCTCGCGCGCCTGATCGGCGGTCGCGCCCCCGGCGAGTCCGGACGCCGCAAGCGGCGCCGCGCCGGCGCCGCCACCAAGTCCCTCACCCCGGAGCCCACTTCATGACCAGGACCACGCGCCTGCCCGCGCATCTGCTACGCGTGGCGATCGCGTCCGTGCTCGCCGTCCCCCTGCTCGTCCTGCCGTCCGGCACCGCCTCGGCCGCCGCCGGCATCCACGGCAGCGGCTCCACCTGGAGCTCGCCCGCGACCATGCAGTGGTCGGCCGACGTCGCTGCCCGCGGCCTGGCGGTCGACTACACCCCCAACGGATCCACCGCCGGACGCAACGACTTCATGAGCCACCTGGTCGACTTCGCGGTCTCGGAGATCCCCTTCCAGGGCAACTACGTCGACCGGGCCGGGCAGGCGACCAACGAACTCGCGCGCCTGCAGGCCGACAACACCAAGTTCAAGTACCTGCCGATCGTCGCGGGCGGCACCTCGTTCATGTACAACCTGAAGATCCGCGGCCAACAGGTCCGCAACCTCCAACTGTCGCCGCGCACCATCGCCGGGATCTTCACCAACCAGATCAGGGTGTGGAACGACAAGGCGATCAAGGACGACAACCCGGCCCTGTCCCTGCCCGCCACCCCGATCACCCCGGTCGTGCGCTCGGACGGCTCGGGCACCAGCGCGCAGTTCACCGCCTTCTTGACCAACCAGGTCAACGACATCTGGCGGCCGTTCTTCCCCGGCGGCATGACCTCCGAGTTCCCGGTCAAGGGGGCCACCAAGGCACAGGCCGGCTCCGAAGGCGTGGCCAACTACGTCGCGGCCGGATACGGCGAGGGCGCGATCACCTACGTCGAGACCGCCTACGCGATCCAGCGGCAATTCCCGGTCGCCTCGGTCAAGAACGTCGCCGGCGTCTACACCCAGCCCAGCTCGGACGCGGTGTCCATCGCGCTCACCAAGGCCCGGCTGAACCCGGACAGCACCCAGATCCTCGACGACGTCTACACCAACCCGGACAAGCGCGCCTATCCGATCTCCAGCTACAGCTACATGATCGTGCCGGCCGCCAAGCAGTTCTCCTTCGACGAGTCCAAGGGCGAAACGCTCGGCAAGTTCATCAAGTACTTCCTGTGCGCCGGTCAGGGACAGGCGCCACGGCTGGGATACTCGCCGCTGCCCCCCAAGCTGGTCGGCTTCGGCTACGACGCGATCAAGTCGATCCCCGGCGCGCCCGACCCGGGGGCACTGCCGGCGAACCTGGACAAGCCGACCAAGGCGGACCACGACGCCTGCCCGAACCCGACCTTCGACCCGGCCTGGGTGCCGCCGGAGCAAAAGCAGCAACAACAACAGCCCCAGCAGGGCGGTCCGGGCGGCGCCAACAACCAGAACAACAACGGCACCAACAACAACGGCACCGGCGGCAACACGCCCAAGCCCGGTGACACGCCGGGAGCCGCCGGCGGGGGAACCGGCGCAACCCAGGGGCCGGACACCGGCGGCGGGGCCACCCTCGACCCGGGCACCGGCGAAGTCGTGGCCGGCGGCGACAAGTCCGGCCCCGGCGGGCCGGTCAGCGCCGGATCGGTCGAAGCCGGCGACTCGCCGCCGCTGCCGCCGGTCTGGTTCTACGCACTCACCCTCGTGTGCCTGACGGCCGCGGTGTTCGGCGCGCCGTTCCTGTACAGCCGACTCGGTCGAGGACGTGGCCCCGATGTCCGCTGACTCGCGCGAGAAGGCCGCGTCGGGTGACCGGGAGATGTCCGGTCCGTACGCCGCAGGCGAACTTTCGAACACCGTGTCGGATTCCGCTCCCCCCGTGCCGCCGCGCCGCGCGAGGATCGGCGCGGGTCGCTTTCGCCGGGGGGAATCGGCGGGGAAATCGGCCTCTAACGGGGGCGAGGGAAGTGGGGTTGCCGTGAGCGGCATCGAGCGTTCCACCGCTTCGCCGGGCCGCGCGTTGTCCGTCGCCGGCGTCATCGCGCTGTGCGTCGCGCTGCTCGCCGGGTGGCTCGGCGTGGTCGCCGGGACGGCCGGCGCGGCCGAGCCCGCCGCCCGCCCGGCGGTGACGGTGTCGCAAAGCACCAACCTCGTCAACCAGCGCATCCTGGTCAAGTGGACCGGCTTCACCCTGGCCGCCGGTACCAACAGCGTCGTTGTGATGCAGTGCAAGGGCACCACGCCCCGACCTCGGGACTGCTGGTCGCCGACCTACACGGAAAACGGCGTCTTCCAACAACCCGACGGCAATCCGCCGATCCTCGCCACCAAGCAGACCGGAGTGCCCACCCGCGCGGACGGATCCGGAGAGGCGTGGCTCCAGGTCAGGCCGGCGCTGCGACTGCCGCAACTGGGCTGCTCGGACCGACAGGCGTGTTCGGTCGTGGCATTCGTGATGCCCGAGGCGGGCAGTACGGCCACCTCCTTCCAGGCGAAGCAGCACATCGATCTGGGTGTCCAGTACCAGATCACCGACACCGACATGGACCTGGCCTTCGCCGCCGGACAGGTGGCGGTGACGCCGCTGTCGTTCATCCCCGCGCCCGACGCGTGCCCGGGCATGGAACACCCGGACCTGTCGGTCAGCGGCACCGGCGAGTTCTCCCAGGCCGGCGGCTCGTGGGTGTTCGGCTTGTGCGGCGCGCGGACCAACCCCGTGAACATGACGGTCAGTTCCGGCTCCGGCCCCAACGCCCGCGAGGTCTTCCTCCGGGACGGGGCCGACATCGGTGTCACCCAGCAGCCCATCGGCGGCGCGCTCGACCAGGCTCGCCCGGTGTCGTTGACCGGCACCCGGGACAAGGACAAGACCGTGTACGCGCCGCTGACCAACGGTGCGCTGGCGATCGCGTTCAACATCGACGACGCCGGCACCCACGAGCCGATCACGTCGATGAGCCTGACCCCGCGCCTGGTCGCGAAAATGATCACCGGGGCCTACACGACGGGGCCGCGCGGGCCGGGCGCGATCATCAAGGTCTACGACGACCCCGAGTTCAAGGCCATCAACCAGGCGCACGTATGGCCCGTCGCCGACCGCAGCCCGATCCTGCGCGGCGTCCAGGACGACATGATCTGGGCACTCACCGCCTGGCTCGCCGCCGACCCGGAAACGGCCACATGGCTCTCCGGAACACCGGATGCCAACGGCATCGTGTGCCCGCCGGAGTGGCGCGTCGGCGCGGCGACGTACCCGCTGGCGGTGTACACCAACCGCCTCGAGGCCCAGTCCAACGTGAACGTGCCGCAGACGGTGTACGAGGACATCGTCAACCGCCTGGGCAACGCGCTGCCGATGAACCGCACCGTGGGCGACTTCGGGCCCAAGGACGACGGCCAGGACGCCTTCGGTTCGCACACCGTGATGGCCGTGACCTCGGTCGAGGCGGCCCTGCGCATGGGCACGCCGGTCGCCAAACTCCGCAACGCCGCAGGCAACTTCGTGGACCCGACCGACCCCGCGACCGTGCGCGCCGGAATCGCCGCCGCCAAGCCGGGCCCGGACGGGGCGACGCTGACCAACGACTACCGCAGCACGGCCGCGAACGCCTATCCGCTCACCGCCACCGACGTGGCGATGGTCTCCACCGACAAGCTCACCGCCGCCAAGGCCGCCAAGATCGACACCTTCCTCGCCTACGCGGCGACCACTGGGCAAACGCAGACGGGCACCTTCCAGCCCGGCGCGCTGCCGCCCGGCTACACCCCGCTCACCGACGCGCAGAAGCAGCAGATCGCGGACGCCCGCAAGAAGATCGCCGACGCGCCCAAGTGGACCGGGGAAACCCCGCCGCCCACCAACCCGCCCGTGAACGGGAACACCGACAACAACACCGGTACCTCCGCGGGCACCAGTGCCGGCAACACCGGCATCCCGAACACCCCGGTCACCGGCGACCCCGGCGCCTCGCCCTCGGCCGCGCCGTCGACCGCCGCGCCCTCCACCGCACCGGTGGGTGCCGCCGCGCCGCCGGCCGACAAGGGACCGTTCCCGAAGGTCGCCAGCGTGATCAAGGACGCGCTCGACGGCGACGGGTCCGCGATCGTGCTGCTCGTACTGATGTGCGTGAGCGCGGGCGCGCTCGTCGCCTGCCCCGTACTGCTCTCCCTCGGACACAAACGCCGCACCGGCACCTGGCCACCACCGGTGGCCGCCGTCCTGCGCCTGATCGGTCGCCAGGGAGTGCCCGCATGACCGCCGACACCGTCTCCAAGGCCCCCGCGACCGCGCCGGCGACCGCCCCCGAGACCGCACCCGCACCCGCGCCTGCGACCGCACCCGCAGGCGCCGGCGCCGGCGGGCACCCGCCGGCGACCGCGGGCGGGGCCCGCGCGAGCCGGGCCGACCCGTACACCGTCGCGGGCGCCGCGGTCGCGCTGCTCGCGCTGCTCATCGCCGGCTTCGTCGGCTACGTGTACGTCGTCTCCGACATCCAACAGGCCCGCGACCAGAGCATCCTGGCCGACCGACTCTCCGACGAGCTCTACCGCGACGTCGCCCCCCTCGGCGGCACCATCGCCAAGGGCAGGCCGGTGGCGATGTTGCGGATCCCCGCGATCGGCCTGCGCCAGGTCGTGGTCGAGGGCACCACCGCCGACTCGCTCGCCAAAGGCCCCGGACACCTGCGGACCAGCGGCCTGCCCGGACAGGGCGGACACAGCGTGATCATGGGCCGCGCGTACAGCTTCGGCGGCCCGTTCCACGACCTCGACGACCTGCGCGTCGGCCAGCGCGTCGAGGCGACCACCCAGCAGGGCGATTTCACCTACAAGGTGATCGAGCGCAGGCACATCGCCAACGGCAAGGACGACGTGCTCGCCCCCGGCCGGGAGAACCGACTGGTGCTGATCACCGCCGACTCGTGGATCCGCCCCGGCGGACGCACGGTGGTCGTCGCCGAACTGCAGGGCGCCCCCAAGGCCCAGGAGGGCCGGCGTCCGCAAGGTCTACGCGCGGACGAAAAGGGCACCGGCGGCTACGCGAACGCCGGCGTGCGACTGCTCCTGTGGGCGCAGGCGTTCACCATCGTGGTCGCCGTCCTGGTCTGGGCCCTGCGCCGCCACCCCGATCGCCGAGTCACGCTCCTGCTCGGCACCCCGGTCGTGCTCGCCGTCGTGTGGGCACTGTACGAATCCGCCGCACGCGTACTCCCGGCGACGCTCTGACGCCGGTTCCCGTCCCACTCCACACCCCGGAGGCTCCGCACGTGACCAGCCCGGACAGCGGTGCGACGACTCTCGCTCCCGCAGCCGAGACCCAGCCCTTACCGGCTCAATCCGCCGGCGGGCGTGGCTCGACGCTCACCGCGGAGACCGTCAGCGCCTGGTTCGGCACCCACAAGGTGCTCGAACGTGTCGACCTCGTGATGGCGGCCAACTCCGTCACGGCCCTGATCGGGCCGTCCGGCTGCGGCAAATCCACGTTCCTGCGCATCCTCAACCGGATGCACGAGCTGGTACCCAGCGCTCAACTCGCGGGCCGGGTCCTGCTCGACGGCGAGGACATCTACGACCCCGCCCGCCGGCCGATCGAGACCCGGCGCCGGGTCGGAATGGTCTTCCAAAAGCCCAACCCGTTCCCGGCGATGTCCATCTACGACAACGTGGTCGCCGGCCTCAAGCTGACCGGCGTGCGCAACGCGGACAAGGACGCCGTCGTGGAGTCCTCGCTGACCCGCGCCGGCCTGTGGACGGAGGTGCGCAACCGACTCAGGCAACCCGGCGGCGCGCTGTCGGGAGGCCAGCAGCAACGTCTCTGCATCGCCCGTTCGCTCGCGGTCGACCCGGACGTGCTGCTCATGGACGAGCCGTGCTCGGCCCTGGACCCGACCTCCACCAGGCGGATCGAGGACACCATCGGCGAGTTGCGCGACCAGGTCACCATCGTCATCGTCACGCACAACATGCAACAGGCCCAACGTGTATCCGACCACTGTGCGTTCTTCCTCGCGGCGGAGAACACCCCCGGCCACATCGTCGAGGCCGGACCCACCACCGCGATCTTCGGTGCCCCCCGCGACCCCCGGACGGCCGACTATGTCGCCGGTCGCTTCGGATGAGCCGCAGGCCCCGGACGGTACGCCGGAACGGCACGCGCGCTACGACGTCCACCTGGACGCCGAGCAGCACGTGCGGTGGCGGCTCATCGCCCCGAACGGCCGCGTGCTCGCGCGGTCCGCTCGGGGCCATGTCACGGCGGGGGCCTGCCGCATCGAGCTCGACCGGCTGCGTCGCCGGGTCGTGGACCTGGTGCCCGTCATCGGACGGGCGACGGGGGCGCCGGGCTGGTTCTGGAGCGTTGCTCTCGAACCCAGCGCCCCCGTCGCGTTGTCGGCCCGTACCTACGAGCGCCTGGAGAGTTGCCAGGTGTCCTACGAGAGATTCGTCCGCCTGCTGACCGTCACCGAGCCCGACGACTGGTGACCCGGGCGCGCCCGCCGCGATCGCACCGATCGTGGCGGTGCGCACCCGCGGCGCACCCGCCCGGCCCGGGGCGGTGGACCCTCCCGTCACGGGAGAGGGCACCGTGGTCGGTCGGGAGGTGATGAGGATGTTCCTCGGCATCGGAGACTTCGCTCGCGCCACGGGCCTGACCGTCAAGGCCCTGCGCTGGTACGACGAACAGGGCGTACTGATACCCGCCGACGTGGACCCGGGCACGCGGTATCGCCGCTACTCGGTCGGTCAACTCGAACACGCGGGCGTGGTCCGCGCGCTGCGGGCGGCGGGAGTGCCACTCGCGGAGGTACGGATCGCGGTGGCCGCCGGCGGCTCCCCGCAGCAGGCCCTGCACGCCCGTCGTGAGGCGGTGCGCGTCGAACGGGCGCGCGAGGACCGGGCACTCGCGGCGGCCGAGCGGGTGCTCGCCGGCACGGAGGCGCGCTACGACGTGCGGGTGCGGCCCACCCGGGCGCAGGCGTGGGTCGGCGTCGTCGAGTACGTCGCGACGCCCGGGGGCGGCGCGGAGCCGGCGGGTGCGGGCGCGGGAGGTGCGGGCTCGGGCACGGTGGTCGCGGGGGCGGACGGGGCGGTCGTGGACGCCGATGTCGCGGTCGAGGAGGCACTGTTCGACCTGTACGCGAGTCTGGCGGCGGACGGGATCACCCCGAGCGGCCCCTTCAGGCTGGACCTGGGCCGACCCGCCGCGGAAACCGGCGCCGAGATCGCGCTGTGCCTGCCGCTGTCCGCGCCGGTGCCCGAGGGCTGGTCCGTTCCGGGCCGGCAGACGGTCGCCGGCATGCGCCCGGCCGGTCGCGAACTCGCCACCGACCACCCGGTCACCGACGACGACCCCGACGACGACACCGCCGTGCATCCGGCGTTCGCCGCCCTCGTTCGCGCCGCCGCCGAACGGGGCCTGTCGATCGACTTGGGCACGCTGCGACAACACTGCCCGCGCGAGGTGCCGGGCGCGTCCGGACCAGGGACGTCCGGGACGGCGGTGGAACTGTCCGTGGCGGTCGAGGGTGCGCACCCGACGGGCGAATAAAGCGATCGTCGACACCGGTACATCTGACACATAATCGGTCCGGTGTTCCTGACCATCGCAACCACGCATCGGCCCGCCACCGACCTCGGCTTCCTGCTGCACAAGCATCCCGGGAAGGCCCAGCGGTTCTCCACCACCTATGGCAACGCCCACGTCTTCTACCCCGAGGCGGACGAGGCACGCTGCACCGCGGCGCTGCTGCTCGACGTCGACCCGATCGCGCTCACGCGCGGGGTCAAGCGGGGCAAGGGAGCCAAGGGCTCGCCCGACCTCACGCTCGCGCAGTACGTCAACGACCGGCCCTACGCCGCCTCCTCGTTGCTCGCGGTTGCGCTCGGCACGGTCTTTCGCACCGCGATGCAGGGGCGCTGCGACGCGCGCCCCGAACTGCCCGCGATGGCGCTGCCGCTGGAGATCGAGGTGCCCGCGCTTTCCGCGCGCGGTGGCGCGGAGATGGTTCGGCGGCTGTTCGAGCCGCTGGGGTGGCAGGTGCGGACCGAGACCGTGCCGCTCGACGCGGGCTTCCCGGAGTGGGGTGAATCGCGTTACGTGCGGCTGGCGTTGGCCGGCACCATGCCGCTCGCGGAGGCGCTGCGGCAGTTGTACGTGCTCCTCCCCGTGCTGGACAACGCGAAGCACTACTGGGTCGCGCCGGACGAGGTGGACAAACTCCTCCGCGCCGGCGAGGGTTGGCTGGCCGCGCACCCGGACCGTGACCTGGTCGCGAGCCGATACCTGGCGCGCCGAGCCACCCTCACCCGCAGTGCGATCGAACGACTGGCCGAAGTCGACGAGACCGCGCCGGAAGACCTCGACAACGCGATACCGGACGAGCCGGACGACGACCCGGGGCCGGGATCGGGGCCTGCGGTCGCGACTGACGACGCGGCTCCCGCAGCCGTCACGGTAGCGAGCACCGGCGCTGCGCCCGCGCCTGCGGGCGTCACGCACACGCCGGCGACGGGTACGCCGACGCCCGCGACCGCCACGTCCGTGCCCGCGACTTCGGGTGTTGTGCCCGCGACCGCTGTCGTGTCGTCTGCGTCCGGGACCTCCGTTCCTGCGGGCGAGGTCGCCGGCGGGGGCGGCCTGTCGCTTGCCCGGCAGCGGCGGGATGCGATTCTGGAGGCCCTGCGGGCGGCCGGCGCCGAACGGGTGCTCGACCTCGGGTGCGGCGACGGCAAGTTGATCCAAGCCCTGCTCCGGGAACCGCGTTTCCGCGAGATCGTCGGCGTCGACGTGTCCGTCCGCGCGCTCACCATCGCCGAGCGCAAGCTCAAGCTCGATCGGATGTCGGAGCGCCAACGCGATCGGGTGCGCCTGATCCAGGGTGCGCTGACCTACACCGACAAGCGGCTCGTGGGCTACGACGCGGCGGTGCTGTGCGAGGTGATCGAGCACTTGGACGAACCGCGCCTGCCTGCCCTCGAGTACGCGGTACTCGGCGCGGCCCGGCCGGCGACCGTCGTGGTCACCACGCCCAACGTCGAGTACAACGTCCGCTACGCGCCCGAGGAACCGGGCGGCCACGGTCTCGCCGTCGGCGCCATGCGCCACGGCGACCACCGCTTCGAATGGGACCGCGCGACGTTTCGTGCCTGGGCCGAACGGGCGGCGGCGACCTACGGCTACGCGACACGCTTCGAACCGGTCGGCGAGGTCGACCCCGAGGTCGGCCCCTCCACCCAGATGGTCGTCTTCACCCGTACCGACGCCGGCGCGGGCGCGATCACCCACACCGGCGCCACCCCCACCCCCACCGACGACGAAGGCACCGGAGCGACGGCATGACCCACGACGCGAGCGCCCGCCGCGCACTGACCATGCCCGACCTGTGTCTGGTGGTCCTGATCGGCACCACCGGCGCGGGCAAGTCCACCTTCGCCCGCACCCACTTCAAGCACACCCAGGTCCTCTCCTCCGACTACTTCCGCGGCCTGGTCGCCGACGACGAGAACGACCAGTCGGCCTCCGGCGACGCGTTCGAACTGCTGCACCACGTCGCCCGCATGCGCCTGGCCTCCGGTCGGCTGACCGTGGTGGACGCGACCAACGTGCAGCGCGAGGCCCGGGCGCAACTGGTCCGGATCGCCCGCGACCACGACGTGTTCCCGGTCGCGATCGTGCTGGACATACCCCAGGACGAATGCCAGGCGCGCAACGCCGAGCGCCCGGACCGCATGCACCTGCCCCCGCAGGTGATCCAGCGCCAGCACCGCGACATGCGCCGCTCACTGCGCGGTCTCCAGCGCGAGGGCTTTCGCCGGGTGCACGTGCTCTCCGGCACCGACGACGTCGCGCGCGCCGAGATCGTCCACGAGCGCCGCTACAACGACCTGCGACACCTGACCGGTCCGTTCGACGTGATCGGCGACATCCACGGCTGCCGCGCCGAACTGGAGTCGCTGCTGGTCGAACTCGGATACACGCTCACCCGCGACGAGGCCGGGCGGCCGGTCGACGCGGCGCACCCCGAGGGCCGCACCGCCGTCTTCGTCGGCGACCTGGTCGACCGCGGGCCGGACACGCCCGGCGTACTGCGCCTGGTGATGGGCATGGTCGGTGCCGGACACGCCCTGTGCGTGCCGGGCAACCACGAGAACAAGCTGGTGCGCGCACTCAAGGGCCGACAGGTCAAGACCACCCACGGCCTCGCCGAATCGCTCGAACAACTGGCTGCGGAGAGCGAGGAGTTCCGCACCGAGGTGGTCGACTTCTGCGAATCCCTGGTCAGCCACTACGTGCTCGACGGCGGTCGGCTCGTGGTGTGCCACGCCGGTCTGCCGGAGAAGTACCACGGCCGGATGTCCGGGCGGGTGCGCAGCTTCGCGCTGTACGGCGACACCACCGGCGAGACCGACGAGTACGGCCTGCCGGTGCGCTACCCGTGGGCCGACGAGTACCGCGGCAAGGCCACCGTGGTCTACGGTCACACGCCCATGCCACGCGCCGTGTGGGTGAACAACACGATCTGCCTGGACACCGGCGCGGTGTTCGGCGGCGAGTTGACCGCGCTGCGCTGGCCGGAGCGCGAACTGGTCGCGGTAGAGGCCGAACAGGTCTGGTACGAGCCCGTGCGACCGCTCGTCTCGGCCACCCCCGGTGGTCGCGACGGGCGCGCCCTCGACCTCGGCGACGTGCTGGACCTGGCCCCCGGCGGGGTCGGTCGCCGGCACATCGAGACCGCCGGCGCGGGCCTGGTGACGGTGCGCCAGGAGAACGCGGCCGCGGCCCTCGAGGTGATGAGCCGGTTCGCCATCGACCCGCGCTGGCTGGTCTACCTGCCGCCGACGATGGCGCCCTGCGCCACGAGTACGCTGCCCGGTCTGCTCGAACACCCGGCCGAGGCGTTCGCCCAGTTCCGCGCGGACGGCGTCACCCGGGTGATCTGCGAGGAGAAACACATGGGCTCGCGTGCGATCGCCCTGGTTTGTCGGGACGAGGCCGTCGCACGCGCGGCGTTCGGCGTGGACGAGGGGATGGGCGCGGGCGCGGTGTGGACCCGCACCGGGCGCGGCTTCTTCCCCGACCGGGCGACCACCGACGGCTTCCTCGACCGTGTGCGCGGGGCGATCGACGCGGCGGGCCTGTGGGCCGAACTGGACACCGACTGGTTGCTGTTCGACGCCGAGCTGATGCCCTGGTCGGCCAAGGCGCAGGAGTTGCTGCGGCAGCAGTACGCGTCGGTGGGCGCGGCCGCGACCGCCGCGCTGCCGGTCGCCGGCGCCGCGCTGGCGCGTGCGCTCGAACGCGGGATCGATGTCGGGGACCTGGCCGACCGGATCGCCGGACGCACGGCCAACGCCCGCGCGTTCGTGGACGCCTACGGCCGCTACTGCTGGCCCACCGACGGCCTGACCGGGCTGCGCTTCGCCCCGTTCCAGGTGCTCGCCGGACGTGGCGGCTCCTACCTGGGCCGCGATCACGAGTGGCATCTCGCGCTCGCCGACCGACTGGTCGCGGCCGACCCCTCGGGGCTGCTCGCGCCCACCGGGCGACTGATCGTGGACGTCACCGACGAGGAGCAGGTCGCGGCCGGCATCGCCTGGTGGACCGAACTGACCTCCACCGGCGGCGAGGGCATGGTGGTCAAGCCGCTCGCGGGCGAGGCCGACCGCGTCGCCAACCGGCGCGTGCAGCCGGGGGTCAAGTGCCGCGGTCCGGAGTACCTGCGGATCATCTACGGCGCCGACTACACCGAACCGGTGAACCTCGACCGGTTGCGCGACCGCGGCCTCGGCCACAAGCGCTCGATGGCGCTGCGCGAGCACGCGCTGGGCACGGAGGCGCTGGCGCGGCTCGTGTCGGGCGAGGCGCTGTGGCGCGTGCACGAGGCGGTCTTCGCCGTACTCGCGCTCGAATCGGAACCGGTGGACCCGCGGCTTTGAGCCCACGCCACCTGTTCGCAGCAAGGGCGGCATCCGCGAGAACGCGGATGCCGCCCTTTTGCAGGTGAATGCCGGAAACTTCGGGTATGTCGCTTCAAAGCCATGTGCCGATCGCGGCGGGTCTAAGGTCCCGGGCCGATCGGTCCGAGCGTCGCCGCAGGTGGGGACCTGTGTCGGAGGTCGGGGACCCGGGTCCGGGTGCAGGATTCGAATGTGGCGGAAAGCGGCGCCGAACACACTCGACGCCGGGTCGCCTCGACACACGGAGGAGCAGCGATGAGCCACGCGGTGGACCCCAAGTCCGCGACCGTCACATCGGCGCCCCCACCCGCGGCGGACGACCCGGATCCGGCACAGGGCACCCTCGGCCTGCCGCAGGCGACCGCGCTCGTGATCGGCGGCGTGGTGGGCACCGGGATCTTCCTGTTGCCGGCCACGCTTGCCAAGTACGGCACCATCAGCATCCTCGCCTTCGGCCTGGTCACCGTCGGCGCGCTGGCGATCGCCGCGATCTTCGGCAAACTCGGCGCCCGCGTCCCCGCGGCCGGCGGCCCGTACGCCTACGCCCGGGAGGCGTTCGGCGAGTTCCCGGGCTTCCTGAACGCGTGGTCCTTCTGGATCACCGCGTGGGCCGGCAACGCGGGCATCGCGGTGGCCTGGGTCGGCTACGTCAACTACTTCCTGCACTGGGACTCCACGCCGGGCAAGATCGCGATCGCGCTCGTCGGCCTGTGGATCCCGGCCCTGATCAACCTGTCCGGCGTCAAGAACATGGGCCTGTTCCAGGTCGTCACCACCGTGCTCAAGTTCGTCCCGCTGATGTTCGTCGCCATCGTCGGCCTGTTCTTCATCGACAACGCCAATTTCGGCCCGTTCAACGCGAGCGGCAAGAGCTTCCTCGGCGCCCTCCAGGTCTCCGCCGCGCTGGTGGTGTTCGCCTACTCGGGCATCGAGGCCGCCTCGGTCGCCGCGGCGAAGGTCAAGGACCCCCGACGCAACATCGGCAGGGCCTCGATCCTCGGCACGCTCGCCTGCGCCGCGGTGTACATGCTGAGCACGATCGCGGTGATGGGCAACGTGCCGCACGGCGAACTCGTCGACTCCTCGGCCCCGTTCTCCGACGCGCTGAACAACATGTTCGGCGGGAGCGTCTGGGGCGGGCTGATGGCCGCGATGGCGATCGTCTCCGGGATCGGCGCGCTCAACGGCTGGACCATGCTGTGCGCGGAGATGCCGTACGCCGCCGCCAGGGACGGCATGTTCCCCCGCCCGTTCGCCGAGGTCAACCGGGCGGGGGTACCCGCGTTCGGCATCCTCGTCGCGACGGTTTTGACCTCGGTCGTGGTCGCGGTGAACTACCTGTGGTCCGAGGACGCGTTCGAGACGATCCTGCTGCTCGCCACCGTCACCACCGTGATCCCGTACCTGTTCTCCGCGTCGGCGCAACTGTTCTGGCTGGTCACCCGCGAGCGCCCGGTCTCTCGCGCGGCGCTGGCCAAGGACCTGGTCATCGCGGTCGTGGGCTTCGCGTTCACGCTGTGGATGGTCTACGGCGCGGGCTCCGACGCGGTGCTCAAGAGCCTGATCATGCTGCTGCTCGGCATCCCGGTCTACATCTGGGTCAAGGCCGCACGCGGCGAGTACGGCCCGGGCGGCGCCGAGGCGCCCCCCACCGAGCCCGCGGACATCACCGTCGACATGCGCGGGCACTAGCGCGGTGCGCGCCCGGCGCGCGCATCGTGTCCCCACGAACCGGAAACACCATCCGCAAGCCTGTCCGGTCCCGACGACCGGCACGTACACCGCAGTTCGCAACGGTCAGGAGGACCATTCCATGGGGTTCCACGTCGAGTCGGAGACCGGTCGTCTCAAGCAGGTGATCCTGCACCGTCCGGACCTGGAGATGAAGCGGCTGACCCCGACGAACAAGGACGAACTCCTGTTCGACGACGTCCTGTGGGTCAAGCGGGCCCGCGAGGAGCACGACGCCTTCGCGGACGCGCTGCGCGATCGGGGCATCCGCGTACACCTGTTCACCGACCTGCTGCGCGAGACGCTCGCGAGCGAGCCGCCGGCGAAGAAGATGGTCCTGGACCGCGTCTTCGACGAACGCGAGTTCGGCCTGCTCGCGGTGGATGAACTGCGCGGCCTGTTCGAGGGCTTCGACGTCAACGAACTGGTGCGCTACCTGGTCGGCGGGATCACCAAGCGGGAGATCCTGGAGTACATGGAGGAGCCGCACAGCGTCGCGTTCCACACCATGGACGTGGACGACTTCGTGCTCAAGCCGCTGCCCAACCACATCTTCACCCGCGACACCTCGTGCTGGGTCTACGACGGTGTCGCGGTGAACGCGATGACGATGCCCGCCCGCCGGCGCGAGACGGTGCACTTCGAGGCGATCTACACCTACCACCCGAACTTCGCCAAGGGCGACTTCAACGTGTGGAACCCCGGCCAGAACAGCTTCCCCGCGACGATGGAGGGCGGCGACGTCCTGGTCATCGGCAACGGGGCGGTACTGGTCGGCATGAGCGAGCGCACCACCCCGCAGGGCGTCGAGGCACTGGCGCGGGCACTGTTCAAGCACGGCTCCGCGACCAAGGTGGTGGCGCTGAGAATGCCGAAGAAGCGCGCGTTCATGCACCTCGACACCGTGATGACGATGCTCGACGGCGAGACGTTCACCAAGTACGCGGGCATGGGCATGCTGCCCTCGTACACGATCGAACCGGGCGACGACGAGGAGGCGCTCAAGGTCACCGACCACCCCGCCCACGACATGCACAAGGCGATCGCGAGCGCGCTGGACCTGTCCGACATCCGGGTCCTGGCCGCCACCCAGGACGTGCGCTCGGCCGAGCGCGAGCAGTGGGACGACGGGTGCAACGTCCTGGCGGTGGAGCCCGGCGTGGTCTTCGCCTACGAACGCAACGTCACCACGAACACCTTCCTGCGCAAGAACGGCATCGAGGTGGTCACCATCCGCGGCAGCGAACTCGGCCGCGGCCGCGGCGGACCGCGCTGCATGAGTTGTCCCGTCGAGCGCGAGGCCGTCTAACCTGGCGGTTTGCCGATCCGTACGACCGTCGCCCGACCGTCGTGCACCCGCGTGCGATCCGTCGAACCCCCGTGTCCGACGGCTCCCCGCTCCCCGATCCCCCGGATCCCCCGATCCCCGTTCGAAGAGAAGCCCGGAGCCATGGCCTTCAATCTGCGTCACCGCAACTTCCTCAAGGAATTGGACTTCACGCCCAAGGAGTTCAATCACCTGCTCGACCTCGCCGCGGACCTGAAGGCCGCGAAGTACGCGGGCATCGAGCAAAAGCGCCTCGTCGGCAAGAACATCGCGCTGATCTTCGAGAAGACCTCGACCCGCACGCGGTGCGCGTTCGAGGTCGCCGCGTACGACCAGGGCGCGGGCGTGACCTACCTCGACCCGAGCGGCTCGCAGATCGGCCACAAGGAGTCGATGAAGGACACCGCGCGGGTGCTCGGCCGGATGTACGACGGCATCGAATACCGGGGCAGCAAGCAGGAGTACGTCGAGGAACTCGGCAAGTACGCGGGTGTGCCCGTGTGGAACGGCCTGACCGACGAGTGGCACCCCACGCAGATGCTCGCGGACATGCTCACCATGCGCGAACACTCGGACAAGCCGCTGCACCGCGTCTCGTTCGCCTACCTCGGCGACGCCCGCAACAACATGGGCAACTCGCTGCTGATCACCGCCGCGATGCTGGGCATGGACGTACGCATGGTGGCGCCCGAGGCGTTGTGGAACCACCCGGAGATCGTCGACAAGGCCAAGGAGATCGCGGTCGGGACCGGGGCCACGATCACCCACACCGCCGATGTCGCCGAAGGTGTCAAGGGCGTGGACTTCCTCTACACCGACGTGTGGGTGTCCATGGGCGAGCCCAAGGAGGTCTGGGACACCCGGATCGCGCAACTCAAGGCGTACCAGGTCAACATGGACGTGGTGAAGGCGACCGGGAACCCCAAGGTCAAGTTCATGCACTGCCTCCCCGCCTTCCACGACCGCAACACCGCGGTCGGTCGGGACATCTTCGACAAGACCGGCATGGAGGCGCTGGAGGTCACCGACGAGGTCTTCGAATCGGAGTTCTCGATCGTCTTCGACGAGGCCGAGAACCGCCTGCACACGATCAAGGCCGTCATGGTCGCCACTCTCGGCGACTGACCCGCGGCAGGAGGATCGACGCGGCCCGGGCACCGGACCACCGGTACCCGGGCCGCGCGTGGTTACGCAGCACCCCATTCATCCTGTTTTGCCGCGACGATGCGATCGGCCGACCGCCATTCGCGATCGTCGCCCCGGACCGAAGGGATCCACCATGCGCGTCGTCGTCGCCCTCGGCGGAAACGCGATGCTTCAGCGCGGGGACAAGCCCGACGCCGACATCCAACTGCACAACATCCAAAAGGCGGTCAAGTCGCTGGCCCCGTTGGCGCGCGAGCACGAGCTGGTGGTGACCCACGGAAACGGTCCCCAGGTCGGCGTATTGGCCCTGCAATCCGCCGCCGACCAGTCGCTCAGCCAGCCCTACCCGTTCGACGTGCTGGGCGCGATGACCCAGGGCATGATCGGCTACTGGCTGCTCCAGTCGCTGCAGAACGCGCTGCCCGGCCGCCAGGTGTGCTCACTGATCAACCAGACCCTCGTCTCCACCGCCGACCCCGCCTTCCAGGACCCGACCAAGTTCGTCGGCCCCGTCTACGAGGAGGACGAGGCCAAACGGCTCGCGCAAGAGCGCGGCTGGATCGTCAAGCAGGACGGCAAGTGGTGGCGCCGCGTGGTGCCCTCGCCCAAACCCGCGCGCGTGGTGGAGACCCGGGTGATCCGCCAACTGCTCGCCTCCGGCGCGGTCGCGGTGTGCGCGGGCGGCGGCGGCGTGCCCGTGGTGCGCAACGAACTCGGCCAGCTCACCGGCGTCGAGGCCGTGGTGGACAAGGACCTCACCGCGGCGCTGCTCGCCGAAGCCCTCGACGCCGACGCGCTGTTGCTGCTCACGGACGTGCCCCGGGTGATGCGCGGATTCGGGCAGCCCGACGCGCAGGAGATCGCCAACGCCACGCCCATGCAACTGCGCGCCGGCGACTTCCCGGCCGGGTCGATGGGGCCCAAGGTCGACGCCATCTGCCGGTTCGTCGAGATGACCGGTGACATGGCGGCGATCGGCGCGTTGGATCAGGCCGCGGAGATCCTGCGGGGCAATGCCGGGACGATCGTCACGCCGAGCGGCAAGTATCCGGAGACCAGCCTGCTCTGATGGGGGTTCGGGGGGTGGTGCTCGGCGGTGGGCGCTCGGTGCCTGGTTGTCGGGGTCGGATGTTCGGCGCACCGCGGTCGCTGGTGGGCGGTCGCCGGTCGGTCGTCGGTACGGACGACCGGGGTGGTTCGGGACGCGGCGGACCCGCGGGAACGCGGGCTCGCCGACGATCTTTTCGAGCGCGGATCGGTAAAGGGTCTGGTCCGATCGACCCGTGTGCTGTGACCATGTCGAGCATGGCCGTCTCCGTGATGCCTGCCGCCGACACACTCGCCCGAACGCTGCTCGCCGCCCGAGGCGCGGAGTGGGGGGACTGGTCCGTCGAAGCCCTCCAGGAAACCGCCGGGCGACTCGGCTGGGAGACTCGCCGGGACGAGGACGGGCGCCTGGTGATCGAGACCGGCATCCCCGGACTGCTGTGCCGGGGCGATCCCGGCGAGCACGCCGAGGGAGCGCCGTGCGTACGCCTCACCGCTCCGCTGCCGGTCCGCGTGGATCCGCCGCCGCCGACGCCGGGCCTACAGGGCCCCGTGGTGCCCGGCCAGTACTCCTACGGCGGCGGAGGCGGGATCGGCGCCTGGGGCACGGTGCCGTATGTCCGCGACCGCGGGCGGGAGTTGGACGCCGCGCACACCCGGCTCGGCGCGGCGCTCACCGCGACCCTGGGGCCCGCGCCCTGGCGTGGCGGGCCGGCCGCGTGGTTGCGGTGGCGGTCGCGCCGGATCACCCTGCGGCTCTCGCGCGACGACGCGAACGAGGCGCTGGTGATGGAGCTGTTCCCCACCCGCGCCGGCGAGGCCTTCGAACGGCGCGGATTCGAGCGCGCGGAATCGCTCGCCGGACTGCCGTACATCTGGTGCGTCAGCCGGCCCGACATGAGCCTGGCCGAGCTGTTCCTGCCGTTCGGGCCGGACCCGCACGACTGGGCCGACTTTTGCGACGCGCTTCCACGCGTACTGTCCTCGCTGGTGGTGGACATGCCCCTGGTCGGATGGGTGGAACCGGTGCTGCTGGTCTTGGGCGACGTCGCCGAACCCGCGCACACGGCCGAGATCCGGGTCGGACAGGACCGGCTCGAACTCGGCAACATGCCGGGCAACGGACGCCAGGTCTGGCTGCGCCCCGGCGCCGAACACGCGGTCGCGGCCGCCGAGTCGATCCTGGAGGCATTCGCCCACTGGGGCATCGACGGCGTCCGCAGACTGCGCACCCGGGCGTGGACGTCCGGCGGATACGTCGACCTGCCGGGCATCGGCGTACGCCCGGAGGGAACCCACCCGGACGACGCGTGAGCGGCCACGGGGCGGCCGGACGGGCGTAGGGCGACCACGGCCCGGCCGCAGGCGCCGAATGGCCGCGCGCGCCGGCGGCGCCTGCATGGGCGTAGCCCGACCGCAGGCCGCCCGTAGGCGCCGAGCGGCCACACTGGAGGCGCCTGCATGGGCGAAGGGCGAACTGCACCGGCTGAAAGCGCCGAACGGCTGCACCGGCGCCTGCGACCGCGGTCATGTCCGCAACTGCGCCTGCACTTGCGGGCGTCCCCGCGTCGGTGAACGCGAACGTGCCCAACGCCCGCCCACGACCACCAACCCGCCCGCGACCGGCGATGTGGCCGTCCCGGCGACCGCGCCCGACGGCTGCGTGCGCGCGCCTGAGCCTTCCGGGGCTTGCGCCCGCGACTGTCGTGATCGCACTCGCAATCGTGACGGTGCCTGCGCCCGCGACTGCCGTGATGGCACTTGCGACCGTGATGATGCCTGCGCCCGCGACCACCCGTGATCACTCGCGACCGGGACGATACCCCTGCGGCCTGCACCTGCGACCGAAGGCTCCTGCGACCCCGGGCGCGCCTTGGTCCCGGCCGCCGGCCGTGAGTCCACGCCCGCGACTACATTCGTGCGCCTGGGCCGTCGACCAAGTGCATACTCGCCATTCCTCCCGCACGCCAGCGGCTGCAACGGCGACAGAGGCCGCACCTGCGATCACATTCGTGCGCCTGCGCTCGCGACCGAAGTGCGTACCCGCGATCGTTCCCGTGCCCCTGCGCCTGCAACCGAGGCCGCACCTGCGACCGCTCTCCCCGCCCGTGCGCCGGCGACCGAGTCCACGCCTGTGATCACCCGCGCCCGCAGTCGCATCCGTGCCGTGCCCGCAACGTGCGCGAGCCCGGGCGCGGGCGTCGGCTTCGCGTCAGTCCTTCGTGCCCGCCCGCCACTGCAGGCCCCAGCCGTACGCCTGGTCGACCTTCTCCTGGTTGCCCTTGATGTAGCGCACCTCGCGCTGGATCGTCAGATCCCCACCCTGGTTCTGCACCAACGCGATCGCGCACGACCGCGCCGCGCCGCCGGTCTCGTCGAGCCTGATCTCCAGCTCGGGTCCGGTCGCCGGCGTGAGCGTCACCACCGCCTGCGCGTCGTCGAACGTCACACCCTTGTAGATGAACGCGAAGATCAACAGGCGCTTGAAGCTGCTCTTGTGATCGAGGTTGATGAACAAGTTCTCGCCGGCGGCATTGGCGCCCGTGCGGTCGTCGCCGTCCAGGTACACGTACGGGGGCGAGTCGGCCGAGCCGAACGAGTTGCCGAGCGCCTGCACGATCCCCTTCCTGCCGTCGGACAGCTCCCACAGGCAGCACAGGTCGAGGTCCGTCGGCCCCATCAACCGCTTGAGCATGCCGCGCCCGGGAGCGGCCTGAACCCAGTTCAGGTTCACCCGCATCCGACTCCCGGTGATGCCCTCCTTGCTCAGCGAGACCATCGGCGACGCCTTGGTCAACGTCACCTTGCTCAGCCGCACCGGCGGCCGGGCCGGGGTGCTCGGGGCCGGCGACTGCCGGGTGACGGGCGGCGGCGTGGAGGCGGGCCGCGGCGCCGGCTCGGGCTTGCGGACGTTCAGCCGGGGCGGAGCCGGTTGCTGCACCGGCGGCGGAGGCGGCGGCGCCTGCACCCGCGGGGGAGCGGGCGGCGTCGGCGGGGCGGTCACCGAGATGCCGAAGTCGGTGGCGAGCCCTTCCAGACCGGTCGAGTAGCCCTGCCCGATCGCCCGGAACTTCCAGGCCCCACCCCGGCGATACAGCTCGCCCGCGAGCATGGCGGTCTCCACGGTGGCGTTCGCGATGTCGAACCGGACCAGGTCCACCTCGGCCCCCGGATCGCTCACCAGCAGGTGCAGATCCCGGATGCCCGCGAAGGTACCGTTGTGCGCCGACGCCGCGAGCACCACCCGATCCACGCTCGCCGGCATCGATCCGAGATCGATCTCCAGCGCGTCCCGCGACCAGGTCCCCTCGTCCTTGCCGACGTGTCGCACCGCACCGGACGGATGGGTCGGCTGGTTGTAGAACACGAAGTCGGCGTCACTCGCGACGCGACCGGACGCACCCAACAACAACGCCGACGCGTCCAGACCGGGTGTACCCGGCCCCGGCCGCCAGACGAGGACCGCGCGCACCTTCGCGGGGGTCACCGGCGTGTTCTGTCCCTTGCCCAACTGCTGCACCATGGACACGATCGTCACACGAGTGTGCTCATCGGTTCATCCCTTGGCGCGAAAAAATCGGGCGCCCACTCGTACGGGTGAGTAAAACCTGGGTGAAACGTACCCGCGTGTCCGCTATTCTTGCTCGCCTTGCCCGGGGTGTTGCGGGCCGGAGTCGGCGTTCGTCACGCATCAGACTCCGCGCAACGAAACCAAGAGTGAGCATCCCACGCCTCCGACCGAGGTCACTCCGGTATGCCCGGACTCGCGTGCCCGTTCGGCTCCGCCGCCGCACGCCGTCCGGGGAAGGGATTTCACCATGTCATTCGCTTCCGCGCGCCCGCTGCGGCCCGACCGTCCGCCCGATCGCCGGGCCCGCCTGCACCGCTTCGGCGCGCTGTTCGGCGCGGGCTTTCGCCGCTGGTCCACGTACCGCCAGGCGGCGCTCGCCGGACTGTTCACCAACATCGTCTTCGGTGTGATGATCTACTCGCTGCTGCGCGCCCTGGCCGACGACGGCCGCCGGCCGGGCGGCTACGACACCACCCAACTCGCCACCTACGTCTGGGTCGGCCAGGGCATCCTCACCGTCGTCCACGTGTGGTCCTGGAACGAACTCGCCGACCGCGTCCGCAGCGGAGACGTGACCGCCGATCTGCTGCGCCCCATCGACCCCTTCGAAGCGTTCCTGGCCGCCGACCTGGGGCGCGCCGCCTACGCGGTCCTCGCCCGCATGGTCGTCCCCGTCCTCGCCGGCGGCCTGATGTTCACCCTGTACGTCCCGCATCGCCCCTACACGGTGCCGCTGTTCGCCATCTCGCTGACCCTGGGCACGGTGCTCAGCTTCGCCCTGCGCTATCTGGTCAACCTCGGCGCGTTCTGGCTCCTCGACGCGCGCGGGCTGAGTGCGGTGTGGCTGCTCGCCTCCGGGGTGTTCGCGGGCACCTTCTTCCCGCTGCGCTTCCTGCCCGAGTGGGCGCAGGCGGTGTTGTGGTTCGCCACCCCGTTCCCCGGCCTGTTCCAGATCCCGCTCGACGTGCTGGTCGAACGTCCCGGCCCCGCACAGCAGATCGGCAGCGTCGTCCTGCAGCTGGCGTGGGTCGCGATCCTGATCCCGCTCGTTGCGCGCGTGCAGCGCGCCGCAACCGACAGGCTGGTGATCCAGGGTGGCTGAGCCGGGAGTCGGACAGGCGTACGCGCGCCTGGTGCGGGCCCAGATCCGCAGTCAGACCCAGTACCGGTTGTCGTTCGGCATCGATGTCGCGTCCTGCGCGCTCGGCACGCTCGTCGAGGCCGCGGTGGTCCTGGTGGTGTTCCGCGTCTCGCCGACGGTCGGCGGATTCGGGCTGCGCGAGGTGCTGGTGATGTCCGCGCTCGCGGCCTTCGCGTTCGACCTCGCGGACCTGCTGGTGGGCAATATCGAACGCCTGTCCACCTACGTCCGCAAGGGCACGCTCGACACCATCCTCATCCGCCCGCTTCGCGTGTTGCCGCAACTGCTCGCCACCGACTTCGCGTTGCGCCGCGTCGGGCGTGTGGCGCAGTCGTCCGTGCTGCTGGTGGCAGTCCTCGTATACGCCGACATCGACTGGACACCGGTGCGCGTACTGATGCTCGTGCTCACCCCGCTCGCGGGCTGCGCCCTGTTCGCGGCGGTGTTCGTACTGGGCGCCTGCGTCGCGTTCTGGTTCGTCGAATCCGGCGAGATCGCGAACGCGTTCACCTACGGCGGCAAGGAGTTCGCCCGCTATCCGGCGACGATCTACCCGGGGCTGCTGCGCCGGGTGTTCGGGTACGGGGTCGGCCTTGCGCTCGTCGGCTATCAGCCCGCGCTGTTCCTGACGGGGCACGCGGATCCGCTCGGCGGGCCGAACTGGCTCGCCTGGTCCTCTCCGGCCGCCGCCGCGCTCGCCTGGACGATCGCGCTGCTGGTGTGGCGGACGGGGATTCGGCACTACAGGAGTACGGGATCGTGATCGACACCGCGACCGAGACCATGATCGAGACCGACACGATGATCGAAGTGCGCGACCTGCGCAAGGAATTCACGATCAAGCGCAAGATAGGCCGGGTGCGGCGGGAAACGCGGACGGTGTCCGCGGTCGACGGCGTCGAACTGAGCATCGCCCGGGGCGAGATGGTCGGCTACATCGGACCCAACGGGGCCGGCAAGTCGACCACGCTCAAGATGATGACCGGGATCCTGACCCCGACCTCGGGTCACATCCGCGTCTGCGGACTGGAGCCGGTGCCCCGCCGGCGCCGGCTCGCCCGCCGGATCGGGGTGGTCTTCGGGCAGCGCTCGCAACTGTGGTGGGACCTGCCGCTGCGCGAGTCGTTCCGGCTGTTGGGTGCGGTGTACACGGTGCCGCGCGTCGAACACGAGGCCCGGCTCAAGCGATGCCGGGCGATGCTGGAACTGGACGAGTTCATGGACACCCCGGTGCGCCAACTCTCCCTCGGGCAGCGCATGCGCGGCGAGATCACCGCGGCGCTCCTGCACGGACCCGACGTGCTGTTCCTGGACGAGCCGACGATCGGACTCGACGTGGTCAGCAAGCAGTCGCTGCGCGCGTTCCTGGCGGACATCGGCGCCGGCGGGGAGGTGACGACCGTGCTCACCACCCACGACCTCGCCGACATCGAACACCTGTGCCGACGCCTGATCGTGATCGACCGGGGACACGTGGTCCACGACGGCACGCTGGAGGCCCTGCACGCGCGCTACGGATCGCGCCGGCGGGTGGTGGTGGATCTGGACGAGGCGCGCGAACTGGACGTGCGCATGCCGGGGGTCACGGTCGAGGGCGTCGAGGCGGACGGTCGCCGGGTCACCTTCGCGCTGGACGGGGTGCCCGCGGGGGAGTTGATCGCCAGGATCGCGCGCGACGGCGGGTTGCGGGACGTGTCCGTGCGCGAGCCGACGATCGAGGAGGTGGTGGCACGGTTGTATCGGGAGTGACCGGGCGTGTCGGGTGCCTGGGGAGCGGGCCCGGGCGGTGGTTCCGGAAGCGGGCGCCGGCGGTGCGTGCGCCGATCGACGCGCCGTGGACCTTGGTGGGTTCCGGAACGGCGCGCACGGAGCCCCGGTTTGAGGGATTGCCCGCTGCGGGCGTGTGCCGCCCGGGAGGAGAGTCTTCCTCAGGGAGGACGGGACATGGCGCATGGTGAGGAGGAGGTCGTCGGTGCCGCGCTGCCGCGCTGGGCGGACGGGCGGTTTCCTTTGCCGGCCGATCCGGGCATCGCTGGTACACCGCTCGCGAGGGAGTCGTCGCGGCCTTGGCCGGGGCCGCGGTGACCCTGCGGGCGGCGGATCCCGACGCGAAGGCGACGGGGTGGGTGGGCGACGCCGACCCGGACCAGTTGCGGATCCTCGCCGCCGCGTCCGCCCGTCCTCCCGCCCTCGTGGTGGTGGGCGTGGCCGGGACGGGCAAGACCAGGACCGCCGCGATGATCATCCGGCGGGAGATCGACACCGGCGGTCGGGTGCTCGTGCTCACGCGACAGCGCTATGGCGTACGGCGGTTGTGGGCGGAACTCGCCGACGCCGGGGACGGCGTCGGGGCGCGAGTGCCACTCGCGGGTGCGGGTGCGGACGGCAGGTGGGGCGCCGGCGAGGGGGCGGGTGCCGAGGACGGCGCGGTGTTGGATCGACACAGGCGCGCCATGGTTGAGCCGTTCGGCGCCTGGGGTTGACCCCGCGCGGGATTCAGACCACCTCGTCGGACGGCCGCCGTGGACCGGGCCCGTACTCGATGCCCGGCGCGCGACGGAACTCGATCCACGCGAGGCCCGGCGGCTCGGGCGCGACCTCGAACGCTTCGCGCGTGGGCGGGCTGCGTGACCGCGTGTGGCACGGGGCAAAGATCGACACGCCCCTCATGTGGGTGAGGACGCGGTCGAGGTCGCGCACGCCGGCGCGCCTGCGTCCGCAGGTGCAGGCGCAGGCTCGGTGACATCGACGAACGCAGTCGCAGGGTGCGGACGGTGCACGCGATGGATGCTCGTCGCGATCGAGACGGATCGCAGCACGATCTACCTCGCGACGCCCTCCGCGCGCGAGCGTGAGTGGCTGCGGACGGTCCGTCTGGAGCGACGCGGTTGGGCTGTGTACCGCCTTTGGAGCGGGGACTGGATTCGCGACCCGGACAAGCAGATTCGCGACATCGTGGCCCTTCATCGGTCGACGGCGGAGGCCGTACGGATGGCTGCGACAAAGGGGTGACACCGGCGTTCGACCCGGCGCGCCCCCCTCCTCCCGATCCGCGAGCCCGCACGATGTGAGGTGGGGCATACTCGGACGAAAAGGATGACTCAGTGAGCGGATCGAGCCGGGATGCCGCAGCCGCGCCTCGCGTGGACCCGGTCGTCGCGGGCATCGGCTTCGCCGCTGTTCTCGCCGTTGTCCTCTGGGGCGTCTTCGCGAAGGGTTCGCTCGATACGGCGGCATCGACCGGCCTCGACTGGACGATCCGCAATTTCGGCTGGTTGTTCGTCGTCGCCGCCGACCTCTTCCTGGTGCTCGCGGTGTTCATCGCCCTGTCGAAGTACGGTCGGATCCGCCTGGGTCGAGACGACGACGAACCGGAGTTCGGCACCGGAGCCTGGGTCGCGATGATGTTCAGCGCGGGCATGGGCATCGGGCTGATGTTCTACGCCGTGGCCGAGCCCATCCAGCACTTCACCACGCCGCCACCGGCCTCGGGAGCAGTCCCGGAGACCCCGGGCGCGGCCGGGGCGGCGCTCGAATGGACGTTGTTCCACTGGACGTTGCACCCGTGGGCCATCTACGCGATCGCCGGCCTCTCCCTCGCGTACGCGACCTTCCGGCGCGGTCGGGGAAATCGGGTCAGCGCGGCATTCGTACCGCTCTTGGGTCGGCACGCGGACGGTGCGGCGGGCCGGGCGATCGACCTGCTCGCCATCTTCGCGACCGTGTTCGGCTCGGCCACGAGCCTCGGCCTCGGTGCCCTCCAAGTGGCCAAGGGCCTCGACCTCACCGCCGACATCGAGGACACCTCCACACTGCACGTGGTGATCATCGTGGCCCTGACGGCCGCGTTCGTGTTGTCCGCGTTCAGCGGGATCCATCGCGGCGTCAAGTGGCTCAGTACCGCGAACGTGCTGCTCGCGCTGATGCTCATGTTGTTCGTCTTCGTGGTCGGCCCGACGGTGTACGTCCTCGGCGTGTTGCCGGCCTCGGTCGGCAGCTACCTCAACGACCTGCTGACCACGGCGACCCGCACCGGAACCTTCGGCGGCGACGCGTGGATGGGCTCATGGACGATCTTCTACTGGGCATGGTGGCTCTCCTGGGCCCCCTTTGTGGGGACTTTCATCGCACGCATCTCGCGCGGCCGAACGGTTCGCCAGTTCGTGATCGGCGTACTGCTCGTACCCAGCGGGGCGAGCACCGTCTGGTTCGCGGTGATGGGCGGGACCGCGCTGCGGATACAACAGACCGGTACGGCCGACCTGGTGGCCAAGGTCGCCGAGGGGCCGGAATCGGGGCTGTTCGCGATGCTGGACGCACTGCCTCTGTACGGCGTCACCGCGACCGTGACGATGATCCTGGTCGCGCTGTACTTCGTTACCGGGGCCGACTCGGCGTCGCTGGTGCTCGGTTCGCTGACCAGCCGGGGCTCACTCAGGCCGGGGCGCCTGCTGGTGGTCGTATGGGGCACCCTGATCGGCGCGGTCGCCGCCGTACTCCTGGTCGCGGGCGGGCTCAAGTCCCTTCAGCAGGCGACCATTCTGGTCGCGTTGCCGTTCGTGTTGGTGATGATGGCGTTGTGTGTCGCGCTGTTGAAGGATCTGAACAGCGATCCGATGGTCGCCGCAGGGCCGCGGCGGATGCGGGCGCGCGGTCTGTCGGACGCGGTACGCACGGCGGTGGGCGCCGAAGGCGACGGTGTCGAGGCCGAGGCCTTCCATCGACACCACGGCGGGATCTGAGCGCGCCGTTCCGACTTGGGGGCGGTGCCGTGGCGTGCCCACGGGCACCGTCCGCCGAGGCGTGGATGTAGCCGGCGCTGAACGGTTGTCTCGCCGATGGTGCCGACCGCCGCCGAACCGGCGGCGGTCGAACGGCGGATGACCACGTGGTCGGGGGTCGGTCGCGGCGACCGAGCGGTCGACTCCCGATCGGCGCCGGACGTCGATCAGCGCTGGACGTCGATCACGATGCGGCTCGGGTTGGTCAGAACGGACGTGACCACCTGATGCACATTGCTCTTGTAGCCGATGCCGACCTTGAGTTTGCCTTCGAAGTCGCAGGTGATCGCGTATCCGGTGAGCGAGGGCAGGTTGGTCGTCACCTGGCGCGGGCCCGTATACGTGGGGTTGCCGTTGTCGTCATGGGCGGCGCTCGCGATGTCCAACTCGAGGTACTCGGCGCTGTTGGGGAAGCTGATCGGCTTCCCGCTCGCGCACTGGTAGAGCTCGCTGCTCGTCGTGCTCCCGTAGGCGGGCACGCCGGCGGAGAAGTCGAGGACCACGCGGTCGTAGGTGGCGTGTTCCCCGGCGCGGATGTTGGTGAGGTAGGTCGTGCCGGCGGCCTGCGCCGTTCCGGACAACACGGTCGTCGCGGCGATGCCGACGACGGCGGCGACACCGAGAGCGGAGCGGACGAGATGGCGACGAGGGACGGACACAACAGTCATGACTGCCTCCGAATAAAGCCGATACCTACACTGACGAAACGTTTCGCACCTTGGTTCCCGGACGCGGGATATTGATCTTCAGTGCACTCTTTAGAGCTAATCAACCGCCATTCGCGTGCGTTTTCCCCCTCCACGGGCGACCGTGGAAGCACGTCGGAACCGGGGCACGGATTCGACGAACGGGGAACATCCCATGAACCGCATGCGACGTCGTTTCGTCTGCGCGCTGGCCTTGACCACGAGCCTGTTGACCGCGGTGGGAGCGCCCGGCGCATCCGCCGACACAGCCGCCGCGTCCGCGTGTGCGCCCGGACAGGTGTGCTTCTGGTCCTCTCCGGGTTTTGCGGGCGCACCGACGGCGAGCTTCGAGTTGGCCGATTCCAACGTGGAGCAGTGTGTCTCCCTTCCGGAAGGGGTCGATGCGCTGTCCTTCGCGAACCGCATGGATCGCTACGTGACGATGTATCAGAGCCGGGAATGCGCTACGGAAGGCGACTTCAGCACCTATCCGGGTGAGGGCGTCTTCGTCCCCGATGTGCCGTTCACGGTACGGGCGTTCGAGATCTGGGAGAAGCCGTGAGCGTGGTCGGGACCGCCGGTCACCCCTGAGTGCCCGAGTAGCCCGAGAAGTCGAAGGACGCGGCGATGCGATCGACCGTCGTGTCCAACCTCGGCGACCGGCAACCACCACACGCGCGGGTGATAGGAGGAGCCGTTGTCGCAACCGGCCGCCCAGCGCCGGTCGTCGGCGGACTTGTTTCCGACCGGGCGCAGACCTCGTTCCACGATCGTCGAGGACGTGGTCAACGCGCTGCCGTGAGGGATGGTGCCGCGGCACCACGCGTCGCCCTGCCAGACCCACCCGGAACCGGATTCGAGGTCCATCGCCCGCCCCTATTCGTCACCGGGCGGGTCCGGCAGGCGGATCTCCAACCGTCCACCGCGCACCCGTCGTTGGGGCAACCCACAAGCGCGGTGGGCGGCAACACGCACACCACGTTCGGGCCGCCCGCGCCCTGCTCGACAGTCCAGCCCACAGGCACGGCGAAGGTGACGCCCTGGAGGCTGCGCCGCGTCTCACCGCCGGAG
>NZ_JBHTVA010000111.1:0-28836 GCF_042793325.1 Embleya sp. NPDC056575
CCCGTCGGGAGGTCCGGGGCGGCGGCCGTTCGGCGCTCAGTCCCGGTTTCGCCGCCCACCGAGTCGGCGATACGCGAAGAACAGCAGCACCAGACCCGCGACCGCCAAGAACCCCGGCCCGTACGCCTTGGTCTTGTCGGCGGCGGAATCGCCGTCGCCCTTGTCACTGCCGGCCGAACTGCCCGCCGTGTCCGACTTCGTGTCCGGCTTCGCCCCGCCGCCCGGCGCGTCGCGTACCGAGTCCGGCCGGTTGTCGCCCTTGAGCTCGACCCGGCGCACCTGGCTGCCCTTGCCCTCGCTGCCGAACAGCAGGGTCCGGCCGTCCGCGCTCCACGCCACCGACTCGCCCTGGCGCTGGAGCGGCACGCTGACCGGGCCCACCTGCTTGCCCGGCGCGGAGAACACGGTGGCGGAGAAGTAGCCGCGCAGCACGAACCGCGACCCGTCGGGCGCGAACGCGCCGTCGGTCACCGTCGAGTCGCCGGCGGCTATTCGCCGGAACGTGTTGATCCCGGTGGTGGACAACTGCTCCGGCTGCTCGTAGAGCCCGCCGTCGGACTCCTTGCTGGCGATGTAGAGCCTGTTCGTCCTCGGGTCGATCAGCATCGCCTCGGCGTCGCGTGGCCCGTTGTCGTACTTGACCCGGAACTTGGTCGGCTTGACCGTCGCGTCGGCCAGCGTCGCGGGTTCGGCGAAGCGGTAGATCCACACCTCGGGCCACTTGCCGTGGAAGTTGTCGCCGATGTCGCCGACGAACAGGGCCGGATTGCCCGCGTCGTCCTTGCCGATCGTGATCGCTTCCCAGTCCCGCGCGTCCACGCCGGACAGCGTGATGGTCGCCTTGGTGGCGCCGTCCTTGCCGATCGCGTAGATCCTGGGCGAGTCCCCGCTGTCGTTGTGCGTCCAGTAGACGTCGGGATGTTGCGCGCTCGCCACCAGGCCGCTGGATTCGCCGATGCGCTCGTCCTTGATGGTGAACGCCACGTCGGAATCGGCCGTCGCCGCCGCGGGCAGCGCCACCACCAGGGCCAGGGCCGCCGGGAGCGCGCCCAGGACGCGCAACCGGCCTCGTCTCACGCGCTTCACGCGTACCGCCGTGTCATGGGTCCAGCCTGCCGGCCCGGTCCGGGCTCCCGTTCGACTCCTCCGGTCATTTTGCGACAGGTCGACCGAATCCATTGCGGTTTGCCGTGGATCGGGGATGGGATGGGGGCTCGTGGGCGTCGGCATCGGGAGTCTTCCATGACACTGATCAAGGCCTGTCTGAACGGAACGCGGCGCCCCGAGGAGCACCCGGCGCTACCGCTGACCCCGGCACAGATCGCCGCGGACAGTCGGGCCGCGGTGGCCGCGGGGGCATCCATCGTGCATGTGCATCCGCGTGATCGCCGAGGTCGCGAGAGTCTGGCGCCGGACGTGCTGACCTCGGTGGTCCGGGCGATCCGGGGCGCGGCGCCCGGTGTGCCGATCGGGGTGAGCACCGGCGCGTGGATCGAGGCGGACGCGGCCTCCCGGCTGGCGTCGGTGCGCTCCTGGACGGTGCTGCCCGACCTGGCCTCGGTCAATCTCTCCGAGGAGGGCGCGGTCGAACTCGCGTACACGCTGGCGCACCTGGGGGTCGGGGTCGAGGCGGGGGTGTGGACCGAGGCCGACGCGGAGTTGCTGGTCGAGCGGGAGCTGGCCGCGGTGTGCACGCGAATCCTGGTCGAGGTCGAGGGCGGCGAACCGGGGGACGCGCCGGCCGAGGCGGGTCGGATCCTGGCGGTCCTGGATCGGCACGAGGTCGCGGTGCCGCGCCTGCTGCACGGCGCCGACGCGTCCGCGTGGCCGCTCCTGGACGCGGCGATCGCGGCCGGCCTGGACACCCGGATCGGGCTGGAGGACACCCTGCTCGACCCGGACGGCCGCCGTGTCCCGGGCAACGCGGCGCTGGTACGGATCGCCGCCGACCGGGTACACGCGGCCCGCGCGGCGGGGAACCCGCACTGACGGGAGGTGTCGGCGCTTCCGCGTCGAGCCGGACCGGCGTCGCCGTGTCGCGGCACGCGAGCCCTCGACGTCCCGCCCTACCGCATCAACGCGCCGATGATCACGGCGATGAGCAGGAGGGCCAGGGTGGCCGTGACGACGCGGGTTCGGGTGCGGGGATTCACGCCCCAGAGCCTACGCGGCGCGAACGCCCGGTCGAATTCCGGTCGGGCGCCCGCGCCGCGGGGTCCGCGGACCCCGCTCCGAGTCGTCGGGTCGGCCGGTCAGACCATGGAGGCGGCCAGACGGCGGCGAAAGGCAGCGAGCACGGTGCGGTCGCCGGTCCGCGAGACGACCGTGCCGGGCCGCCGGCCCCACAGGTAGAGCAGCAACTCGGCGGGCTCGCCCGTCACCGCCGCGTCGGCGAAGCCCGGCTCGCGGGACATGGTGACGCCGCCGCGCCGCATGGTCAGCCGCCAGTGGTGCCGGTTGCTGTGTACGCCGATGGTGCGCCCGCTCGCGCCGTCGCGCGCGCCCCCGTCGTAGTGCGCCGGGAGCAGTACGCCCAGCACCTCGTCGATGCCGTCCAGGGCCTGCTGCGCGTCCAGCGGTCCCGGGGTGCCGACCGCCATCTCGATGTCGGCCCGGTGTACCGCCGCCTCGCGCGCCATCCGGCGGGCCAGGAAGCCGGCCGTACCCGGATCGGGCCCGTCGCGCTCCAAGACCTCCGGGACGGCCGCCTCGGGCAGGTCCGCCTCGACCGGGTCGAGCGGGTCCCGCCTGGCCATTTCCGCCACGAGCGCGGCGTGCGCCCGGGTGTAGGTGTCGAGCAGATCCCCCTTGTCGCTCGGGCCGCCCGGCTGTGGGCGGCCCTCCGGACGACCGTCCGAGCGCAGTTGCCCGGTGGCGTCGGTGTACATGAGCACGGAATGTCGTACGACGTCGGCGACCGTCCAACCGGGACAGGACGGTACCGGCGCGTCCATGTCCGTGACGGCCGCCTGGCCCAGGCGGAGGCCTTCCGCCTGGAACAGGTGCTGGAACCGCACGTAGTCCATTCGTCAAGGATTCCAGCGGTTCGGGTGACGTGTCGATGGCCTGCGTCACCCCAGAGCGTGAATCCCGCGTCAAGAAAAGGTGTGTCGCACAGTTGTGCTGACGCTGTGTCAGATCTTGACCGCAGGATTACCGAACCCCGACCGTGTCGCCGTGACGGCGGCGCCGGCGGGAGTCGCCGGAGTCGCGGGCGCGACGCCCTCCGCGGCGATGGCCGGCACTCTCGCGCCGGCCGGGCGCATCGCGCGCACCATCGCACGCGGCCGCAACCGGATCCCACTGTGCCGGGCCAGCAGCACACCGACCGTGAGCGCGGCGATCAGCGAGATCAGCCCGCCCACGAACAACCCCACGCGCGGACCGAAGCTCTCCGCGAGCCAGCCGATCAGCGGGCCGCCCAGCGGGGTGCCGCCCATGAAGACGAGCATGTAGATGCCCATCACCCGACCGCGCATCGCCGGATCGCTGCCCAACTGCACGGTCGAGTTCGCCGCCGTGTTGAACGTCAGGCCGGCGATCCCGATCGGCACGAGCAGCAGCGCGAAGCTCCAGTAGCCCGGCATGAACGCGGCGACCGTCTCCAGCAGGCCGAACACGACGGCCGCGGCGACCAGTACGCGCAGTCGGGTGTGCCCGCGCTTGGCCGCGAGCAGCGCGCCCGCCAGCGAGCCGACCGCGAACACCGTGTTGAGCAGCCCGAACGAACCGGGCCCGGCATGGAAGACGTTGTTGGAGAACCCCGCCAGGGTGACCGCGAAGTTGTAGCCGAAGGTGCCGACGAACCCGACCAGCGCGATCGCCACCAGCAGATCGGGCCGACCGCGCACATAACGCAGCCCCTCCCGCAACTGGCCCTTCTCGCGCGGCACCACGGGCATCGTGCGCAGCTCCGCCTCGCGCATGGCCACCAGGCCGAGCAGGACCGCGATGTAGGACACCGCGTTGAGCGCGAAGACCCAGCCGGTGCCGATCGCGGTGATCAGCAGACCGCCGACGGCGGGGCCGACGATGCGGGCGAGCTGGAAGTTGGCCGAGTTCAGGCTGACCGCGTTGGCCAAATCCTTGCGCCCGACCATCTCGATCACGAAGGACTGCCGGGCCGGGTTGTCCACGGCGGTGGCCAGACCCAGGCCGAAGGCGAGCAGCCATACATGCCAGACCTCGACCGCGCCGCCGAGCACCAGGACGGCCATCACGGCGGCGAGCAGGCCCATCACGGTCTGCGTACCGATCAGCAGCACACGCTTGCGGTAGCGGTCGGCGATCACCCCGCCCCACAGGCCGAACAGCAGCATGGGCAGGAATTGCAGGCCCGTGGTCACGCCCAGCGCGGTGGTACTGCCGGTGAGCTGCAACACCAGCCAGTCCTGCGCGATGCGCTGCATCCACGTGCCGGTGTTCGACACGGTCTGGCCGGCGGCGAACAGTCTGAAGTTGCGGTTTCGTAGTGATTGGAAAGTGCCGGCTGTCGCCGCCACGGGCTCCCCCTTCGTCGTACGGATCGGCCTGGGCCGGATGTGCGTCCGTCCCTGAACCGAACCGACCGCGACGCGGGGCGCGCCGAGCCCGCTACGCCTGTGCCAGTTTCTCCAGCACCGGCAGGGCCGCGCGCAACGCCTCGTTCTCCTCCGGCGTGAGCCGCGCCAGGTGTTCCGCCAGCCAGGCGTTGCCCAGTCGGCGGTTCTCCTCCACCACGGCGGCGGCGGGCTCGGTCGCGGAGACCACGACCTGCCTGCGGTCGTCGGGGTGCGGCTCGCGCCGGACCAGGCCGCGCTCCTCCAGGCCGGCGATCACCCGGGTCATCGACGGCGGCTGCACCTTCTCCTGCCGGGCGAGTTCGCCCGGAGTCATGGCGCCGCGCACGACGAGCACGGTCAACACCGAGAGCTGTGTGGGGCTCAGCGTCTCGTCGGCCCGCTGGTTGCGCAGGCGACGAGAGAGTTTCAGCACCGAGGCACGGAGGGCTGCCACCGTGGCACGGTCGGGTTCGGACGGGGACACGTTTTTTAGCTTAACTCTTTACTCTCGCTAACTTCCAATGCTTTCCCCGCCGGGGATATTCCGGTGCCACGGAACGCCTTGCCGCGCGCATGGGACGAACCCACCCGGAGAGGTCGAAACCCGAGGCGGCCGGCGCGGGTGCGAGGAGGGGCAACGCGCGGCGGTGGCCGGGCGGCGGTCCGTGCGGCGCGGGTGAGGGGCGTTGGTGGGGAGTGGGGCCGGGCGGGAGGTGGCTCTGCCGCCCGGCCGTCGGGTTACTTGACGCCGAGTGCCTGTTCGATCGGGTCGATGGCGAAGTGGATCACGAAGAGGGCGGAGACGATCCACAGGAGAAGCGGGATCTCCCGGGCCTTGCCGACCGCCGTGCGCAGCACCACGTACAGGATGAAGCCGGCGCCGATCCCGGTGGTGATGCTGTACGTGAACGGCATCAGCGCGATCGTCACGAACGCCGGGGCGGCGACCGTCAGGTCGTCCCACTCGATGTGCTTGATCTGGGTCATCATCAGCGCGCCGACCACCACGAGCGCCGGTGTCGCGGCCTGCGCGGGCACCAGCTTGGCCAGCGGGGTGAACAGCAGCGCGAGCGCGAACAGGCCGCCGGTGACCAGGTTGGCGAGTCCGGTCCGGGCGCCCTCGCCGACCCCGGCTGTGGATTCCACAAAGACCGTGTTGGACGACGCGGAGGCACCGCCACCCGCGATCGCGCCGACCGACTCGACGGTCAGGATCCGGCCCAGGCCCGGCACCTTGCCCTGCTCGTCGAGCAGCCCGGCCTCGCGGCTGACCCCGATGATCGTGCCCATGCCGTCGAAGAAGTTGGACAGCAGCAGGGTGAAGATCAGCAACGACGCGGTGATGAAGCCGACCCGGCCGAAGGCGCCGAACAGGTCGACGTCGCCGATCAGCCCGAAGTCCGGCGTATCCACCACACCGTTCGCCTCGGGCGCGGTCAGCCCCCACGCCGCCTTGTCCAGGCCGGCGGCGTTGTGCACGATCACCGCGAGCACCGTCGAGGCGACCATCCCGATCAGGATCGCGCCCGGCACCTTCCGTACCACCAGCACGAACGTGAGCAGCAGCCCGAAGCAGAAGATCACCGCCGGCCAGCCCTTGAGCGTGCCGCCCGCGCCGAGCGCGACCGGGACGGTGGAGTTCACCTTGTCCGGCACGCGCGTCACGATGCCCGCGCTGACCAGGCCGACCAGGGTGACGAACAGGCCGATGCCGACCCCGATCGCCTGCTTGAGCACCAGCGGGATGGCGTTCATGATCGCCTCGCGCAACCCGGTGGCGGCCAGGATCAGCAGGCCGACGCCCTCCAGCACGACCAGGCCCATCGCCTCGTCCCAGGTCGTCTGCGGCGCGATCTGGAACGCGACCATCGCGTTGATCCCGAGCCCGGCGGCCAGCGCGAGCGGCATGTTGCCGATCAGGCCCATCAGGATGGTCATCACGGCGGCCACCAACACCGTCGCGGTGACCAGCTGCGGCTGGGACAGATGGTTGCCGAACTTGTCGGTCGCACTGCCGAGGATGATCGGGTTCAGCACGATGATGTAGGCCATCGCGAAGAACGTGGCGAGCCCGCCGCGCATCTCGCGCAGCGGCGACGAGCCGCGCTCGGAGATCTTGAAGAAGCGGTCGAGGCCGCTCCTTCGCGTGGCGGGGACCTCGGGGACGGTCACGGCGGGGGCCTGGCGGGGCATGCGAATCCTCGGAGCGTGGGAACGGGTAGTCAAGACACGCACACGGCACGTGGGGACGCGTGCCGGGAGACCCCAAAAGGGTGCCAGAGACCACAGCCGAAACGGGAACCGGTCTCTCCACTTGTGCGTCGGGGCACGCGCGGGCCCCGTACCGGCCGCCAAGTAGCCTTGTTTTCGTGAGCAGGCACGGGAGCGGGAAACGACGGCGCACCTCGCCGGATCCGGACGACACGGGCGTGGCGCGGACGGATTCGGCCGCGACGCCGGATCCGGTCGACGACACGTTCGACGCGAGCGCCCCCGGCAGCGGTGAATACGCGGCGCACGGGAGCGAGCCCTACCCGGCGACGGATCACGGCACCGCGGACTATGGCTCCACGGATTACGGCTCCGGGGATTACGGCTCTGCGGACTACGGCTCCGGGGAGTACGCCGCGACCTCAGGCGAGTACGCCGCGACTTCCGGGGAGTACGCCGCCACCTCCGGCGAGTACGGCGCGACCTCCGGGGAGTACGCCGCCGCGAACTACGCCGACTACCCGCAGACCGACTACACGGCCCCCGAGGCGGCCTACGGCTCCGGCGGCTACCAGGCCGCCGTACCGGCCTTCGAGCCCGACGCGTACGACTCCGGGAGCCACGCCACGCCCGAGTACGGCGCGAGCGCCTACGACCCGGCGACCGACCCGGCCCCGGGCGGGGGAACCGCCGAGTTCGCCGCCGTCACCGATGCCGCGGACGCCGCCGGTGTCGCCGATCCCGCCGACGAGCCCGCGCCGCCCGCCGACCGGGAGCCGCCCGCCACGGACACCGGTATGCGGCCCGCCCCGCCCCCGCTCGAAGGCGACATCGTCAAGCTCGTCGCCGTCGGCAGCGTGATCTGGTTCGCGCTGTTCGTGGTCGCCTGGTTCATGCGCGACTCGCTCACCGACGACGGCCGCGACTGGTGGCCGTGGTGCGCGCTGGCCGGCTCCGGCCTGGGCCTGTTCGGCCTCTGGTACTGCCGCCGCCTGCAGAGCGCGCGCGACGACTAGGGTGCGTCGGCCGGCCTCCGCCCCGTTCCGGACGTCCGGTGAAGGTACTCGGCGACCCGCCTCGAATAACCACAAAATCCGACATTCACTGACGTAACGTCAGGGCATGATCGATGCCCCCGTCACCAGCACCGGGCTGACCGACGCCGAGGTCGCCGAACGTGTCGCGGCCGGCCGGGTCAACGACGTTCCGGGCCGTTCGAGCCGCAGCGCCTCGGCGATCGTTCGGGGCAACGTCTTCACCCGGTTCAACGCCATCATCGGCACCTTGTTCGTGGTGATCCTGATCGTCGGCCCGATCCAGGACGGCCTGTTCGGCTTGGTCATCGTCGCCAACACGGCGATCGGCGTCATCCAGGAACTGCGCGCCAAGCGCACCCTGGACACCCTGGCGGTGATCGGCGAGGCCAAACCGCGGGTGCGCCGCGGCGGGCACACGGTCGAGGTGTCCGCGCGCGAACTGGTCCTGGACGACGTCTGCGCGCTCGGCGCGGGCGAACAGGTCCTGGTGGACGGCGTCGTGGTCGAGGCCGACGCGCTCGAACTGGACGAGTCGCTGCTGACCGGCGAGACCGATCCGGTCCACAAGAGGATCGGCGACCCGGTGATGTCCGGCAGCTTCGTGGCCGCCGGCAACGGCGCGTACCGGGCGACCAAGGTCGGCGGCGACGCGTACGCCGCCCGACTCGCCGAGGAGGCGGGCCGGTTCACCCTGGTCGACTCGGAACTGCGTCAGGGGCTGAACCGGATCCTCACCTACGTCACCTGGCTGATGATCCCGGTCGGGATCCTGCTGATCATCAGCCAACTGCGCACCGACGACGGCCTGCCCAACGCGCTGCGCGGCATGGTGGCCGGGCTGGTCACCATGGTCCCCGAGGGGCTGATGCTGCTCACCTCGGTCGCGTTCGCGGTCGGCGTGGTGCGCCTGGGCCGCAAGCAGTGCCTGGTCCAGGAGTTGCCCGCGATCGAGGGGCTGGCCCGGGTGGACGTGGTGTGCCTGGACAAGACCGGCACGCTCACCGAGGGCGGCATGGACGTGGCCGAGGTCCGCACGCTCGACGACACCCTGCCGATCGGCCAGGCGCTCGGCGCCCTCGGCACCTCCGACCCGCGCCCGAACGCGAGCCTCCAGGCGATCGTGGACGCCTACCCGGCGCCGCGGGGGTGGTCGATCACCGACATCGCCGCGTTCTCCTCGGCCCGCAAGTGGAGCGGGGCGAGCTTCGCCGAGCGCGGCACGTGGCTGCTGGGCGCGCCCGACGTCCTGCTGCCCGAGGGGCATCCGGTGCAGGCCGCGGTGGACGAACTGGGCGCGAAGGGGCTGCGGGTACTGCTCCTGGCGACCGCCGACGCGCTGACCGACAAGGCCGGCGCGCGGGCCCACCCGGCCGCGCTCGTGGTGCTCCGGCAGCGGCTGCGCCCGGACGCCGCCGAGACGCTGCGCTACTTCGCGGGCCAGGGCGTGGCGACCAAGGTGATCTCCGGGGACAACGCGCTCGCGGTCGGCGCGGTCGCCGCCAAACTCGACCTGGCGGGCGCGGAGCACGCCGTGGACGCCCGCCGACTGCCCGAGGACCGCGCCGAACTCGGGCGGGCGCTGGAGGAGAACACCGTCTTCGGCCGGGTCACCCCGCAGCGGAAGCGGGCCATGGTCGCCGCCCTCCAGGCCCGCGGGCACACGGTGGCGATGACCGGCGACGGCGTGAACGACGTCCTCGCGCTCAAGGACGCCGACATCGGGGTGGCGATGGGCTCGGGCAGCGGGGCGAGCCGCGCGGTCGCCCAGATCGTGCTCCTGGACAACCGCTTCGCCACGCTGCCCTCGGTGGTGGCCGAGGGGCGACGGGTGATCGGCAACATCGAGCGGGTCGCGAACCTGTTCCTGGTCAAGACCGTGTACGCGCTGCTCCTGTCGCTGCTGACCGGCGTCGCGGGCGTGGTCTTCCCGTTCCTGCCCCGCCACCTCACCCTGATCGGCTCGCTCACGATCGGCGTACCGGCGTTCTTCCTGGCCCTGGCCCCCAACGCCGAACGCGCCCGCCGGGGCTTCGTCCCGCGCGTCCTGCGCTTCGCGATCCCGGGCGGCGTGGTGGCCGCGGGGGCGACGTTCCTGTCCTACTGGTTGGCCCACCTGAACAGCGGCACCGACCTGAAGGAGGACCGCACGACCGCGGTGATCACCCTGTTCCTGGTCGCGATGTGGATCCTGGCCATCGTCGCCCGCCCCTACGCGTGGTGGAAGATCGCCCTGATCGCGGCGATGGCGGCGGCCTTCCTGTTCGCCCTCTACGTCCCCTTCGCCGCCGACTTCTTCGCCCTCTACCCCCAGGACCAGGGCAACAACGGCACCGCGATCGGCATCGCCGTCGTCGCCGCCGCCCTCCTGGAGGCGGGGTGGCACGTATCCGGTTGGCTCCACCGCCGCACGGGCGACGACGGGTAGGCCCCACGACCCGCGCCCGGGGCGGGGCGGCTCGCCAAGGAGCCGCCCCGCCCCGGGGTCAGACGCCGTCGAAGTCGCGTTCCGTGGCGAAGTGGGCGGCGTTTTCCGGATGGGTGAGGAGTTGTTCGACCTCGAAGCGGCGGTGCCATTCGCCGGCGGCCCAGGCCAGGCCGCGGGCGACGCCCTCGAACGTGGTGGCGTGCACCTTGCCGTCGACGTAGCGCCAGTCCGCCTCCAGTTCGGTGCCGTCCGGGCCGGAGACGATCAGCTCCTCGTGTTCGACGTACTCCTTCGGCGCGTCGGGCATCGCCGCCAGTACGTCGTCCGGGACCTCGTGCACGGTGCCCTCGGAGAGCACCTTGCCGGGGATGGTCTCGGACAGCAGCGGTACGTCCAGCAGGTCGGCCAGCGCCTCCGCCCGGTCCGGGCGGACCGGCAGCACCACGTGCGTCGCGTCGTCCGCGACCAGCGCCGCCAGGTCCGGCGCGTCGCCCACCAGCGCGTCCGCGACGTCGGCCACGGTCATCCGGCCGCCGGAGACCCCGCGCAGCTCGGTCGGCGCGGACAGCCGCTCCGGGGTCACCTCGGCCAACGCGGTGTACAGCGCGCGCAACTGGTCCCGGGTCACCGCCCGGTCCGGGTCCGCCAGGCGCTCGAGCAGCTCGTCCGGGCCGTCCGGGTCGGCCAGCAGCGCCGGGAGCGTCGTACGCACGCCCAGGGCGGTCAGGAACACCGGATCCAGGCTCGCCCGGACCCGGTCGTAGAGGCCGTGCAGCAGCCGGTCCCCGTCCAGCGCGAGCAGCCCCGCCGGGCGCCGGCCGTCCAGCACCGGGTGCCCGCGCAGCCACCACGAGGTGTACGACGGCACCCGGGCCCGGCCGCCGTCGGGCAGCAGCACGTGCGCCGGCTCGGTCACCGCGTTCCGCAGCGGCGGTGTGGCCAGCACCTCCAGGGCCTCGTCCCACGCGTCGTCCGCGACCAGGTCCAGATCGCGCACCGCGGCGAACCCGGCCAGCACCGGCGGCACGCCCTGGTCGGGCAGGTGGTCGAGCACGTCGTCGAGCCAGTCGTCCTCGGCGTCCAGGTCGTGGTCGCAGCCGTCGTGGTCGAGGACCACGTCCTCCTCCCGGACCAGGCCGAACGTGCCGAGCACGCCGACCGCCTCCAGCACGTCCTCGCCCCAGCGCTCGACCAGGTCCGGGTGCGCGACGCCGAGCGCGTCCGGCTCGACCACCGCGGCGATCCGGCTGCCGGGCAACATCAGCTCGCCCGCCGGAACCGCGTCGCCGTCCACGTCCGGCAGCAGCAGGGCGGCCAGCCACGCTTCGTCGCCGGCGGCGATCCGGGCGGCCCGGACCAGCTCCAGGACCGCGTCGGCGATGTCGTCGCCCTCCTCGCCCTCGGTGACCGCGGCCCGCACCGCCGGATCGGCCAGCACCGCCCGCGGCGTGGCCCGGACCGCGCCGAGCCGCTCCAGGAGCGGATGCGTCGCGTCGGGGTGGGCCACCCGCAGCCGAAGCACGTCCAGCACCGCCGGGTCGGGACTCTCCGGGCAGGGCAGCAGGACCCCCCTCGGCCCGCGCACGATCCGACCGTCGGCCAGCGGCACCGGCAACGCCCCCAGCGCGTCCCGGGCCGCGGGGTCGAAGGCGTCGTACAGATCCCGCCACCAGCTCGGCTCCCGCTCCATCCCCGCGAGCTGGTCGACCACCTCGGCCAGCGGCAACCGGCGCACCCCCAGCACCCGCAACGCGGCGCTGCGATCCAGACCGGCCGGCAGCAGCCCGGCCACCACCGGCGCCAGCGCCTCGACCAGCCGCGGGCCCGCCGTCTCGATCAGCACCGCGTCGCGCGGGCGCAGCAGATCGCGGTCGCGCGCCGCAGTGCCCCGGTCGAGCAACAGCGCGTCGCGATCGTCGGGTTCCGCCTCCACGACGGACACGGCGGCGGAGGCGGCGGCGTCGGAGGCGCCCGAGGACCCGGCGCCCGGCGCGGCGGCCGGCAGGAACGCGGTCTCCGCGAGCCGATCGAGCACCGCCCGGCGCAGCAGCCCGTCCAGCTCCCCCTCGCCGGTCGGCCCCGGCACCAGGCTCAGCACGGCGGTGGTGGTCACGGGCCAGGTGCCGAGCAGCCCGGCGTAGGTCTCGGCGGCCCGCTCGACCAGGAAGTCGCGCAGCGGACCGGGCGCGGTGTGCCGGCGGGTCGGGTCCAGCGGGAAGGACGCGACGAGCAGGGCGGGCAGCCCCAGCGGCTCGTCGGTGGGCGTGGGCGCGTGCACGACGGGCCGTACGCTCGGCCGGCGCGGATGGTCGGCGGCGTCCAGCGGCACCGCCCACAACACCGACCAGGCGGCCCGCCGGCGCTCCTCGGTGGGCCGGTCGGCGAGCAGCGCGGGCTCCAGCGCGCCGCCGTCCTCGGCGACCCGCCAGCGGGTCTGCACGCCGTTGTCGGTCACCACCAGGGCGCCGCCGTCGGCCCGGCAGGTCAGCGTCCGCACACCGTCCGGCGTCTCGATCACGATCTCGCCGAGCCGGCGCAGGGTGAGCAGCAGCGCGTCGTCGACCTCGGCGAGCAGCCGGGCGGCCAGGTCCACCGCGGCGCCGTCGCGCAGCGGCAGCACCACGCACGTGTCGTAGTCCTCCGGCGGGGTTCCCTCGGCCGGCATCGGCAGCCGCAGCACCGGCACGTCGCCGTCGCGTCGAGCCAGTTCGTCGGTCAGTCCGGCGTTGTCCCGGGCCTGTTCCGCGACCAAGTCGCGGGCCTCGTGCAGGGACCAGCGCACCCCGCCGGTCCGGGAGAGCACACACGGCTCGTCGGTGACCGCGAGCACCGCGGCGAAGCCGACCCCGAACCGGCCGACCGCCTCCGGCCCGTCGTCGCGCTTGGCCGAGGCGCGCAGCGTGGACAGCGCCTCGACGCCCGGCGCGTGCAGCGGGTCGCCGGTGTTGGCCGCGACCAGGACCCCGTCGCGCAGGGTCAACCGGAGTCGGCCCACCACGCCGGCCCGGGCGGCGGCGTCGGCGGCGTTCTGCGCGAGTTCGACCACGAGCCGATCGCGATAGCCGCCGAGGGCGAGTTCCTCCTCGGCGTTCGCGTCCTCCCGAAAACGTGCGGGCGACGCGCCCCACGCGTCCAGTACGGCTCGCCGAAGCGAAGCGGTGCCAAAGCGGTCGTCGATGCCCATGCCGTGCGCCGTCCCTCGATCGCGGATGTGGCCGGAACCCTATTGCGTTTCCGGCGCTGCGGCCGCCCGGCGATCCCGGTCCGTGGAATGCCGCGCGAAACGGCGCGGGGACGATGCGGGCAGGCAGTGGATCAAGTCACACAAAACCTACACATACGACAAACGACACTTCCCCGGTCGCCCCGGTCGCCACGGGAGTACACGCATCCCTGGGGGCAACCCCGGTCGGCTACGGAAGGGAACGACGTGGCCACCTACCGCACGCGTCGAAGCCGCCACCGATCCGGTGGCGGCTTCGTCGTGCGCTCGACCGGACCGGGCCGTGTCCGCCGGACAGGACCCGGACCCGATCGCACGTTGCGGATATTCCGGATATTCAGCGTAATTCGGATTGATTGCATCTCGCGGTCGATCAGGAGTGGCCCAACTGGTCCTCTCCGGGCTCCATGCCGTCCTCGTCCACCGCGCTCTCGACCGGGCGGATCCGCACGGTCTCGATCCGGTACTCGTCCAGGGACAACTCGGCCGCCGGCGTCGCGGCGGGCATCACCGCGGCCTCCGAGTGGCCGCCGCAGCCGTAGGCCAGCGAGACCATCCGGCCGTCGGCGGGCGAATACTCGTTGGCGCACACGCCGAACGCCTGCCCGAGCGGCCCGCCGACCTTGACCAGGAAGCCGCAGCTCGTGCAGTGCGCGGGCGCCGCCTGGGCCATCGGTGTGGCTCGGCCGAACTGCTCGTCCCAGCGGTCGGCGGCCAGATCGCGCCCGACCGGGGACAGTACGCGCGCGCGCCCCTGCCCCAGCTCGTACGCGACCGCCTTGGGGCCGAGCCCGATCGGCTCGGTCGATTCCTCCTCTGTCTCGTCCGCTCCGGTGTAACCGAATTCGAGACGGGGGTCGTCGGCGTCGGTGGGCAACAGGTCGCCCACGCCGAGGTCGCCGGGACGAAGGCGCTCGTTCCACGGCACCCACGCGGGCGCGAGCAGCGCCTCGGGGCCGGGTACGAGGACCGTTTCGTCCACGGTCACCAGCTTGGCGCGGGGCGCCCGGGCAACGGTCACCGCCCAGCGCCAGCCGTGGTAGGCGGACTCGCGGCACGCGAACAGGTGGGTGACCAGGCGATCACCATCCACCTGTACACCCAGATGCTCGCCGACGGAGTCCTGACCTGCGGCTTCCTCGGCAGCGGCGAAGGCAAGATCAACCGCCTCTGCGCAGAGGCGGTCCGGGGTTCGACTACGGGTCGCGGCACTCACGAGAGTGATTCTCTCTCACGCGTCGAAGGTCTCCACCGCCGATACCCTCAAAACACGTCCGATTCCCGAACGGGCGCGCGGAGCGAGCCCTTCCTGGCGTGTCGCGACCGCATCATCCGAGGGAGCGAGGGCAGGATCCCGGCGTGGCAGCCTCCAAGACCAGTACCGCATCACGGCGCACCATTCGCGCGCCCGGCTCCACCCGCGGGTCGTCCGGCAGGAACCGAGGTCCGGGGCGTCGTGCGCTCGGTCGGTTCGGTGGCCTGTTCACCGGCGGCTTCGGCAAACTCCGCGGCGCGGCCCGGGCCAAGGGCGCCGGCGAGAGCGGCCTGGCCAAGCTGATCGAGCTGCACCTGATCAACAACGCGGGCGACGCGCTGGTGACCATGGCGCTGGCCACCACGATGTTCTTCTCGGTGCCCACCGGCGAGGCGCGCGACCGGGTGGCGATGTACCTGCTGATCACCCTCGCGCCGTTCGCGCTGCTCGCGCCGGTGCTCGGGCCGGTCCTGGACCGGATGCGCCGAGGTCGCCGCTTCGCGATGGCGCTGGCGATGCTGGTCCGGGTGGGGTTGTGCTGGCTGATGGCCGGGGCGGTGAACGACGGTGGCCTGGAGTTGTACCCGGCGGCGTTCGGCGTGCTGGTGTCCTCGAAGGTGTACGGGGTCAGCCGCAGCGCGGTGGTGCCCCGGCTCCAGCCGCGCTCGGTCTCGCTGGTCAAGGCGAACTCGCGGATCACCCTGTTCGGCCTGATCGGCACGATGGGCGCGGCGCCGGTGGCGGGCGGGCTGAAATACGCGTTCGGCACGCCCGGGATCCTGTACGGCGCCTGCGTGGTGTTCACCTTCGGCGCGATCCTGTCCTTCACGCTGCCGTCGAAGGTCGACTCGGCCGAGGGCGAGGACCGGGCGTCGTTCACCGCCGAGGCCCCCGGCGTCGAACACGAGCGCAAGGTGTCGCTGGCCAAATTGCGCGGCGGCAAGGGCGGTACGAGCACCGAGACGGTGCCCGAGCCCCAGACCGAGGAGTCGGGCGAGGGCGCGGCCGCGGCGGGCGGCGAGCGCGAATCCGGGCGCAAGCCGGTCCGGGTCAAGACCTCGCGGCGGTTGCGCAGCGTGGGCCCGTCGGTGGTCCAGGCGTTGTGGGCGAACGCGGCGCTGCGCGGCTTCTCCGGGTTCCTGATCATGTTCCTGGGCTTCTTGATGCGCAAGCACCCGGTCGCCGACCTGTCCGCCACCCAGGCCACCATCGCGGTGGTGATCGCGGCCGCGGTCGGCAACGCGGTCGGCACCGCGCTCGGCGCGTGGCTCAAGTCCCGTGCGCCGGAGGTGATCATCACCGGCGTGCTGCTCGCGTCCGCGTCCTGCGCGGCGTGGGCGGCGGCGATGTACAGCCTGGTCACGGTGCTCGCGGTGGCGGCGGTGGCCGGTCTCGCCCAGGCGCTGGGCAAGTTGTCGCTGGACGCGATGATCCAGCGCGACATCCCCGAGGCGGTGCGCACCTCCGCGTTCGCCCGGACCGAGACCGCGCTCCAGGTGGCGTGGGTGGTCGGCGGCGGTGTGGGCATCGCGTTGCCACTGAACGGCACGCTCGGGATGAGCGTGGCGGCCGGCGTGCTGACCCTGGCGCTGGTGATCGTGGGCCGCAAACTGACGACGCGCCGGGCGCGCCGCAAGCGGTCCCCCGGCATGCGGCTGCGAACCGCCCGGTAATCTTCGGATCATGAAGACTCGCCGCCCTGCCGCCCTCGCCGGCGCCGCCGTCCTGGGCGCGCTCGCCCTGACGGGTTGCAACCTCGACAAGCCCACGCCGATCGTGACCATGGTCAGCGGGACGACGTCGGTCCACTCCGAGGCCGAGTGCTACAAGGACGACGGCTCGATCGACGAGAAGAAGGTCGACGGCTGCCTGAACAAGACCGACGGCCTCACCAAGCTCTCGGTGTCCGAGGGCGGCGGCTTCTCGATCGGCGTGGACAAGGAACTCGCCGACGACGGCTGGGTGCTCCTGGTCGACGGCAAGCCGCAGACCCAGTCGCCGATCAAGACCACGTACTACTCGGGCCTTCGGCTGAGCTACGGCACGCCGGAGAAGGAGAGCGAGCCGCTGCTGGTGCAGGTCGTGCAGCCGGACGGCAAGCAGGGCTACCGGGGCGTCTGGTCGTTCAAGGTCGCGAAGAAGTAACCCTTGCCCATCCTGGTGATCACCGCCGTGGCCGCCGAGCGCGACGCCGTGCTCGGCGGTTCGCGTTCGTGGCGCATACCCGGCCCCGACGTGCTCGCGGTCGGCGCGGGCCCGGCGGCGGCCGCCGCGGGCACCGCCTCGGCGCTTGCGGGGGGTTCCTACGACCTGGTGGTCAACGCCGGTATCGGGGGCGGCTTCCCGGGGGTGGCGCCGGTCGGCTCGACCGTGCTCGCCACCCGCGTGGTGGCGGCCGACCTGGGGGCGCAGACCGCCGAGGGGTTCGTGCCGATCGAGGAACTGGGCTTCGGCACGAGCGGGTTCGAGGCGGACCCGCGACTGGTCACCCACGTGGGTGACATTTTGCGCGCCGCCGGCGTCCCGCTCGCCACCGGTCCCGCGCTCACCGTCTCCACGGTGACCGGAACCGCCGAGCGCGCCGCCGAGTTGGCCGCCCGCCACGCGGGCGCCGCGGTCGAGGGCATGGAGGGCTTCGGCGTGGCCACCGCCGCCGCGGCCCACGCGGTGCCGATGCTCGAACTGCGCACCGTCTCCAACGCCGTGGGCCCGCGCGACCGGGCGGCCTGGCGCATCCCGGACGCGCTGCGCGCACTCACCGCGGCCTTCGCCGCGCTCGAAGGGAGCCTGACGCCGTGACCCTGTCGCTGGCCTATTCGCCGTGCCCGAACGACACGTTCGTCTTCCACGCCTGGACGCACGGCCTGCTCCCGGACGCGCCGCCCGTCGAGGTGCGCTATGCCGACATCGACATCACCAACGGCCTGGCCGAGCGGGGCGAGCTGGACCTGCTGAAGGTGTCCTACGCGGCGCTGCCGTGGGTGCTGGACGAGTACGCGCTGCTGCCCTGCGGCGGGGCGCTGGGGCGAGGTTGCGGCCCGCTCGTGCTGAGCCTGGGCGCGAGCACCCCTCGGGCGCTGGCGGGCAAGGTGGTCGCGGTGCCGAGCGAACGCTCCACCGCGTACCTGCTGTTCCGGCTCTGGGCGGCGCGGCACGTGCCCGGCGGGGTCGGCGAGATCCGGGTGTTGCCGTTCCACGAGATCATGCCCGCGGTGCGCGACGGCGTGGTGGACGCGGGGCTTGTCATCCACGAGGCGCGCTTCACCTACGCGCGGTACGGCCTGACCTGCCTCGCCGACATGGGCGACTGGTGGGAGTCGGACACCGGCCTGCCGATCCCGCTCGGCGCGATCATCGCCAAGCGCTCGCTGGACCTTTCCGCCCTGGCCGCCGCCGCGCGCGCCTCGGTCGAGCACGCCTGGGCCGACCCCGCCGCGTCGCGCGCCTACGTCCTGGAACACGCCCAGGAGATGGATCCGACGGTCGCCGATCGGCACATCGGCCTGTACGTCAACGAGTTCACCCGCGACCTGGGCACCGAAGGGCACGCGGCGGTGTCCGCGCTGCTCGGCCGCGCCGCCGCCGAGGGCCTGGTCCCGCCCGTCCCGGCCGGCGCCCTCGAACTCCTTTAGGGGCGTGCGGGGATCGCCGGGCGGGTCGCGTGGGCCCACCCGGCGCCCGTACTCACGTGTCGAGTTCGTCGGCGACGGCTCGCAGCAGTTCGGCGACCTTCGCGGTGGCCCGCTTGTCGGGGTAACGGCCGCGCTCCAGCGTCTTGTCGACCCCCTCCAGGACCTTGAGCAGGTCCTGGATGATCGAACTCATCTCGTCGGGCTTCTTGCGGCTCGCGGCGACGACGGAGGGGCGCGGGTCCAGGACACGGAGCGAGAGGGCCTGTTCGCCGCGGCGCCCCTCGACGATCCCGAACTCGACCCGGGTGCCGGGCTTGAGCGTGTCCAGGCCCTGCGGCAGTGCCGACGCGTGCACGAACACGTCGCCTCCGTCGTCCCGGGACAAAAACCCGAAGCCCTTGTCGGTGTCGAACCACTTGACCTTGCCGGTGGGCACGGGAGACCTCGATCGTGTCGGGACGGCTTCGTCGGGACTTTTACGAGCATTTACCAGGCTGGGTGGGGCGCACACATCGAATCCGAGCGGGAACGCGTAGTGACCCCGTTCACTCGTCCAGGCTAATGGTCGCCTTCTCGGCCGGACATCGGGATACCGCCCCGCGCGCGAACGGCCCGGATCGGGGCATCTACCCTGGGTCGGTGTCCAACGCATCCGCAGGCCCCGGCGATCGGCTCGTCCGCATCGGCGCGCTGCTCTTCGCCCTCGGTACGGTCGCCACGCTCGCCACCGTCACCCCCATGCTGATCGGCGCGCACGCGCTGCCGACCGCGGTGTATCTGCTCAGCGCGCTGATGCCGGTCGGCTTCGCGATCGCCGCCGCGGGCCTGGTCAGGTCGATCCGCAGCCGCCGCCGTCCGGTGCCGAAACTGCTCTGACCCGCGCCGAGCCTCGGCGGCGTCGGCTCAGCGGTACGCCTCCGGGTCGGGCAGCAGTTCGTTCATCGCGCCCTCGCGGTAGCCCAGCGGGTCCACCTCGACCCGGGCGAAGCCCGCGTCGCGGACCGCGGCCAGGGCCGGTTCGTGGCCGGCCACGGCGGTGCTCAGCGCGGTGTCCACCTCGATCCGCGCGAACTGCCCCAGATCGCGCACCCGCAGGTTGCGCACCGCGATGCCGTCCCGGGCCAGCACCACCCGCAACGCGGTCTCCGCGCGTTCGACCCGGGCCAGCCGGGCCGGGGTGATCGCCACCCCGTAGGCGACCCGGCTGGACAGGCAGGCCGCGGCCGGCTTGTCCCAGGTGGGCAGGCCCCAGGTCCGGCTGATCGCCCGGATCTGGGCCTTGGTCAATCCGGCGTCGAGCAGCGGGGTGACCGCGCCGGCCTCGGCCGCCGCGGCGATCCCGGGCCGAAAACCCACGCGCGCGTCGTCCGCGTTGGTGCCCGTGGCCAGGTGCGCCATCCCCGCCGCGCGGGCCACGGGGGTGAGCACCGCCATCAGCTCCGTCTTGCAGAACCGGCACCGGTCGCCGTTGTTGTCGCGGTAACCCGCTCGGGCCATCTCGTCGCTGGGCACCAGCTCGTGCCGCACCCCCAGCTCGGCGGCGAAGGCCCGCGCGGCGTCTCGTTCGACGGCCGGCAGGCCGGCCGAGTCGGTGGTCAACGCGAGCACGTCGGCCGCCCCCAAAGTGCGTACCGCCGCCGCGAGCAGGAACGCCGAGTCGGCGCCGCCGGAGAACGCCACCGCGACGCTCCCGAGCGAGGCCAACCGCTCGCGCAGCGCGCCCAGCCGCAGGTCGGCCACGTGCGCGTCCAGCCACGCGGGAAACCCGGTCAGGTCCGGAAGCACCACGTCGGCCCCGGCCGCCCGCAGGTCCTCGGCGGAGATCGGCCCGGTGGCCACCCCGACCGCGACCGCGCCGGCCGCCCGGGCCCCGATCAGGTCGCCGAGGTGGTCGCCGACGTACACCCCCGCGCCCGACGCGCGCAGCGCCACGCCCTTTTGCTCGCCCCACAGATCGCCGACCAGGTGGTCCACGGCCAGGTCCAGATGATCCAGGTGCAGCCGGGCGTTGGGCTCGTGCTTGCCGGTGACCACCATGGTGCGACCGCCGTGTCGGTGCACCGCGGCCAGCGCCTCGCGCGCACCGGGCAGCACGTCGGTGCCGTGCACGGCGTGGCGCGGATAGATCTCGCGATAGCGCGCGGCGACGGCGCCCACCTCGTCCGCCGGGAACCAGTTCGCCACCTCGACCTCCAGCGGCGGCCCGAGCCGGGAGACGATCAGCGGGATGTCGATCGCCGCACCGGTCTCCGCGGCGAGCACGGACCATGCCGCCCCGATGCCGGGGCGCGAATCGACGAGCGTCATGTCCAGGTCGAAGCCAACGATGAGGGCATTCACCCGTTCAGCCTACGACGCGGCACGGTGCATGCCGATGACCGATTTCCGGCCCTCGCCCCCGACCCGAGCGGGTCGGCCGGACGGGCCACCCCTAAGGGATGGTCACCCACAAGAGGTAGCGCGGCGGGCGCCCGGATGCTGACGCGCCCGTTGTCCCGGCCGTCGTAGCGTCGAGGACATGAGCACGATGACGCATCTCCCCGCCCGTGGTTCCCTGCGGATTCCCGCGCTGCGCGGCGCGGCCCCCGCCGCTGTCCCGTTCGCCGACCTGGTCCGCGCCCGGCTGCGCGGGCCCGCGCACATGAGCGCGCGAATCGCGCGCGGCACGTGGATCTTCACGAGCACCGCGGTGCGGGTCACCCTGCTCGGCCGGCACGCGGTGCCGTGACCGCGCGCCCGACCGCCCCCGGCGTCGCCGCCGTCGTCCGCTACATCTGGGTGTCCACGTCGTCGGAGTCGACGATCCGGTACGCGTAGCCCTGTTCGGCGAGGAACCGTTGCCGGTGCGCCGCGAAGTCCTGGTCGATGGTGTCCCGGGCGACCACCGAGTAGAACCGCGCGCCCCGGCCGTCGGCCTTGGGCCGCAACACCCGACCGAGCCGCTGGGCCTCCTCCTGCCGCGAGCCGAACGACCCGGACACCTGGATCGCCACCGTGGCGTCGGGCAGGTCGATCGAGAAGTTCGCCACCTTGCTGACCACGAGCGCCTGCACGGCGCCGGTGCGAAACGCGTCGAACAACCGCTCGCGTTCCTTGTTGGTGGTCTCGCCCTTGATCACCGGCGCGTCCAACACCTCGCCCAGCTCGTCGAGTTGGTCGATGTACTGGCCGATCACCAGGGTCTGCTCGCCGCGGTGCCGCTCGACCAGGTCCTTGACCACGCGGGTCTTGCTCGCGGTGGTCGCGCAGAACCGGTAGCGCTCCTCGGGCTCGGCGGTCGCGTACGCCAGGCGTTCCGTCTCGGTCAGGGTCACCCGGACCTCGACGCAGTCGGCCGGCGCGATGTATCCCTGGTTCTCGATCTCCTTCCACGGCGCGTCGTAGCGCTTGGGACCGATCAGCGAGAACACGTCGCCCTCGCGGCCGTCCTCGCGCACCAGCGTCGCGGTCAGACCGAGCCGGCGCCGGGCCTGCAGGTCGGCGGTGAACCGGAAGATGGGGGCGGGCAGCAGGTGGACCTCGTCGTAGACGATCAGACCCCAGTCCCTGGAGTCGAACAGCTCCAGGTGCGGATACACGCCCTTTCGCCGCGTGGTCACCACCTGGTAGGTGGCGATGGTCACCGGCCGGATCTCCTTGCGGGTACCGCTGTACTCGCCGATCTCGTCCTCGGTCAGCGAGGTGCGCTTGACCAGCTCGGACTTCCACTGGCGGGCCGAAACCGTGTTGGTCACCAGGATCAGCGTGGTCGCCTTCGCGGTCGCCATCGCCGCCGCGCCGACCAGCGTCTTGCCCGCGCCGCACGGCAGCACCACCACGCCCGAGCCGCCGTGCCAAAAGCCCTCGACCGCCTCCTGCTGGTAGGCGCGCAGGCTCCAGCCGTTCTCGGCCAGCTCGATCGGGTGCGCCTCGCCGTCCACGTAGCCCGCGAAGTCCTCGGCGGGCCAGCCGAGCTTGAGCAGCACCTGCTTGATCTGGCCGCGTTCGGAGGGGTGCACGATCACGGTGTCCGGGTCGACCCGGACCCCGACCAGCGGCGCCATCTTCTTGCTGCGCAGCACCTCCTCCAGCACCGCCCGGTCGGTGGTGGTCAGCACCAGGCCGTGGGTGGGGTGCTTGGACAGCTGCAGGCGCCCGTAGCGGCCCATCGTGTCGGCGACGTCCACCAGGAGCGCGTTGGGCACGGGGTAGCGCGAGTGCCGCAGCAGCACGTCCACGACCTGCTCGGCGTCGTGGCCCGCGGCGCGCGCGTTCCACAGGCCCAGCGGGGTCAGTCGGTAGGTGTGCACGTGCTCGGGGGCGCGCTCCAGCTCGGCGAACGGCGCGATGGCCCGGCGGCACTCGGCGGCGGCCTCGTGCCCGACTTCGAGAAGCAGGGTCTTGTCGGACTGGACGATCAGGGGGCCGTCGGGCACGGGCCAACCTTTCCGCGGGTGGAGGGGACGGGACCAACAAGTGTCAACCATTCGCGGTGTGCGCGTGTTCCGAACGGCGCTCGTCCCCATCGGGAGCAGGGTTCGGGGCCCGTACTGCCCAGGGAGGAGCGCGAGACCCATCCTTACGGAGGAACACACAAACCGGCCGGCCTACCTACCCTGGATACTTGATGGCGCAACCAACGTCGTCGGCCTCCGACGATCGGGCTCCCCGTCCCGGTCGCACCGCCGCCGAGACCCCCGAGCACGCCGGCGAACCGACTGGTCCCGCCGTGCTCACGCGCGCGCTGACCAGGGATTACGGCGGCGGCACCGGGATTTTCGGGATCGATCTGACGGTGCCGCGCGGCTGCGTGTACGGCCTGGTGGGACCCAACGGCGCGGGCAAGACCACCCTTTTGTCGATCGTGGGCGGCACCCGGCGGGCCGACTCGGGCGAGGTGGTGTTCGGTGTCGATCGGCGCCGGGTCGCGGTGTCGACGGATGTGCCCGAGTTCGAACCGTGGTTGACCGCGTCCGAGGTGGTCGAGTTGGCCGGAAACCTCGTCGATCGACGGTTGCCCCGGGAGAAGGTGAAGGTCGCGCTGCACCGCACCGGCCTGTCCGGCTGCGGCGATCGTAAGGCCGGCTCGCTCTCGCGCGGCATGACGTTGCGCCTGGGACTGGCCGCGGCCCTGGTCGCGGACCCCGAACTGCTGATCCTGGACGAGCCCACCTCGGCCCTGGACCCGCGGGGTCGGGCCGACGTGCTGGACCTGGTGGCGAGTTTGCGCGAACACACCACGGTGGTCTTCTCCAGTCACATCCTGGCCGATGTGCAGCGGGTGTGCGATCACGTCGGCGTGGTGCGCGCGGGTCGGCTGTTGTATCAGGGCTCGACCGCCGAACTCGTGGACACGCACATGCGACCGAGTTGGCTGGTGCGGGTGCGCGGCGGGGGAACCGACCTGCTGCGCGCGTTCGCGGCGGAGAACTGGGTGGCGCGCGTATCGTCGATGCGACCGGGGCTGTTCCGGGTGGAGGCGCGTTCGCTGGAGGCGGGCGAGCGGCATCTGGCCGAGGTGCTCAGTCGCTGCTCGGCGCGGGTGGTGTCGGTCGCGCCCGAGGAGTCGGACCTGGAGGCGGCATTCCTGTCCATCACCGGAGGTCCGCGATGACGCGCTCGGGGGCCGTCCAGGCGCCCGCGTCGTCGGCGCCGACGGTGCCGACGGTGGTCGCCGCGCCCGATCGAATCCCGCGCGGGCCGCGCCGGTTGGGGTTGTGGCGGCTGGAGTGGCTGCGGCTGACCCGGACCCGGCGGTGGTTGTTGCTCCTGGTGGCCTATCCGGGGGTGGGGCTGGTCGGCCCGGTGTTCGCGCGGCACCGCGACCAGATCCTGGAGGCGCTGCGGATCGACGGGGTGCCGCCGGCGACCGGGATGCGGGCCGACAGCGGGATGGCGGTGTACGTGTACGGCAGCGCCCAGGTCGGGCTCCTGGTCGGGCTGGCACTGATGGCCAGCGCGCTCGCGGTGGACCATCGAGCGGGTCTGGCCGCGTTCCACCGCACCCGCATGCACCACGCGCGCGATCTGGTGCTGCCCCGCTACACGGTGACCCTGACGGCGGTGGCGATCGCCTACGTGCTGGGCATGTTGATCGCGTGGGCCCAGGTGCACTGGATGTTCGGTTCGTTGTCCGCGCGCTCCGTGCTCTACGGGGCGTTCTACGGGCTGGTGGGCACGGTCGTACAGGTCAGCGTGGTCGCCGGGATGGCCGCGCTGCTGCGCCGGCCGGTGGCGATCTTCGGCGCGGGGCTGCTCGTCGTCAGCCTGATGCCGCTCGCGTTGCTGTGGCGGCCGCTGCGGTCCTGGCAGCCCACCGAGTTGAGCACCGCCCCGATCGAACTGTTGCGCGGGCACTCCGCCGGCGAGTACACGGACAACCTCGTGATGGCGCTGCTGATCTCCGGGCTGTGCGTGTGGCTCGCGGTGTGGCGCATCGGGCGGCGGGAGATGTGAGGGCCGCCCCGGGGCCTGTTCGGCTCAGGCCACCTCGGCGACGCCGGTGATGCGGTGCAGGGGGTAGGTGTGGATTTCGCCGGTGGCCTGTTCGTGGGCGGTGACGTAGCCGCCCTCCAGGCGTAGCGGGATCACGATGTGCTGGGTGGCGCGGCCCTCGCGGGTGACGTGGCCGATCCACACCGCGCGGCGATCGGCGTGGGCGGCCTGGAGCGCGAGGAGGGTTTCGGCGGCGGAGGTGCGCGGGAGTTCGACCGGTTCGCCGTCGCGTTCGGGGGTGGTGTCGGCGCGGCTGGTGGCGGCGGAGTCGCCCGCGCGGATCGCGGTCACCGCCGCGACCAGCAGGGCCTCCGTCGGAGTCGGCGGTTCGCCCGCGACGCGGGGCGGGGCGGAGCGGGGTGGGGTGCGTCTGGTGTCCGGGCGGGTCAGGACCAGGTCGCCGGTGGCCGATTCGGCGACCGGGGCCAGGCCCATCGCGCGCAACTTCTCCAGGACCGTGTCGGGCGCGGACTCGGCCGCGAGCACCGTGGGGGCCAGGCGGCGCAGGCGCAGCCCGGCGGCGCGGCGATCGGCGAGCAGTTCGCCGAGCAGCGCGTCGTCGTCGCAGCGCAGGAAGGCGGCGGCGGTGCCGACGCGGATCCGGCCGTGCCGGCGGGCGACGTCGTCCACGAGGTAGCTCAGCGGTTGCGGCACGGGGGTGCGCGAGTGGGTGGCGAGCAGGTGGTGCAGGTCGGTCGCGGTGCGGCCGGCGTCGAGCGCGCGGCGCACCGACTCCTCGGTGAAGCGGTACACGGTCGCCCCACCGGTGGACTCCACGTCGGCGGCCAGGTGCAACTCGTGTGCGAGGTCCATCACCAGCGGGCCCGGGGCCACGGCGGTCAGGTCGGCCTGGAGCAGGACGTGGTCCAGCGGCTCCGGGAGCAGCGGGGTCAGCGCGTCGCCGGCCTCGTAGACCCGGCCATCGACGAGCGGACGGGCGTAGTCGGCGAACGCGCCGCGGCCGGTGATCCCGAGCAGTTCGGCCTCCACGAGCATGGCTCGGAACAGCGCCTCGGGCAGGCGCGCGGCCCGGATCGGCTGGTGCCAGGTCAGGTGCGCGAGCAGCGAGTCGGCGTCGGTGGCCGCGCCCGGGGGCAGTGCGGCGAGCGTGGCCAGGATCCGGCGGCGCACCTCGGGCGCGGAGGTCCGGTCGACCTGGGTGCCCAGCGCGCCGACCGGGCGATCCTTGTCGTCGCGGGTGCCGACCAGGGCGGGTACCCGGGTGGTCTCCAGCCAGGTGCCGGCCAGCGCGGCCCACCGGGTGCCCACCGGGGTGCGTCGCCAGGTGTCGTAGGCGGGGGTGGGCAGCCACTGCTCGTCCGGTTCGCCGTCGCCCGCGACCAGGCCCATCGCGTAGGCCACCTCCAGCCACAGCGCGACCTCGGCCTCGGGCACGTCCAGCTGTACCGCCGCGCGCTTGAAGTCGCGCATGCCCAGGCCGCCGGCGCGCAGCACGGGCGGGCCGCCGGCGCTCCACGCCTCGAGCAGGTCCTCGACCCGCCGCACCGCGGTGAACGCGGAGCCGGCCGCCAGGTCGTCCACAGCCTGTGGATCGTATGCGCGCACCGGCAGCTCGGGGGGTGTGGGCAGCGGCGTCCGGTGCACCCGGCCGCCGCGCAGGTGCAGCCCGACCTCGCGGGGCAGCACCACCGCGTCCGGCCCGGCGGGCACGAGCAGGGCCCGGGCGAGCAGCCACTCCACGGGAGTGCGGGCCGCGTCGGCGCGCACCGGCCGGTCGGCGCCGCGCACACTGCCCGTGGGCGGCCCCCAGACCAGCTTGTCCAGCACCTCGCGGGCGGCCTCCGGGGCCTGGCCGAGCAGCGCGTCCAGGCGCGCGCGGTCGGTGCACAGGGCGGTGATCGCGGCGATCGCGGAGACCGCGTCGTGGGTGGAGCCCAGACCGAGGTCGGCGAGCACGTCCTGAAGCCGGGACGGCGCGGTGGCGGCGAGCGCGCCGGCCAGCGTCGGGCCCAGGCCCGCCGGACTCGCGCCGACCAGGTCGCGCACCGTACGCACCACCCGCAGCGCGTCGTCGGGCCCCCACAGCAGGGCCTGCTCGCGCAGCGCGGCCACGGCCCGCCCGACCTCGTCCGGGGCGGTGCCGATCAGCGTGTGCAGCCGGGACACGGCGAAACCGTCGGGCAGCACCACCGCGGCGTCGACGACCTGGAGGGTGAACCGGTCCAGGCGCTCCAGGGCGCGCGCTATCGAGGCCCGGGTGGTGGCCCGGGTGGCGAGCTGGGTCAGGTCCACCGGGACCGGGGTGGTCAGGTCCGGCCGGGCGCGCAACAACGCGCCGAGGTCGGCGTCGGTGCGTCCGCGCAGATCCTCGGCGAGCGTCCGGGGGCCGGACTCGGCGGCCCGATCCGCCTCGGCACGGGTGGGCGACGCAGCTGTGGTCATCCCATCAACGTTAGACGGTCCGCCCGCCGGCGATCACCGCTCCCGGAATCCGAATGCCCGGTCGGCACGCGCGACCACCCCGGATCGGACCGCCGAAGCCGGTCGCGGGCACCGGCGCGACCCCCGCTCGCACGGCCCGAACGCCCGACCGGCGCCCGGTTCGGCCCGACCCCGGGCCATGCGTGGTACGGCCTCCGGGACCCGGGACCCGGGACCCGGGGCGCGGACGCCGACCGCGACCCCGATCACGGGCCCGGATCGAGCCGCGAAAGCCGCGGCGCGCACCTTTACGATCACCATTTCCGCCAACCTCTCGCTCCGCTACGCCCGCGCCCCTACGCTGAGTTGTCGCTTTACCGACGCATGACGCGGCGGGCGCGGCACCGACGCAGACGAACCTTCGGCGGGGGTGAGGTGGGGGCGTGAACTTCGAGAGCGATCATCTGGTTCTGCAATACCTGGGCGAGGTCGGTGACGCGGCCCAGCGCAAACTCCGCCCCGCCGACCGGGCCCGGCTCGTGGAGCGGCTGCGCAGCCAGATCAACAGCGAGCGCGAGCGGCTGAACGCGCACAACCCCGGCGCGGTACAGGTCATCCTCGATCGGCTCGGCACGCCGGAGGCGGTGGTCGGCCAGGAGTTGTACCGGCTCGGCGACCTGCGCGACAGCGGCGCCGACGACGGGGTCGGCGCGATGTCGATGCGGGGGTCGCGGCACGCGACGGTGGCCCGCCAGATGGGCTTTCGCGCCGACGCCACGCCGATTCCGGCCATACGGGATCCGTCTCGGCCGCCGCCGGCCGCGCCCGAGCCCGCGCCCGCGCCTCCCCCGCCCACGCCGCCCGCGCCCCGGGTCTCGCCCGAGGCTGGTCCGCCCACACTCGCCGAGACCGCGGCCGGTGGCGGTGGCGGCACGGCGACCAAGCCCGCCGCGCCCGCGGATCCGGACGAGGAGCCGCTGTGGTGGCGCTCGCCCCCGGAGGGCGACATGCCGGAGCGGCCGACCCCCGACATGTACGGCGACGGCTCGCTGCACGCGCCGGCGTATCCGATCGGCGTGGCCTCGGACCCCTCGGCCGGCTGGGACGACACCTCGCTGACCGAACCCACCCCGGTCATGGGCGTGTTCGGTGGTCCGGGCGCGCTGCGCACCCAACTGCGCGAGGTGTTCGCGATCGCGCTGATGACGGTCGGGGCGATCGTCGCCTCGACCGTGGTGGTGGTGCTCGGCCTGCTCGTGGTCTTCACCGCGGCCGCGTGGTCGCTCAAGGAACGGCGGTTCGCCGCGTTCTACATCCCCGGCACGACCGCGCTCGCCTTCGCCATCGGGATGTGGCTGCGGGCCACCGGGCACCTGGGCACCGATCTGACCCGGGACGAGGCCTGGGACCGGTTCGGCGAGTTGGTGCCGGCGATGGTCCGGGTCGCCGCGATCGCCGCGTCGTTGTACCTGCTGTGGCGGCTGAACCGGCGCAAGCTCACCGCGTAGGCGCGGGGACACGGTCCGTGTCGCGACCCGCCCCGGTGTGACGTACTCCGCCGCCGGGAGCGGGTTTTCCGCTCTTTACGATTCCATTAATTAGGTTAGCCTTACCTCATCTGCACAGGGCGGCGCCCGGACCTACCGCTAATAGGTC
>NZ_JBHTVA010000112.1:0-28274 GCF_042793325.1 Embleya sp. NPDC056575
ACTCACGCGCGACCTGGACGATCGGGCGAGGCCCGTCCAACACCAGGCGAACGGCCTCGTCCTTGAACTGCTGCGTATATCTCTTCGGCACGTGCTTTCTCTTTCCGGTTCCTTACAACCCTACGCGGGCTGCTGTCCGGAAGATCAAGGGCACCTCATTTCGGCGAGGCGGGCGTGTTGGTCGGCGAAAAAGCGACCTGCAGCGGCGGGCGGGGTGGGTGCTCGGGTTGGGTCCGCCGGGCGTGCGTTCCCGAGTGGGTCGAGTGCTTTCGGCGGGCGTTGCGCTTGTGGTTGCGGGAGGCCGGTGCGGGGTTGGCCAGAGTCGGTGGTGGACCGCCGCCGGCGTGCGGGGCTCCGAGACTCGAAGCTCTCGACGAGATGGGCGTGTTGGTCGGCGAAAAAGCGACCTGCAGCGGCGGGCGGGGTGGGTGCTCGGGTTGGGTCCGCCGGGCGTGCGTTCCCGAGTGGGTCGGGTGCTTTCGGCGGGCGTTGCGCCTTGGTTGTGGGTGGCTGGTGCGGGTGTGTCTGAGTCGGTGGTGGGCCGCCGCCGGCGTGCGGGGCTCCGAGACTGAGGGCTTTTGACGAGATGGGTGCGTTGGTCGGCGGAAAACCGGCTGGCAGCGGCGGGCAGGGAGGCGGTCGGGTCGGATCCTCCGAGGGGCCTTTCCGAGTGGGTCGGGTGATTCCGGCGGGCGTCGCGCTTGTGGTTGCGGGTGGCCGGTGCGGGGCCGGCCAGAGTCGATGGTGGGCCGCCGCCGGCGCGCGGGGCTCCAAGACTGACGGCTCCCGACGAGACGGGTGCGTTGCTCGGCGAAAAACCGGCCAGCAGCGGCGGGCAGGAGGGTGCTCGGGTCGAGTACACCGGGAGCGTTCCCGAGTGGGCCGGGTGTTTTCGGCGTGCCGTCGGCATGTGGGTGGCGAGGGTTCACCAAACCGGACGCCGTGGGGTGCCGTGACCTCGGCGTGAGAGAAAACCGCAGGTCAGCACTAAAAAGCGAGCGTTTGAGGCGTCTCGGGATCCGGTTTCGACCCTCACTGGGCACTTTCGGTCTTCTCGACGGTCTCCGGAAAGGCCGCAGCGCCCGCAGCCGCCTCCGACCAGGCAGTTTCGGTCTCCACACTCACGCCGAAGAGGCCGAAGAACACGAAACCGGCACTCGGCGCCCGACTCTCCATCCCGACCGCACAAAACCGCAGGTCACAGAAACCTGATGACCACAACCAGCCACCGATATCCGGTTCCGAACCCCAACTCCTCCCCCAACACCACCGAAACGCACCAACCCACCCCGGAAGGCCCTCGGCAGACTCGACCCGACCACCCACCCGCTCCCTCGCTGCCGGCCGGATTTCGCCGACCAACACACCCATCTCGTCGAGGGCTTCGAGTCTTGGAGCCCCACACGCTGGCAGCGGCCCACCACCGACTCAGACCAGCCCCGCACCGGCCACCCGCAACCACAAGCGCAACGCCCGCCGAAAGCACCCGACCCACTCGGGAATGCATGCCCGGCGGACCCAACCCGAGCACCCACCCCGCCCGCCGCTGCCAGCCGGTTTTCGGTGAGCAACACGGCCGTCTCACCGGGAGCCCACGTCTCGGAGCCCCGCACGCCGGCGGCGGCCCATCACCGACTCAGACCGGCCCCGGACCGGCCACCCGCAGCCCAAGGCGCAACGCCCGCCCGAAATCACGCGACCCACTCGGGAACGCACGCCCGGCGAACCCGACCCGAGCGCCCACCCTGTCCGCCGCTGCCGGTCGCTTTTTCGCCGAGCAACACACCCGCCTCGCCGGAAGCCCCAATCTCGCAACCCCGCACGCCGGCGGCGGCCGGCCCGACGACTCTGACCAACCCCGCACCGGCCACCCGCGACCACAAGCGCAACACCCCCGAAAGCACCCGACCCACTCGGGAACGCAAGCCCGGCGGACCCAACCCGAGCACCCACCCCGCCCGCCGCTGCAGGTCGCCTTTTCGCCGACCAACACGCCCATCTCGTCGAGAGCTTCGAGTCCCGCAGCCCCGCACGCTGGCGGCGGCCCACCATCGACTCTGGCCAGCCCCGCACCGGTCACCCGCGACCCCCGCCGGAGGTCCGACCCACCCCAAAAGCCCCCGGCCAACTCGACCCAACCGCCGCCCCGCTCCCTCCCGCCAAGCAACCCCCCAGGCAACTCGCCGCGCGCCCACCGCCAACCCTCCAACCCTCCAACCCTCCAACCCGGCCCGCGTGGGCCTCCGTTCAGCTTGCCGGGACCGTCAGGTCCAGGTGGCTGAGGCGGGTCGGGTCGGCCAGGATGTCCAGGCTGACGATTCGGTGGGCGGCGAAGCCGAAGGCCAGTACCGACATCGGCCGGCCGGCGGAGATGGCCACCACCCCGGCCATGCCGTTGACCAGTGCGGGGCGGGCGCTGTCGGCGATCTGGGCGAACGCCAGCGCCTGGCCGGCCACCGCCGCCGCGCCGCGCACGATCGAGCCGCCGGGGCGCAGTGGGCCGCCGTCGGCGCGGGCCACCACGTCCGGGTCGAGCACCGCGACCAGCGCGTCGAAGTCGCCGCCGCGGACGGCCGCCAGGAACGCGTCGACGATCTCGCGCTGGACGGTGAGGTCGACGTCGGGGGACGGGGCCGCGCCCTGGACCCGGCGCCGGGCCCGGCTGGCGAGTTGGCGGGCCGCGGCCGGCGTGCGGTCCACGATCGGCGCGATCTCGTCGAACGGGACGGCGAACAGGTCGTGCAGGACGAAGGCCAGCCGTTCGGCGGGGGCGAGCGTCTCCAGGACCACCATGAGGGCGAGGCCGATCGAGTCGGCGATCAGGACCGATTCCTCGGGGTCGCCGCTGCCCATCCCGGTGATGATCGGGTCGGGCACGTGTACCTGCGGGTCCAGCGGCTCCTCGCCGCGGGAGCGACGCGAGCGCAGCATGTCCAGGCAGACCCGGCCGACCACGGTGGTCAGCCAGCCGGCCAGGTTGTCCACCTCGTCCGGGTCGGACCGGCTGAGCTTGAGCCAGGTCTCCTGGAGCGCGTCGTCGGCCTCGGTCAGCGAGCCCAGCATGCGATAGGCCACCGCCAGCAGGTGGCCGCGGTGCGTCTCGAAGCGCTCGGCCAGGAAGTCGTGCTCGTTCATCCGCATCACCGTCATCGTCACCGTCCCCGTCCTTCGGTCGCGTCCTCGGTTCTCGTCGCGACCCTCACAGCCATGACGTTGCGACCAGGGCCGATGTGACAGCGCGGGGACCGAAGGACGGACAAGGACGGGCCCGAGGACGGGCCCATGGCGGACCCATGGCAAGCCCGAGGACGCGGTCCTCGGGCCGCGTGTCGGGACGATCCCGCGTGCGTACGGAAATTGCCTTCCGCCCCGCTGTCACATTCGCCGTCGGCGATCCGTCAAGGCGGTGACGAACGAGTCCCGGCCCCTGCGGCCGGGGGCGGAACCGACGCGAACGTACGACGCGGCCGGTTCGGCGGATCCCCGCGACGACGCGCGGCCGGTTGCCTCCCGCGACCGCCCGGCGTGGTGGGACCTGCCCTCGAACACCCGACACCGCGATCGCCACGGACGTCCGATCGCTCGATCACCCGATTCCGCATGGTTTAGGAGAAATGTGATGTCTGCCACCGATTCGGCGACGAGCCGATCCGGACCCGGCACCGGCACCGGCACCGGCACCGGAGCGATCCTGGCGTTCCTGTGCCTGGGCCAGTTCATGGTGTTCCTCGACGTGTCGATCGTGAACCTGGCGCTGCCGTCGATCAAGACCGGCCTGGACATGTCGGAGGTGAGCCAGAACTACATCGTCACCGCGTACGGCACCGTCCTCGGCGGCTTCCTGCTGCTCGGCGGACGACTCGCGGACACCTTCGGCCGCCGCCGCGTACTGCAGGCCGGCTTCGTGCTGTTCGCGCTGGCGTCGCTGGTCTCGGGCCTGGCGCAGAACGGCACGATGCTGATCACCGCGCGCGGCTTCCAGGGCCTGGGCTCGTCGATGATCGCGCCGTCGGCGCTGTCCATCCTGACCAACACCTTCCCCGAGGGCGCCGAGCGCAACAAGGCGCTGGGCATCTGGGGTTCGCTCGCCGGCATCGCGTCGATCGTCGGCGTGATCATGGGCGGCCTGCTCGCGGACGGACCCGGTTGGGAGTGGATCTTCTGGATCAACGTGCCGATCGGCCTCGGCGTCGCGCTCCTCGCCCCGAAGGTGCTGCCGGAGAGCGTGGCCGAGGAGCGTGAACACAGGTTCGACGTGGCCGGTGCGGCCACCCTCACCGCCGGTCTGCTGCTGTTGATCTTCACCCTGGGCGAGGCCACCACGGTGGGCTGGACCACCACGAGGACCATCGGCAGCCTGAGCGGCGTGGCCGTCCTGCTCGGCGCGTTCGTGGCGATCGAGGCGCGGGCGGCGGCACCGATCCTGCCGCTGCGGGTCTTCCGGTTGAAGACGATGCGGACCGCGAACCTGTCCGCGATCCTGGTGTTCGGCATGTTCGGCGCGCTGTTCTTCTTCGCCAGCCTGTTCATGCAGGACGTGTACGACTACTCGCCGATGAAGGCCGGCTTCGCCTACGTACCGCTGGCCGTCGCGGTCGCCGTCGGTGCGGGCGTCGCGTCGGGGCTGATCACCAAGGTGGCCGCGCGACCGGTGCTGATCGCCGGACTCGCGGTGACCACCGCGGGGCTGCTCCTGCTGTGGCGGGCCCCGCTCGACGGCCGGTACGCGGTCGACATCCTGCCCGCGTTCATCGCCCTCGGCCTCGGTTGCGGCATGTGCTTCGTCACCCTCCAGATCGCCGCGTTCGTGGGCATCAGCGAGGAGGAGGCGGGCATGGGCGCCGGGCTGATCAACACCAGCCAGGAGGCGGGCGGCGCACTCGGCCTCGCGGTGATCGCCACCATCGCCTACAGCGGCTTCGCCGGCGACATGACCCGGGCGGCGGGCAACGTGCACAGGGTGCACGAGGCGCAACTGTCGGTCAACCACGACGCGTTCCTGTCCGCCGCGATCCTGGGCGCGGTCGCGTTGCTCTTCGCGGCGCTGTTGATGCCTCGGGGCCGGGCGGCGATGAACTCCGCTTCGGCGGCCGGCGCGGCGGGCGGCGTGGACGTCACCTCCGCGATGACGGAGGCCGAGGTCGAGATCGAGGCCCGGAAGTAGCCGGAAGCAGCCCGGGAGTTCCCGTCGAGGCGTCGCCCCGGACCGATTTCGGCCCAGGACGACGCCTCGACGTGTCGAACGACCGTGCCGGGCACGTGTGTTCGACCGATACCCCGGGCGTTCGACCGATACCCCAGGTGTTCGACCGCTATCCGGACAGCCCTCAGCCCGCGCGCAGCCGACAGCCCGTGTGGTGGACCCACCACCCCATCGGCCCGGCCGCCGCGAGGACGCAGGCGAGCGGGATCGGAGCGAACCCATCGTGTGCGCCGGCCGCGGCCAGCGCGGGCACCCCGGCCGCCAATGCGGCCAGCGGCCCTCGCAGGTACCACAGCGCGGTCTGGGCCAGGGCGGTGTTGCCCATCGGGGTGTCCGCGCCGAACAACACGGACGTGGGGACCGGCCCCCGGTACGCGCTGACCAATGCCGCCCCCGTCAACACCGGCACCGCGGCGGGAAGCAACAGCAGCGCCGGATGCCAGCGCCCGACCACCGCACAGACCCCGAGGCCCACACCCGTCGCCGTGATCGCCGACAGCGCCGGCACGACGCCGTGCCACAGCGCCAACGCCCCGGCGGAGAAGGGGAGATTGCCGGCGCGCCGGACGTCGTCGGTCTCAACGCGGGCGGGTTCGGCGAGCCGGCTCACCGCCAGGTAGGCACCGGTCAGCGCGAGCGCGCAGAGCAACACCCGAGGTCGGGTGGCCGGTTCGGGCGCGGCGGCGGTCAGCGTCACCGCGGTCGTGGTCCACAGGGCCGCCCATCCCAGCAGGCGCGGCGCGCGCAGCAGGGCCGTCGCGTCGCGCCACGGAATCGTCATCCGGCGATCGCGCGGGATCGGCAGTCGCCACACCGGGCGCGACCGGCGGCTCGGCCGGGCGCCGCGCACGACGGTGCCGGCCTGGCGCAGGTCCAGGGTGAGTACGGACGCGGTCACCCGCGCGACCAGCGCGGTCCGGGTCCGCAGGCCCTCGGCGGGGATCGCGCCCGACGCGCGCCACGCGAGGCCGAGCAGGGCGGCGGTTCCGAGCAGGGCCAGGACGCCCGCCGGGGCCCGCCCCGGCGCGCGGGTCGCGGTCGCGGCCAGGAGCGGTTGGGTCGCCCACCCCCATGGGCCGCTCCAGGACACCACCGTGCCGATCCACCCCGTGCCGAAGCCGAGCAGCGCGGGTACGGACAGGGCGACCAGAACGAGCAGCGCCAGGCGTACGCCGAGCAGGATCCGCCCCGCGTACCGGAGCGGAACGCGGTCGTGGCGTTGCACGAGCACGCCGACCCCGACCGCGCCGAGCCCGGTGAGCAGCCCGGCGAACGCGCCGCCGGCGGTCGACCCGGACCAGGAATCGGCGCCCAGGACGTACAGCACGAAACCCGCCGCGCCACCGGCCGCCGTACCCGCCGCGCCCGAGACCAGCATCGCCCCGAGCAGCCGGGGACGAAACAACCGCCGGCGCAGCGCCGGAAGCGGCAGCAGCCAACTCGCGGCCGGCCCGTCGAGCCGGATCGGGCCGCGCCAGACCGCGTCGCGCGCGGCCGCGTACAGGACCAGCGCGACCAGGGTCGGCGCGGTCACCGGCAGCGACGCGAGCACGTGCCGGGCCGCCGGGCCGTCCCAGCTGCCGGTCCGCGCGGTGTGCAGGCCGGCCACCAGGTACGGTACGCCCCAGATCGCGACCAGCAACCCGATCGTGTACAGCGCGAACGCGGTGCGGCCGCGCCGCCGTTCGCGCTCGGCGAGGCGAACGCGGTGGAGGTAGGCCAGGGTTCGCGAGGTGACGGCCGCGAAGTCGGGGTCGGCGCTCATCGCGCGGACTGCGGCGCGGGCTCGCCGACACCCCCGTGCGGCCGAGGCGCCGCACCCGACGCGTCGACCGGTCGCGCGGTACCGGAGCAGGCCGACTCGCCGCCCCCGTCGTCCCCGGGCGTCCCCGCCTCGTACCGATCCAGCACCAGGACACGATCGGCCACCGCCCGGGCCAGGTCGTCGCGGTGCGTTGCCAGCAGGATCGCCACGCCGTCCGCCTTGTGTGCGAGCAGTCGTTCGATCAACTCGGCCCGGGCCCGCGCATCCAACCGCTGTTCGGGCTCGTCCAGGACCAGCAGATCGTGCGGCCGGACGAACGCGGCGGCAAGCAACATCGCCTGGGTCTGGCCGGAGGACAGGCCGCCGGGGAAGACGTCGGCGTGGTCGCCGAGCCGGTGTTCGACGAGCATGTCGTCCACCACGTCGTCGGCGTCGCGGCCGAGCCCGTGCGCGACGGCGACCAGCATCAGGTGCTCACGCACCGTCAGGTCCGGGTAGTGGGCGCCGACATCCATCACGGTCGCGATCCGAGCGCGGGTGGCCGGGTCGTCCTCGTCCACGGGAGCGCCGGCGAAGCGCACCTCGCCCGAGGCGGGCCGTTCGCGGCCGACGGCCAGGCGGAGCAGCGTCGATTTGCCGGACCCGTTGTCGCCCATCAGCGCCAGGCACTGCCCGGGGCGGATCGACGCGCTGATCCCGTCGAGCACGGGCCGGTCCCCGTAGCGGTGGCCGACCTCGTCGAGGACGAGCAGCGCGGCGTCGTGGTCGGCGCTCACGGCACTTGCCCTCCGTTCGAGGTGTTCGCTCCGGCGACCGGATACCCGGCGGCTCGGCCCTCAGCCTACGCGGGACGTCCGCGCCGCCCGGGCGCCCTCCATCGGACATCACACCAGGCCGGGGAAGCCGGGAAGCCGGGGGGCCGAGGCGGCGCGAGGCGCGACGGGCCGCCGCCACCTCCACGGGAACGAATATCGTCACGCGCTAGGGTCGTCCCATGACAATTCGTAGCGCGACCGCACACTGGCAGGGCACCATCCTCGAGGGTGCCGGCACCATGCGCACCGGTAAGGGCGGCCTGGAAGGCGCCTATTCGTTCAAGTCCCGCTTCGAGGAGGGCGAGGGCACCAACCCGGAGGAGCTGATCGGCGCGGCGCTCGCGGGCTGCTTCTCGATGGCCCTGGCCAAGGGCCTGGGCGACGCGGGCTTCCCGGCCACGAGCGTGGTCACCACCGCCAAGGTGCACCTGGACAAGGTCGACGGCGCCCCGACCGTAACCCGGATCGACCTGGAGAACACCGTCGTGGCCGCCGGGATCGACGAGGCCGAGTTCCTCAAGATCGCCGATGTCACCAAGCAGAACTGCCCCATCTCGCGGCTGCTGGCGCCCGGCACGGAGATCACCCTGACCGCGTCGCTGGGCTGACCCGAAGCGCGCTCCCGAACCGCCGTCCGGGCTCGCGGCCCGGACGGCGCACGGGGCAACCCGACCCGGCGCGGCGGAATCCCGACACGACCGGCTCATGCGACCGGGTCGAGCCCGGGCTTTCGGGCCGACAGATACGCATGCCGGGTGGGACGTACACCCTCGCCGGCGTCGGGTTCGCGAACCGTCCGGGTGTGCATGACCAGGCCCGACGCGGTGAGCAGGTCGACGATTGTGTCCGGGTGCCGACGATGGCAGTCCAGGGACACCTCGTGGCCGAACGCCTCGGTCAGGCGCAGCGGTTCGTCGCCGGTCTGGAAGGCAAGCAACAACCGGCCACCCGGAGCCAGGACCCGATGGAACTCGGCGAACACGCCCGGGAGTTCCTCGTCCGGTAGATGAATGATCGAATACCAGGCGACCAGCCCGCCGAGGCTGTCGTCCGCCAGGTCGAGGTCGAGCATCGAGCCCACCTCGAAGCGCAGTTCGGGATGCTCCCGCCGGGCCACCGCGATCATCCCCGGCGACAGGTCGAGGCCGAACACGCGCAGTCCCAGGCCGTGCAGATGCGCCGCGATGCGACCCGGGCCGCAGCCGATGTCGGCGACCGGCCCGACCTCGGGGCCGGCCGCGAGCACCGATTCGGCGAAGACGGCCAACTGGGCCCGATCCATCGGCTTGCGCGCGAGTTCGTCGCGGGCGAGGTCGGTGTACGCGGTGGCGATCGTGTCGTAGGACGCTCGGGTGGCGCGAAGGAAGCCGGGTTCGCTCACGCCGCGACACTCTAACCGTCGGGTCGGACAACGCCGATCGACGGAGTCGGCCGCGCCGACTACCGGATCGTGGACCCATCGCCCGGTCACATCACCTCGTCGCCGCGCGTCAAAGAGGTACACGAGTGCGGAGTCACCGAGATCGAGGGCCGACTCCCCGCGCCACCCGACCCGGCCGCAAGCGAGGAATCCCGTGCGCAACAAGGCCTTTCGGCACGACATGTCGACCACGCTCGCCATCCACGACGCGCTGCGCCGCGACCTGGAGCGGATCGCCCGCCTGGCCGCGCGCGGTGAGGACGAGGCATGGCGTGTGTTGCGGTTCGCGGGTGGGTGGGAGATGTTCGAGCGCTACCTGCGGGTGCATCACGACGCCGAGGACGCCGCCCTGTGGCCGCTCCTGCGCCGCGGGCTCGCGCACCGGCCGGACGAGTTGGCCCTGATCGCGGTGATGGAGGCGGAACACGCCACCTTCGACCCGCTCCTGGACACGATCGACGCGGCTCTGGCCGACCCGGTGTGGGGACCCGCCCGGCTCGACGACCTCCTCGACGGCCTGGTCATCGGGCTGCGCGGACACCTCGCCCACGAGGAGGACGAGGTCCTGCCGCTCCTGGACGCGGTCGCCGGCGCCGAGCAGGTGCACCGACTCGACTTGGAACACGGCCGCCGCATCGGCTCCGGCACCTGCCGCTACCTGCCCTGGCTGTTGGATCGGGCGGATCCCGAGACGGTCACCACCATCCTCGGCCGACTCCCGGAATCCATCCGCCCGACCTACCTGAACCGGTGGCAACCGGCCTACGCGGCCCGGGACCTGTGGGGCACCCACAACCGATCGACCCCGGCCTCCTGAGCGGCTCCGCCCCGAACGGGTGTGCGCTTGCGCCACACGGGCACGTTCAGTTCACTGTCCTCATGGGGAACGGGCCCGGTGTGGCGTCGACTTCGCTCGAAGGCTTCTGGCCGACGCGCCGCGTCCGCCTGTTCGACGAGTGGTGTCCGTGGGCCACGCCGCGTGTCGTCGCCGCCCGCGTGGCCGCTCCGCGTCCGAACCCGCCCGGTTCGCACGAGACTTCGGTCGCCGGGATCGGGTGAGTCCCGCAACTCCCCAGTCGAAGGAACCCACATGTCCGTCACCGACGAACTCCTGGCCAACAACGTGGCCTACGTCGAGAACTTCACCGGTCCCCTCCCGCTCCCGCCCGCCCGGCACGTCGCCGTGGTCGCGTGCATGGACGCGCGGTTGAACGTGTACGCGATCCTCGGGCTGGCCGAGGGCGACGCACACGTGATCCGCAACGCCGGCGGGGTGATCACCGCCGACGAACTGCGGTCGCTGACGATCAGTCAACGGCTGCTCGGCACCGAGGAGATCATTCTCATCCATCACACCGACTGCGGCATGCTGACCTTCGACGACGACGGGTTCAAGGCCGACATCGCGGCCGACACCGGCCTCAAGCCCGCCTGGGCGAGCGAGGCGTTCACGGATGTGGAAGCCGACGTGCGCCAGTCGATCGGCCGGATCAAGGCCGACCCGTTCATCGTGCGCAAGGACCGTGTGCGCGGCTTCGTCTTCGACGTGGCCACCGGGAAACTCAACGAGGTCGTCTGACCCACGACGCCACTCCGGCCCGAGGAACACACGCGGACCCTCGGGCCGGGGGAATCGTGCGAAACGCCCGAGGGTTCGACGCGGCGTCCCCGACGTTCAGCAGGCGAACGGATCGGTCGGGTCGGTGGCGTCGCTCGGATGGGCGGGGTGCGAGGGCCCGTTCGGCGGCGCCGCACCGCGCCGGGGACCCGCACCGGCGGACGTGACCGCCGCAGGCGCCGAGGCCGTACCCGTCGCCGGACGGTCACCCGGCCCCGATCCCGTACCGGCGGCCGACCCGTCGCCGATCCCCCGCGCCGCCTCGACCCCGTCCGGCTCCTCCTCGCCGTCGGCCGCGACCGCCTCGGCCTGTTCGCGCTGGGCGCGGAGCTTCGTGGCGATCGTGTCGGTCCGGGCACGCAGCAGGCGGGTACGCTCGGCCGCCGCCGCGTCGTCCGAGCCGCCCGCCGAGGCGGCCTCGACCACCTCGACGCCGTGCGCCCGCGCGGTGGCCACCAGGCTCTCCGCGACGGCGGTCTGCCGAGCCAGCAGCGCGGTCGCGAACAGGCTCGCCCGCAGCGTGCGTTCGCGGCCGAGCAGGCCGCGGTAGGTGATCTCGCAGGCCACCGGCACCCGGTCGATGCGCCGGTCGTCGGCCTGTTCCAGCGAGGCCAGGACGACGGTGAGCAGCCCCTCCACGACCTTGGTGACCGCCCACTTGCGCCCCGGCAACGGCGGCACCACCTCGCGGATCCGGTCCACCTCGTTGTCCAGCGCCGCCGTGGTCATCGACTCGAACGCGTCGTGCGTGGTCAGCCGGACGACCTTCTCCCACGGGATGTCCTCCCCGTCGAAGCCGACCGTCTCGGGGCCGAACCGCACCGCGCCGAGGCCGTCGAGCAACCGCAACGGCCGGGCGGTGATCGCGGGTACCTTCGGGTGCCGACAGACCAGCGCACCGAGGGAGAACTCCCAGGCCAGGAAGGTGGGCGCGTTCGGCGCAGGCAGTGCGTCCAGCGTCGTGCGCACCCACTCGCCCGACGCGACCCGGGCCCGACCGGCCCCGATCCGACTTCCCACCGCGGCCCGCCCGGACGCCGCCGCGGAGCCCACCGCGCCGCCGATGCCCCGCAGTTGGTCCCGTATCGCCACGTCCCCGCTCCCCTCGCCGAACCACCCCGCGAACCCTTCATGATCACCTTAATCGCACCCGCCCCCACCGACCGGCCCCGGCGGCTCCCCGCGCATCCTCCGAGCCGCCTCCAAGTCGCTTCCATGTGCCTTCCAGGACCACCCGGCGAGTGTTTTCCCCACAAGGCGACGACGGCCGGTCCCACCGGCCCGACACTCGGGAGAACACCATGAAGCTCAGGACCCTCACCACCATCCTGGCCGCGCTCGGTGGCGCGTTCATCATCTACGTGGGCCTGTCCTACCTGCTCGCCCCGCAGTCGACCGCGTCCGGCTTCGGCCTGCCCAGTTGGCCCGAACACGAAGGCACCGGGTTCCTCGCCGTCAAGGGCGTCCGCGACATCGGCACCGGGCTGGTCATGCTCGCCCTCCTGCTGACCGGACACCGGCGGGCGCTCGGCTGGACGATGCTCGCCATGACCTTCATCCCGGCCGGCGACATGACGGTCGTGCTGAGCAACGACGGCTCCACCGCCACGGCCTTCGGCGTCCACGGCCTGACCGCCTCCCTGGTGGCGCTCACCGCCGGCCTGCTGCTGCGCGAACGCCCGGCCGCGGCAACCGCCCCCGCGCCCACCTCGACCACCCCGCACGTGAGCGTCCCGGCGACCCGTTGACCCCTCGGACCCTGCCGGCGATCGTGCCCCGACGCCCGCGGCGCGAAGGAGCGCGGGATGACCGGGAATCCCGCACCAGCGGGTACGGTCTAGTGCCGGCGCGGCGCCACCCGGCGTGGCGCGGACGGGTGCGGGGTACGGGGGCCGGGAGAGCGAAGCCGGGGACGGAGGGACGCGGGCATGGGCGAATCACCGCGAGTGCAGGGCGAGTTGCAGGCCGAGATCATGGCCGTGTTGTGGCGGATCGAGGCCGGCACCGTCGAGCGGATCAGGTCCGAACTGCCCGAGTCCTCGCGCGGGGCCTATACGACCGTTCAGACCGTGTGCAACCGCCTCGCCGAGCGGGGGCTGTTGGCCAGGGCGCGGGAGGGTCAGGCGTTCGTGTACCGGCCGACGGTGACCGAGGCCAATTATGTGACGTCGTCGGTGTCCTCGGCGCTCGCCGCGGCCTCCGAGCCGGCCCGCCGGGTGGCACTGGCCCAACTCGTCGGCCGTTTGGACGCGTCGGAGTTGGCCGATCTGCGTGCGCTGGCCCGCCGGATCGAGATCGAACGCGGGCCCGACGGCCGATGAGTTCGGCCGCGCTCCCGGGCGCGGCGATCGTACTTCCCCACCTCGCGCCGCTGGACCGCGTCCGTCCCGTGGGGCGCGGCCGCGGTCCGGGCGGTCGTGGCGATCGGCCTCGTCCTCACCGCGGTGATCCGCCTGCGGGACACCCCGCGCTTCGCGCACCGGATACGGGAGTTGCCGCACCAGGTGGTCACCGGCGTCGGCGACACCGAACTCGCCCTCGGCGGCCTGGCGTTCCCGACCCCGGCCGCGGTCGCCCACCACCTCCGGGCCTGCCTGCGCGGCGCCCGCACCCCACCGCACCCGCTGCCGGCGGCCGTCGGCGGCGCTCGATCGTGGTCGGCGCCGGCGCGTCGACGGCACTCGACGACGAGCCGGCGGCCGGTCTCGCACACGAACAGGGCCACATCTCCCGCACCCACCACTGGTGGCGGGCCGGCGCCGAGGTGTGCCGCCTGCTCGCCCGTCGGCTGCCCGGCCCCGCCCGAGCGCCCGTCACCCGCCCGCTCCCGCCGCGGTGCGCGCGAGCGTCGCCCATACCAGCAGCTCGCCCGCCACCGGCCGGCTCCCCCACTCCACCGCCAACGCCTCGACCAGGCGCAGCCCCCGGCCGCATTCGCTGTCCTCCGCCGCACCGTTCGGCCGAGGCAGCCGTCGTGGTCGGGCGTGCCGACTGCGGACCGCCAGGTGGATGCGCGTCGGCTCGATCCGCACGTCGAGGTCCATCGTCGGCCCACTCCCGTGCCGGATCGCGTTGCTCAGCAACTCGCACACGATCAGCTGCGCGGTATGTACGTCGTCCTCGTGCACGTGCCGCCGACGCAGCGCCGAGGCCAGCACCCGACGGGCCCGAGGCACCTCGGCCGCCACCGCCTCGAACACCGCACCGCCCCGAAGCGCGGGCGGCTCCGCCGGATCCGCCGGGGTGGCCGACCCACCGCCTGCACGCTGCGCCATCCGACACGTCCCCTCACCGGGCGAAGCAAGTAAGTCCTACGAACTGTAGGAGAGATCGACTCGGGACTCCAGCCGCCATCGACGACGGCTCATTCCCGACCTTCACCCACCGTGATCATCCTGTTACGATCTGATGGCTGGATCGACTCCCCACCCCACCCCCAGAGGAGCCAGTCGACATGCATGCCACCAAGGGCGATCGCCTCATCATCCACGGTCGAGTCGTCGGCCAACAGGACCACGTCGTCGAGGTCGTCGAGGCGCTGGGCCCGAACGACGGCCCGCCCTTCCGGGTCCGCGCCGCGGACGGCCACGAATCGATCATGTCGCCGGGCCCGGACTGCGAGGTCGAACGCCGTCAGTCCCCCACCCAGGGGTAGCCTCGGATCCGTCGCCCGCCCCTCGTGGGCGCGCACGTCCCCGAGTTCCAGGAGCCCCCGTGACCGACCCCGCGTCGCCGCCCGTCTTCGAACTCGGTACGGACGGACCGCGCGCCGTGCTCGTCGGCGTGGACGGCAGTCGCACCTCCCTCCGCGCCGCCGACTACGCCCTCGGGCAGGCCCGGCGCGGCGACGCGGAGTTGGTCTCCGTCTACGTCCGCGCCCCCATGGGCATCGCCGCCACCACACCCGAGGGGGCCGGGGTGATGGAGCAGGCGCACGAGTCGGCCGTCCACGAGGTCGCCGACTACATCACGAAGCGGGCCGCCGAGTTGCGAGTGCGCCACCGCTTCGTCGAGGCGTACGGCGACGTGGCGCACGAGATCGCCGAACTCGCCGACCGGGTCCGCGCGGACGCGGTGGTCGTCGGCGCCTCGGAACGATTCGGCCACCGCCTCGTCGGCTCGCTCGCGATCCGCCTGGTCCGCTCTGCCCGCTGGCCGGTCACGGTCATCCCCTGAGCCCTGGACCCCGGGCCACGCGCCCACCCCGCCGCGGCCCGACACGACCAGCGCCCAGCGGTGGTTTGGTTCGACGCCCAGCCCGACCTCACCCATTCGGCACCGCCGCGGCGCGCCCGCGGCCCCGCGCCCGCGCGTGCGCAGGCGCGGAAGCCGGTGTCCGGAGTCAGACTTGTCGCGTCCGTGCAATTCATGACATCTGCGGCAATTCGGACCGAAGCGAGGTCCGGCGAAGGAGCGACATGCTCAGCACCGACTACGCGACCGGCGCGCCGAACTGGCTCGACCTGGGCAGCCCCGACACCGACGCGGCGGCGCGTTTCTACACCACGATCTTCGGCTGGGACTTCCAGTCGGCCGGCGAGGACGCCGGCGGCTACGGCCTCTTCCAGCAGGACGGCAGGTCGGTCGCCGGACTCGGGCCGCTGACCGAGGAGGGCGCCTCGCCCGCGTGGACCGTCTACTTCAAGAGCCCCGACGCCGACGCGACCGCCCGCGCCGTGACCGACGGCGGCGGCCGGGTGCGGGTGGAACCGTTCGACGTGATGGAGATGGGTCGGATGTCGCCGCTCACCGACCCGGCGGGCGCCGATTTCGCGATCTGGCAGCCCGGTACCTTCCAGGGCGCGGAGCTGGTCGGCAAACCGACCTCGGCGGCCTGGGTCGAACTGCACGGCGTGGAACTCACCGCCGCGCTCGCCTTCTACGGGAAGCTGTTCGGCTGGCGCACACAGCAGTTCGAGATGCCCGGCATGACGTACAACGTGCTGTCCACGGCCGAGGGCGACCAGCAGGCGACCTCCTTCGGCGGCATCGTGCCCGACCCGCACGGCCAGGACGCGCACTGGATCGTTTACTTCGAGGTCGCCGACCCCGACGACGTGATCGCCAAGGCGGAGCGCAACGGCGGCACCGTGACGATGCCCGCCGCCGACGTCCCGGACGTGGGCCGACTGGCGTGGCTGACCGACCCGTTCGGCGCACCGTTCGCCATCATCAAGAGCGTGGACCAGACCGCGTAGACCGGGTGGCGCCGACGGCGGGGATCACCCCGCCCCGCGGCGCCGCGATCGGCGTCCCGAGCCCGACGGCTTCGGGGCGCCGACGGCGTTCGGCCGGATCCCGCCGCCCCCCCCACCGCGCCCCCGCCCCCACCTCGTCGGGCCGCCTGTTCGGGTGCCGTCACCTGTTCAGCGGACGCTGTGCATGCGGCATACCACTACATTCTGGGCGACCATGGACGCACCGATGAGCAGCAGGGAGCCGCAGCAGCCCGTGGCCGGAACCGCGACACAGTCGCTGTTTCGTCAGATCGCGCTGCCCGTCGGCATCCTCGTCGTGGTCACCGTCGTGGACCTGGCGACGGGTTCTTCGATGGTGTTCTATCCGTTCCTGCTGCTCGCGCCGACCCTCGCCGCCGCCACCGCGCCGCCCCTGGCGATTCTCGTCATCGGCGGCGTCTCGCTGCCGCTGCGCTACTGGCTGGCGTCGATGGACGGCTATCTCGGGCCCGAGTACCACGAACTGTTCAACATCAGCACGTGGATGTACGTGATGGCCACCGCGCTGGCGATGTACCTGTCCGCCGCCCGGATACGGCACGAGCGGGCCCTGGTCGCGGTCTCCGAGGTGGCCCTCGCGGCGCAGCGCGCGATCCTGATGCCACCGACCGACAGCCTCGGCGGCCTGCGGTTGGCGGTGCGCTACTTCGCGGTGGCCGAGGAGGCGGAGCTGGGCGGGGATCTGTACATCGCACTCGACACCCCCTTCGGGGTGCGGCTGATCATCGGCGACGTGCTCGGGAAGGGGCTGGGGGCGGTGCGGACCGCCGCGATCACGATCGGCGCGTTTCGCGAGGCGGCGTACGACGAGCCGGAGCTGAGCGCGGTGGCGCGCCGGGTGGACGCCAGTGTGATCCGCAACGCGCCGGCCGATCGTTTCGTGACCGCGCTGCTCGTCGAGGTGCGGGCCGAGCAGGTGGCGTTCGTACACCGCGGCCACGAGCAACCGGTGGCGATCCGGGCGGATGGCACCGTGCATGTGCTGGAACCGCCCGATCCCGGCCTGCCGCTGGGTCTGGGCGAGTTGGACCCGGGCACGCCGCCCGAGTGGGAGGTGCCGTTCGGCGTGGGCGACCTGCTGCTGCTGATGACCGACGGCTTCGCCGACGCCCGGGACGCGGGGGGCCGGCACTATCCGCTGGTCGAGCGGATCGAGGCGCTGCTCGGCGGAGAGCGGCCGATCGCGGCGGATCCGGTGACCGCGGTCGAGCGGCTGGGCGACGACCTGCGGCGACACGTCGGCACGCTGCGCCTGACCGACGACGCGCTGGTGCTGGCGCTGTGCCGCCCGCCGGCCTGCTGACCGCGGGCCGACCGTGTACCGGCCCCGCTACGCCGAACGCCGGCGCGCGCCGACCGCCGCCCCTCGGCTACTCCTCGATCGCGCCGCCCGTGCGGCGCAGGTGTCGCCGGAAGGTGTACGACGGGTCGGCGGCGCGCCGGGACAGGTAGTCGGCGAAGGTGGTCTGCTCGCGCAGGGTGTCGCCGGAGCGGATGCGGCGGGCCTGTTCGCGTTCGGTGTCGTGGATGCGGTGGGCGGTGGCCAGGACCTCCTCGACCCGGTCGGCGGCGACGAACAAAACGCCGTCCTCGTCGCCGAACACCACGTCGTCGACGTCCACCGTATGCGGCCCGATCCGGGCCGAGGTCAGCGCCTCGGGCTCGCGCTCGTCCAGCCGGGTCGGTCCCGGCGGGTAGGCGCCGTAGCTGAACACCGGCAGCCCGATCTCGACCAGTTCCGGCGTATCGCGGTGCAGCCCCCACACCACCAGCGCCGCCACCCCCGCCGCCTCGGCCTCCAACACCGCCAGATCGCCCACACATGCCTCGTCGAGGCGGCCACCGTTGTCGATCACCAGCACGTCACCCGGCGCGGCCGCGCCGAACGCCTCCAGGAACACGTCCACGCTCCCGTAGTGCCGAACCGGCAACACCCGCCCGGCGATCCGCTGCCCGGGAACCACCGCCCGAATCCCGGGCGGCGCGATCCGCAGCGGTGCGTCGACCCGGACGCAGGCGTCGGCCACGAGGGGCGTGGAAAGGTCCGCGAATGCCTTGAGCATGTGCGTTCTCCGTGGCTCGGCACCGTCGCCGTCGACGGCGCGCCCGAATACGACGAGTCAGTCTCATGATGCTACCCACCCGTCCACCCCCCGTCGACGCACTCGGCACACCCGGCGGTCGGGCCGCGCGCGGCAGGGTGGTGCGCGGTATCGGGCGCGGGGTCCTTCGGCGAAGGCGGCGCGGTTCATCGCGGTTGCACGAGACGGCGTTCACAGGGGTTGCACAAGACGGCTTTCGTAGGCGACCACTACCGCCTGGACCCGGTCGCGGACGCCGAGTTTGGCCAGGACCCGGCTGACGTGGGTCTTGATGGTGGCGTCGGACAGCTGGAGGCGGGCGGCGATCTCCGCGTTGGACAGGCCCCGGGCCATTTCGACCAGGACGCCGCGTTCGCGTTCGGTCAGGCCGCCCAGGCGCGGGTCCTCGGCGCCGGGGGCGGCGTCGTGTTCGGGCAGGCGGTGGGCGAAGGTCTCCAGGAGGCGCCGGGTGATCCGGGGCGCGACCACCGCGTCGCCGGCCGCCACCGAGCGGATCGCGGCGAGCAGTTCGGCGGGCAGCGCGTTCTTGAGCAGGAAGCCGGAGGCGCCGGCGCGCAGTCCGGCGAACGCGTACTCGTCCAGGTCGAACGTGGTCAGGATGAGCACCCTGGTGTCGGGGCAGCGCTCGGTGATCAGCCGGGTGGCCTCGATGCCGTCCATGCCGGGCATCCGCACGTCCATCAACACCACGTCGGGGCGGGTGAGTTCGGCCAGTCGTACGGCCTCCTCGCCGCAGTCGGCCTCGCCGGCCACGCTCATGTCGTCCTGGGCGCCCAGAACCATCGTGAACGCCATCCGCAGCAGCGGCTGGTCGTCCACCACCAGTACGTCGACGGCCACGTCAGGATCCTCCCGGGTCGGTCAGGTGCAGTACGGCCGACACACGCCAGCCGCCGCCGGGCAGCGGTCCGGCCGCCACTTCGCCACCGTAGACGGCGGCGCGCTCGCGCATGCCGGCGATGCCGCTGCCGGTGCCGGTGGCGGCCGTGGCGGTGCCGGTGGTGCCGCCGGCGGCGGCGAACACGCGGGGGCGGCCGTCGTCGACCACGCTCAACTCCAGGCGATCGGCGGAACTCCACACCCGGATCCGGGCGTTCGCGCCGGGTTCGGCGTGCTTGAGGGTGTTGGTCAGGGCCTCCTGGGCGAGCCGATACACCGCGAGTTGGGCGCCCTGCGGCACCTCGCGAGTGTCGCCCTGGATGGTCAGCGTGGTCGGCAGGCCCGCCGCGCGGACCTGTTCGGCCAGCGCGCCGAGCCGGGCCAGGTCGGGCTGGGGGTGCCGGGCCGCGTCCGGTTCGTCCTCGCGCAGCACGCCCAGGAAGCGGCGCATCTCGGTGAGCGCCTGCCGGCCGGTGCCGGAGACCTGCTCCATCGCCGTCGCGGATCGGTCGGGCGTACTGCGCACCGTCATCGCGGCGGCGTCGGCGAGGGCGACCATCACCGACAGGTTGTGCGTGACGATGTCGTGCATCTCCCGGGCGATCCGCGCGCGTTCGGCCGCGACGGCGAGTTGGGCCTGCTGTTCCTGGTCGCGCTCCAGGCGGTGGGCGCGGTCCTCCAGGGCGGCCAGGTAGCGCCGTCGGGTGCGCAGGTTCGCGCCGAGCACCACCGCCGTGACGGCCATCGCGCTCAGTCCGACGAACGCGCCGAAGCGGTAGCCGTCCAGGGTCCAGCGTCCGACGGCCAGCACGATGCCGACCTCGACCACGGCCAGCGCGTACACCGTGCGGCGCCGGTCCTGGGTGGCGGCCACTGTGTACAGCGCGATCAGCAGGCTCGCGTCGGCGCCGGTGCGCGCGTCGATGATCCACTGGATCAGGGCCACGGTCGTGATCACCGCGAACACCGCCACCGGGGCCCGGCGGCGCAGCGCGAGCGGCAGGATCAGGGTCAGCCCGACCACCGACCAGGCGGACAGCCGCATCAGGTTGCCGGACTCGAAGATGAGCACCAGGCCCACCGCCACGGTGGTGTCGGCCCAGATCGGATGCCCGCGGGTGAAGGTCATCACGCGCGCCGGGACGGCGGCGAGCCCATGCCCGCCGCCGTCCCGGCGCAGTGCCGTTTCGATGCGCCGTAGCGTGCTCATGCGTCGCGCCTGCGCAACAACACCGCCGCTGCCGCGAGGGTCGCCGCGGCGTAGAGCGCGAAGACCGTGATGCCCGTGTTCGGGGACAGCGCGTCGGCCGACGGATGCCAGCGGGTGAACGCCTGACCGGCCTCGCTGGGCAGGTATTTGGTGATGTGGTCCTGCCACGCGGTCGGCAGGGCCTGCACCACCTGGGGCAGCACGAGCAACAGGCCGAACACGATCGCGATGCCGCCGGCGGCGTTGCGCACGATGGCGCCGACGCCGATCGCCAGGATGCCGGTGATCGCGAGGTAGAGGGCCACTCCGATCACCACGCGCGGCACACCCGGGTCGCCGAGTGCGACGTCGATGTGCTCCCGGCTCAGCACCGCCTGTCCGGCCAGGAACGCGATCAGGGAGGTGACCAGCATTAGTACGAAGGTGACCGCGCCGAAGACGACGGCCTTGGCCCACAACACGGGCAGGCGGTGCGGCACCGCGGACATCGTGGCCCGGATCGAGCCGGTGGCGTACTCCCCGGTGATCACCAGCACACCCAGTACACCGATCGCCAACTGGGCGAGGTAGAGGCCGGTCAGGCTCGCGTTGGGCGCGGAGAACCGCGCCCGCTCCGCGGCACCGGTGTCCGGCCAGCGGTCGACCGTGCCGGAGGTGACCAGCAGGCCGAGCGCGATCACCACGAAGACCGCGGCGACAAGGACCCAGAACGTCGAGCGCAGGCTGCGCAGTTTGATCCATTCGGCGTGGAGCACACGGGCGAAGGTGACCCTGCCGCGCCCGGCGGCGCGGGAGACGAAGTCGGGGGTGGGAGCGGGTGCGGGGGCGCCGGGGGTGATCGTGGTCGACATCAGGCGGCCCTGCCCCGTGTCCCGCCCGACGGGTCGCCGACCCGATACTCGACCGCGTCGCGTGTCGACTCCATGAACGCCTCCTCCAGGGACACCCGATGCGGGACCAGTTCGAACAGGGTGATGCCGTGCGCCGCCGCGATGCGACCGATGTCGTCGCTGGAGACCCCGCTGACCTCCAACACGTCGCGCTCCTCGGTGGCGATCCGCACCTCGGGCCCGAACAGCAGCGCCCGCAGCCGATCGGCGTCGGGGGTGCGCACCCGGACCTGGTCGGGCGCGGCACCCGCGATGAAGTCCGCGACCGACGTGTCGGCGATCAGCCGCCCCCGCCCGACCACGATCAGGTGCTCCGCGGTGAGCGCCATCTCGCTCATCAGGTGTGAGGACAGGAAGACCGTACGTCCCTCGGCGGCGAGCGACTTGAGCAGGGTACGGATCCACAACACGCCCTCGGGGTCGAGGCCGTTGACCGGTTCGTCCAGGACCAGGGTCGCCGGGTCGCCGAGCAGTGCGGTGGCGATGCCGAGCCGCTGGCCCATGCCGAGCGAGAAGCCGCCGACCCGCTTGCGGGCCACCTCGTCCAGGCCGACCATCCGGATCACCTGGTGCACCCGGCGGGTGGGGATGCCGGTGGTGGCGGCCATGGACAACAGGTGGTGGTACGCCGAGCGGCCGGTGTGTACCGCCTTCGCCTCCAGGAGCGCGCCGACCTCGTGCAGCGGGGCCGGATGGTCGGCGTAGCGGCGGCCGTTGACGGTGACCGAGCCGGAGGTGGGGCGGTCCAGACCCAGGATCATCCGCATGGTGGTGGACTTGCCGGCGCCGTTGGGACCCAGGAAGCCGGTGACCACGCCGGGACGGACGGTGAAGCTCAACCCCTCCACGGCGGTCTTGGGACCGTAGCGTTTGGTCAGTGCTTCGGCTGTGATCATCGCTGGATCTCCGCGGCTCCGGTGCCTCGACGCCTCCCCGGGGAGGGCCGCCGGGCGGGTGCCCGGTATGCCCTCGACGGTAGGGAATCGGTGCGGCCGTGACGATCGCCGTGCGGACGAACCTTTGGGGCGTGGACGTGCGCCCGGAGGGTGAACGGGTACGCCCCGGGGATGACCCGGGTGGGGGCCGGCCCGGCGCGGATCGGGTGCGGGTCGGGTGCAGGGGGGTGCGGGTCGGGTGCAGGGGGGTGCAGGTCGGGCGCTGCGGGTCGTCGATCCTTGCTACTCCCGGTGCGTTTTCACTCCGGCTGCGTCCGTGCGCGCCGCAGGGCGAGGGCGGCCTCGGGTGGTTGCCACGCCGGATCGAGGTCGGCGATGGTGACGAACGTGTCCATCAGCAGCATCACCAGCAGGTTGTGGACCTCCTCGCGGGCCAACTCCCGTCGGGCCAGCCAGTCCAGCGTGACCCCCTCGACGCAGTACAGCCAACCCACCAGCGCGGCGCGGGCGATCGGCGACAGGTCGACGCGGCCGTAGGCGCCGTCGGCGAGCGAAGTGAGCATCTCCTCGCGGACCCGTTCGCGGATGGTGAGCACGTCGGCGTCGAAGCCGACGCCGCCGCTGACCACGGTGCGGTAGGCGGCCTCGTTGCCCTGGGCGAAGCGCAGATAGCCGTCCAGCACCTTGCGCAGCCGGTCGGCCGCGGGTTGGTCGGCGTCACTGCGGGCGCGGGCGACCAGGTCGGCGACGGAGTCCTCGATCACCGCGACGTAGTAGCCGCGCTTGTTCCGGAAGTAGTAGTAGAGCAGACCCTTGGCGACGTTGGCGCGGGTCGCGATCTCGTCCACGGACAGCGCGTCATAGGAGGTGTTCGCGAACAACTGGCGCCCGATGGCCACGAGTTCGGCGCGCCGGGCCTGCGAGCGCTCGGAGTCGGGCGGGGTTCGGCGACCCTCCGTGCGGGATCGTTGACTCTTGTTCAAATCGGGGCCTGGTTTCGGTCGCGGCGACGGCTGCGGGTACGCGCAGAGTATCGAAACCGGCGGGCGCTCAAAGTATTGACTTTTATTCAACACTCCCTACTGTGAGGTAACAAGACAGGTGACCAGAGAGGCAGCAAGAGTTCCCCACGAAGGAGCACCGTCATGTCCTCGGCTCCCCCCGGCCCACCGCTCCCCCGCCGCGAGCGCCGCGTCCGCCGCTCGACCCGAACCCCGGCCAGGGGTCCGTCCGTTCGCGCCGACGAGCACCACGACCTCGCGCTCAACCCGCGCGACGTGCGCTTCGACTGGTCGCGCCTGCCGATGCACTGGGTCCCGCGGGAGCCGATGGCCACACACACGATGAACGTGCTGCACCTGCTGCTGCCCGAGGGCGAGCGCTGGTTCGTGCGCACCTTCCGGGAGGCGTTGCCGCTGGTCACCGACGAGCGGCTGCGCGAGGACGTGATCGGCTTCATCGGCCAGGAGTCCGTACACGCCGAGGCCCACCAGGGTGTGCTCGACCTGCTGCTCGCCAAGGGCCTGGATCCGGCGCCGTTCGTACGCCAGGTCGAATGGCTCTTCCACCGCGTGCTCGCCGGTCGGGACGACCTCACCGGCCCGGCCGCCCGCGAGCACCTGATCGAGCGGGTCGCGATCATCGCCGCGATCGAGCACTTCACCGCGTTCCTCGGCGACTGGGTGCTCAACGCGCCCGGCCTGGACCGGGCCGAGGTCGACCCGGTGATGCTGGACCTGCTCCGCTGGCACGGCGCCGAGGAGGTGGAACACCGCAGCGTGGCGTACGACTTGCTGATCCACCTGGATCCGGGCTATCTGCGCCGGATGCGCACGATGGCGGTCACCGGGCCGGTGCTCACCTGGATGTGGGTGCGCGGCGTGCGCTTCCTGATGCGGGCCGACCCCGACCTGGCGGGCCGGGCCCGGCCCACGTGGCGCGCGTACGTACAGGCGTCGCGGCGCGGGTTGTTGCCGGGGCTGACCGGCGCGGCCCGCTCCGCCGCACGGTACGTCAAGCCGCACTACCACCCGACCCAGGAGGGCTCGACCGGGCAGGCGGTGGCGTATCTGGCCCGATCTCCGGCGGCGCGGGCGGCTGCGCGGTAGTTCGCTGCGATAACCCCTTCGATCCGGACACCGAGGATGCAGAGGATGCCGATGAGCCCGTCCATACCGCCAACCTCCGCGCCGTCTGGGCCCACTACACCGCCGCCAACCTCCGCGCCGTCTGGGCCCACTACACCGCCGCCAACCTCCGCGCCGTCTGGGCCCATTGCCCCGCCGCCGGACCTGTACGGGCGTGAGCGCGGCGACCGGATGATGCGGGCGCTGACCGTGCTCGGCCGCGTCCACACCGAGGCGATCGCGCGGCGCGGCCGGCGGCCGGCCCGGGTGGGTACGCCGAATGTCCGCTCCGACGCGCTCGAACTGGTGGTGCGCGAACGGGTCGTCGAGGCCGAGGACGTGGTCTCCCTGCGGCTGACCACACCGGCCGGCGGCCGACTGCCCCGCTGGCAGCCGGGTGCCCACCTGCTCCTGTTGCTGCCGTCCGGACGTCGCCGGCACTACTCGCTGTGCGGCGACCCCGAGGACCGCTACACCTATCGGATCGCGGTGCGCCGACTGGCCGCGGGCGGCGGCGGATCGATCGAGGTGCACGACGCGTTGCCGGTGGGCGCCACGCTGCGAACCGCCGGGCCGCGCAACGCGTTTCCGTTCGCCGCCGAACCCGCCGTGTTGTTCCTTGCCGGCGGCATCGGCATCACCCCGATCCTGCCGATGGTGCGTCATGCCGCGCGGGTCGGATCGGACTGGCGGCTGATCCACCTCGGCCGGACCCGCGACTCGCTGCCGTTCGGCGCCGAGTTGGCGGAACTGGGCGGCGCCGAAGGGAGGTTCGAGGTGCGCGCGGACGACGAGGAGGGCCCGCCGGACTGCGCCGAACTGCTCGGCCGCGCTCCCGTCGGGGCTGCGGTGTACTGCTGCGGGCCGGCGCCGATGCTGGCCGCCGTACGCGAGGCCGTCGAGGCAAGTCCGGCCGGCGGCCTGCACTTCGAGCGTTTCGCGCCGGCGCCCGTGGTCGACGGCCACCCGTTCACGCTCCACCTGCGGCGCAGCGGCATCGAGCTGCCGATACCGGCCGACCGGCCCGCGCTCGACGTGCTGCGCGAGGCCGATCCGGACACCGCCTACTCCTGCCGGCAGGGCTTTTGCGGCGTGTGTCGGGTCAACGTGGTGGCGGGCACGGTGGAGCACCGCGACCTGCGCCTGACCGACGACGAACGCGCGGCCGGCGCGATGCTGATCTGCGTCTCCCGCGCCGCCGGGGGCGAGCGGTTGGTCCTCGACCTGTGATCCGCACGATCTCCCTCGGAAGGCGGCGTTGATGAGCACACGGCCAAGGGTCCCGGCGGCGCGCGCGCCCGGGGGCATGCCGGCGTTCCGGTACGACGAGGACGACCTGGATCGATTCCGCGACGTGCAGCGGTTGGCGTATCGGTGCGCCGAGCGGGTCGCGGCCTGGATCGAACCGGGCGTCACCGAGCGGCAGGCCGCCGCGCGACTGGGGCGGGAGTTGGCGGCGGAGGGTGTCCGGGACTGCTTCCACATCCCGTTCGTGTGGTTCGGCGACCGCACCGCGTTCCGCGACTTCCGTACCCCGCTGCAGTTCTTCCCGAGCGGCCGGGTCCTGACCGAGGGCATGCCGTACGTATTGGACTGCGCGCCGATCGTGGACGGGTACACCGGCGATATCGGCTACGCGGGCAAGTTCGGCGAAAACCCGGTGTGGGACCGGGTCGTGGCCGATCTCGGCGCCTACCGCGAGCTGATCGTGACCGAGGTGCGCCGGCGCAGGCCGCTGGACGACGTGTACCGGGCGGTCGACGCACTGACGGTCGCGCACGGCTACGACAACAGGCATCAGGTCTATCCGGGGCGGGTGATCGCCCATCAGGTCACCCGGGTCACCCTGCGCAGACCGATCGGGGTGAACGTGCTCGGCTTCGGTGTGCGCACGATTCGCACCCTCGGTCGGGAGCTGATCGCCGAGCGGCTGCACGGGCGTTCGCCGTTGTGGGCGGACGGTCGGGCGTCGCGACATGCGCCGACCCCGGGCCTGTGGGCGGTGGAACCGCACATCGCGCTGCGCGCGGTGGGCGCCAAATTCGAGGAGTTGCTGGTGGTCACCGACGACGACGCGTACTGGCTCGACGACGACGTGCCGCACGTGCGGAGGTTGCGCGAAGGGGGGTCGCGATGACGGCGGGGGCTTCCGAGGGAGTCGTGAACAGAGGTGTCGAGGAGGCGGCCGGGGAGGGCGGCGTGGTGCGCACTCGGACCGTCGTCTCCGGTGGTGTCCGGCTCGCGGTGTACGAACAGGGACCGGCTGACGGCCCGTTGGTGCTGCTGGTGCACGGGTACCCGGATACCCACCACGTGTGGAACGACGTCGTCGCCGATCTCGCACACGACCACCGGGTGGTGCGCTACGACGTGCGCGGCGCGGGGGCGTCGGGGGCGCCCGGGAGTCGATACGGCTATCGGCTGGAGCAGTTGGCCGCCGACCTGTTCGCCGTGCTGGACGCGGTGAGCCCGGATCGGCCGGCGCACGTGCTCGCCCACGACTGGGGTTCGATCCAGGCGTGGGAGGCGGTCACCGACCGGGCCGGGCCGCGCCGGATCGCCTCGTACACCTCGATCTCCGGGCCGTGTCTGGACCACGTCGGACACTGGGCCGGACGCCGACTGGCCCGGCCCACGCCACGACATCTGCGCCAACTCGCGGCCCAGTCGGCGCGTTCGTGGTACATCGCGGCGTTCCACCTGCCGATGCTCGCCCCCGCGGTCTGGCGGTCGGGGGCGGCGGCACGTTGGGGCCGGCTGTTGGCCCGGACCGAGGGGGTGCGGCCGCGCGCGGATCACCCGCGGGCCACGCTCGCCGACGACGCGGTACGCGGCATCGAGCTGTACCGGGCCAACATGCTGCCCCGGATGTTGCTTCCGGGGCGGCGCGAGACGACCGTACCGGTGCAGCTGATCACCCTCGCCGACGATCCGTATGTCGGTGCGGCGTTGTCCGAGGACCTGGACCGCTGGGTGCCCCGGTTGTGGCGGCGCACGCTCGCGGCCGGCCACTGGTCCGCACTTCTGGAGAAAGGCCCGACCGTGGCCCGGATGACCCGCGAATTCGCCGCACACATCGACCACGGCACCACGACGCCCGACCTCGACACGGCCCGGCACGGTGAACGGCCGCCGAGGAAGGACCCGTTCGCGGGACGGCTCGCCCTGATCACCGGCGCGGGCGGCGGAATCGGCCGAGCCACCGCGGTCGCGTTCGCCGAACAGGGCGCCGACATCGTGGTGTGCGACGTCGACCCGGTCGGAGCCGAGCGCACCGCCGAACTGGCCCGCCTGTACGGGCGTTCGGCGCACGTGTACCGCGTCGACGTGTCCGACGGCGCGGCCATGGACACCTTCGCGGCCAAGGTCGCGGCGGAACACGGCGTCCCGGACATCGTGGTCAACAACGCGGGCGTCGGCCACGCCGGCTCGTTCCTGGCCACCACCGACGCCGAGTGGAAGCGGGTGTTGGACGTCAACCTGTGGGGCGTCATCCACGGCTGCCGGGCCTTCGGCACGCTGCTGGCCGAACGCGGCGAGGGCGGACACATCGTCAACATCGCGTCGGCGGCGGCGTACACGCCCTCCAAACTGCTGGCGGCCTACGCGACCACCAAGGCGGCGGTGGCCATGCTGTCCGACTGCCTACGAGCCGAACTGGCCGGCTCCGGCGTGCGGGTGACCACGATCCACCCGGGCATCGTCAACACCGGAATCACCCGCAGCACCACCTTCTCCGGAATGAACACCACCGACCAGGCCGCACACCGAGAACGAGCGTCCAGACTCTACGCCCGCCGCAACTACTCCCCGGAAAAGGTGGCGGACCAAATCGTCCGAGCAATCCGCCGTCGCCAAGCGGTGGCACCAATAACCCCGGAAGCCCGAGCCGCCTGGTGGCTGAGCCGCCTATCCCCCACAACAATGCGAATACTGGCCCGCGCAGGCATCGCCCAGCCTTCCCGCCACGACACAACCCACTGACAGCCACCCGAGCGCGGGGCTTGTCAGAGTCGGCGGTGGGCCGCCGCCGGCGCGCGGGGCTCCGATGCTGAGGGCTCCCGACGAGACGGGTGCGTTGGTCGGCGAAAACCGACCGGCAGCGGCGGGGCG
>NZ_JBHTVA010000113.1:0-27829 GCF_042793325.1 Embleya sp. NPDC056575
CGTTTGTGCGGCGCGGGCTACTTCACCGTGATGCCCGCCATGCCGAGCTTGTCGAATTTGAAGCTCGTGTCGATCTCGACCGCGGTGATACCGGTGGTCTTCTTGCTGGTCACCAGGATCCACGAGCTGAACCTGCCGTCGCGGTCGGTCCAGGCCAGGCCGAAGTTGAAGGTCGGGTTCGCGCCCTCCACACCCGCGAGCGCGATCAGCGTGTTCGGGGTGAAGTTCTCCCCGGACACCTTCACGAACGTCCACGGCCGCACCGTGCTCTTGCTGAGCGTCACCTTGCGCTGCGGGACCGGAACCTCGACCTTCTTCACGGTCAGCGGCGTGGAGGCGGTGCGGCTGCCGTCGGTGACCTGGACGCTGTACGCGCCGTCCGCGGTGCCGGGGGCGACCGTCACGCCGCCGGAGAGCACGCCGTCGGCGCCGATCCGCAGGCTGTTGGCGGAGATGCCCGCCGGGTTGCACGCGGTGCCGTCCGCGGCGCACAGGGACGGCGTGGCCGTGCCGCCCTTGGTCCAGTTGGTACCGGCGAGCGTGGTCTCCTTGCCGGCCTCCACGGTGCCCGGAGACGCGCTCAGGGTGGCCGTCTCGGGCGTGCTCCGCACGGCGATGCTCTGCACCACGCCGGAGCCGCCGGTGACCGCGCACGGCGTGGTGAAGTTGCCGTACGGCGTCACCGTGGCGGTGGTGGTCTTGGTCGGCGTCAGGTCGACGGTGCCGGTCGCGGTGGCCGGGATCTGGAGCCGGACCGAGAAGGGCGGGCTCTGGATCGGCGTGTTCGCCGGGATGTCGATCGTGGTCTCGGCGCCGGCGAGGGTGACCGAGCCGGTCGCGCCGCCGGACAGGGCGAAGTCGATCGACGGCGTCATCTTGATCCCGTTGAGCGCGGCGGGGCTGGTCGCCGGGCTCGGGCCGAGGGTGATCTTCAGGTCGACCGTCTCGCCGGGCCCGGCGGTGGTCGGACCGTCCACGGTCACCGACATCGGTCCGGTCTTGTCGCCCTGGCCGAGCGGCAGCGAGCACGTGACGGTCGGCGTCGCGGTGCCGGCGAAGGCGACGGGGGCGGCGGCGAGGAATCCGGTGATCGCCAGTGTGCCGACGCCGAGTCCGGCGGTCAGGCGCTTGGTGCGCTGCTTCATGAGGTGCGGCTCCCTGTCCTGCGTTCCTTGCCGGCGGCGGGCGTTGGCGTCGCGTCGGCGGCATGGGGGCGGATACGCGCGTGGCTAAGTGGAACGTGTTCCAGAAGTGGGGCGGGTCACATTGATGCGCTTTCGCCTGTCGAAGTCAAGAGGTGCGAAAGCCCCCGTCGGCCCGGCGGGAGGTCTTCGACAGGGCCCTGACCTGCACTGACACGTGTCGTCCGGAAGCGGTGGAACAAGTTCCACTTTCCTCGGTCGCGAGTTGCCCCGGGTCCGGATACGCGAACGGGGCGCCCCCGCACCGAAGGTGCGAGAGCGCCCCGCGTGGGGCCGACGTGCCGTCAGGAGACGGTCAGCGTCAGGGTTCCCGTGTACGTCCCGGCCGCCTGGTACGCCGGGACCGCGAGCGACAGGCCCGCGTTCGCGCTGAACACGCCACCGGTCTTGTGCGCCGGATCCGTGGACGCGGCAGAGCTGCACAAAAGCCCGCCGTTGACCGTACCCGCCGAGCCGGTCACGACCTGGCTCGCCGAGTTCGGCTCGGCCACGCACCGAGGAGTCCAGGACAACGCCGACGCGGGCAGCGAGTAGCCGCCGTCCGCCTTGAAGTCCGAGACGGAGCCGGTGAGTTGCCAGCCGAGCGTGCCCTTGCGGGCATCGGTGACGGTGACCGCGTTCAGCGAGCCCGTCATGGTCTGGTCCCGGTTCGCGAAAGGCACGTCCGCGAGCAGGACGCCGGTCCCGGCCTGGGTCATCGACAACGTGCCCGGCTCCTCGCCGGGACCGCCGCCCTCGACGGTGAACGGGGCGAGCGCCATCTTGTCGCGGTCGTTCTTCTCCGCCGCCCGGATCTGGGTCGTCCCGGGTTTGGTCACCGTCAGATCGACGGCGAACGTCCCGTCGGGACCGGCGGCGACCTCGGTGGTGTCACCGGTGAGACCCAGGTTCGGGTCCAGGGTCTCCAGCACGACGGCCGCGCCGGGGGTGAAGTTCCGCCCCGTCACGTGCGCCTTCGTGCCCGAGGGGCCACGATCCGGGGTCGCGGTGATCGCCCGGGGCAGGACGACCGCCGAGGTCACCGTGACCGGTTGGGACACCGTGGCGATCCCGACGGTGACCTTCACCAGGTAATTCCCCGGCGGCACCTGCGTACCGAGCGTCGCCTGGGCGGTGAGCGCACCGTCCTTGGCCACCGAACCGGTGCCCGCGGTGAACGCGGAACCGATACAGCCGGAACCGTCCTCCTGGCACAGCTGCACCTGCGGATTGCCCTGGCCGGTCGGCCAGTTCTCCCCGGACAGATTCACCGGGTCACCCGGCTTGAGCAGGGTCTGCGCGACCACCAGGCTCGGCTGGGCCGGCGCGCCCACCATGATCGACTGCGAGACGGCCGGCGTGCCGACGGGCGCGCCGCTCGACGCGATGGTGATCACCTTGAGGCCGTATCCGCCCGGTGTCAGGTCGATCCGACCCGCCTTGGCGACCTTGAAGGTGCCCTTCATGTCGTTGACCTTGAGCACGTCGCCGCCCGGGGTGGCCGGGTTGCCCTTGTCGCCGGTGACCTGTACGTCGCCGGTCTGCGCGCCGGAGAGCTTCACGGTGCCGCTGGGCGTCACCGTGTCCTTCAGCGCGACGACCCAGCCGGACGGGTTGCGCGGGTATCCGATCCACTTCCAGCCGACGGTGACCTCGTCGCCGATCTCGTACCACGTCTTGGCCGGGCTCACCGAGAGCGCGACCTCCGGCGTCCAGTCGAACGCCGGGCCGTTGCCCCACGCCGGGGTGTAGCGCACGGTGTACTTGACCGGCTCGGAGTGCCGCATCGCGTCCTTGGCGACCGAGACCGGTACCAGGATCGACGTGGCGCCCGAGGCGATCCGCATCTGTCGCACACCGTCCGACAGGCCGGCGGCGACCCGGACCTGGCCCGACAACTTTCCGGAGGCGTCGACGGTGAGGGTGGAGCCCGACGCCCCTTCCGCTGCACAGGCGTTGCCGTTCAGGTCGCACAACTCGACACCGACCGGACCGACGGGCCAGTTCTCCCCGGTCACGTCGATCCCCGCGCCCGGCCGGACCACGTTCCAGCCGAACGTCACGGTCGGCGCCTTGACCGCGCCGTCCACCGCGAGCGTCGCGCCCACGCCCGGCGTGCCGTTGGGCGTGCACGGCGTGTCCCAGCTGCCGAACATGTTCGCGGTACTGGTGTAACCGCCGGGGGAGAGCTTCAACTCGCCCGGCTTGGTGATCTTGAGCGTGCCCGTCATGTTCGACAGCCACAACTTCTCGCCGCCGGGGGTCTGCGCGTTCTTCTGCGGACCCTCCATGGCGATCTCGCCGCCCTGGGCGCCGGAGACGAGGACCTTGCCGCGCGGCTTGACCGCGTCGGCGTTCACGGTCACCGACGACGGGTTCTTCGCCGCGTCCTTCCACGTCCAGGTGACGGTGACCTCGTCGCCGACGTTGTACTTCGCCTTGACAGGGGCGACGGTGAGGTCGACCTGGGCGTCGAAGTCGAACGGACCGCCACCGATGCTCGGCGGTACACAGTGCACGTTGTACGTCACCGGAGCCGCGTTCGCGGACTGCGCCCCCGCGCCCACGCCCAGGGCGCCGGCCACGAGGGCGGTGCCCAGTACGCCGGCGACGCGCTTGTTGCGGGATCCGGACCCAGTGCTTTCCCTGGTTCTTGGTCTGAGCATGTGGTGCTGTCCCTCCTCGGGATGCCTGCCTGGCCCGCCGGGGGAGCGAGCAGTCGAACACCACACCGGGACCGGTCCGTCGCCGTCGGTGACCCGCGCGGCGCGGGACGGTCGATTCGGTGCCGTGCGCCGATTTTCGACGTCGGCGGGGTGACACCCGACCCCGCCGCTGTCACCCGGTCTTTCCCTGCGATGAAACCTGTTCCAGAAAACGGCGCCTCCCATTGAGCCCGTGGGCGTTTGCGAAGTCAACAGCGGAACGCGTTCCGGCGGCAACGATTTGTGTGCGCCGCCGGCCGGTGTCGCACACGCGGGCCCGATGGGCGAAAGGCGTTGGCGCGTACGGGAAATAGGCGACGGGACGCCCACCGCGCGGTGAGGGATTGCGGTGGGCGCCCCGTGCCGATCGGCCGTGCCGGCCAACCGTGACCGTGATCAGGAAATCGACAGGGTCAGCGTCGCGCTGTAGTCGCCGGCGCCCTGGTAGGCCGGAACCTTCAGGTCGATGTCGGCGTCGGCGGAGAAGGTGCCGCCGGTGTTGGTCGTGCCCTGCGGGACCGAGGCCAGCGTCGCGCCCGAGCCGATGGTGCCCGCGCTGCCCGCGACCGGGGTGCCCTTGGACTTCTCGTCGGCCTTGGCGGCCTTCGGCTTCCAGGAGAAGTGGTCGGCGGGAATGCTCTCGCCGGCCGCGTTCTCGAAGTCGGTGACCGAACCGGTCAGCGTCCACCCGGCGCTGCCGCCGCGCAGGTCCGACACGGTGACCGTGTTGAGCTTGCCGGTCATGGTCTGGTCCTGGGCGCTCACCGAGACGTCGGACATCCGAATGCCGCCCGCCTGCTGGGAGATCGCCAGGGAGCCGGCGGTGATCGTGCCGTCCAGCTTCTGGGTCAGGTCGCCGGGCTGGGTCGGGTCGACCTTCTTGCGGACCAGCAGCTGCGCCTGGCCGCTGTTGCCCTCGGAGTCGGCCACCGCGAGGGTGTGCGCGCCGTTGGCGACGTTGTCGGCGAGCTTGACGTTGCCGGTCAGGTTGCCGGACGCGTCCACCGTGAGGGTGGAGGACGCGATCCCGGCCGCCGACCCGTCCAGCGTCGCGGTCACCGCCCCGGGGGCGAACTTGCTTCCGGTCAGGCTCACTTCGCTGCCCGGCTCGACCGCGGTCGAGGGCGCGTTCAGTACCGGCTTGTCGGCCGCGCCGACCTTGAGCGTGGCCGAGGGGGCGACCGGGTTCACCGGGTTGCACTTGGTCTCGGCGTCCAGGCCGAACGCCTTGGTGAAGGTCGAGTACAGGCCCGGGGTCAGCGTCACGTCGCCGGCCTGGGTCAGCTTGACCTTGCCGGTCATGTTGGTGAGCACCAACTCCTGGCCCGGCAGGGTCTCCGGGTTGATCCGCTGACCCTCGACCGCGACCGCTCCGGTCGCCGCGCCGCCCAGGGTGACGCTGCCCTTGGGCAGGGTGGAGTCCTTGTCCACCTTGCCGACCACGGGGATCTCCGGCGGCGCCTTCGGGTACGACTTCCAGGTCCAGGTGACGGTGACCTCCTCGCCGACGTCGTAGCGCGCCTTGGCGGGCGTCACCGACAGGTCGATCTTCAGGTCGCCGTCCGGGATCACCAGGTTCGGCACGATCTGGTTGACGCAGTGCGACGTGTAGTCCACGTCGGCGGCGTTCGCGCCGGGCGCGAGGGCCACCATGCCGACGGTGCCGGCGATCGTGACCACGCCGAGCGAGGCGGCGAGTTGCCTGTTTGCCTTGAACATAGGGTGCGTTCCTTTTCTCGGGTACCGCTCTGCCGGCGCCGGGGTGGGCGGGGCAGCCGAAACACCACGTCGCAGGACCGGGCGCGGGGGGCGGGACGCACACGCCCGCGCGGGCCTCGACGGCGCATGCGCGTCCGGACGGGTGCCGTCGCGAAGTGCGGCCCCGCCGGTCGGTGGAACGTGTTGCAGAAATGGTGCTTGATCATTCCGCTCCACCCGGTGTGCAAAGTCAAGGGATACGGCCGGAAAACCGGAAGGACGCCCTCCTCGTTCGAGCGAGGAGGGCGTCCCGGTGTCCGAGGGTGACTCAGCTCAGACTGAGCGTCAGATTCCCCGTGTAGGCCTCGGAGCGGGTGCCGCCCGGAAGGGACAGGCTCAGCAGGGCGTTGGCCTCGAACGCGCCGCCCGTGACGGCGCCGGTGCTCGGGTTCTGCCGACACAGCACCTCGGCGTCGCCGCCGACCGTGCCGGGCACGCCGGTGCCGACGGCCGCGGGCGGGCCCTCGACGGTGGTGCAGGCCGGGATCCAGGTGAGTCGTCGGGCGGGTACGACCTCACCGCCCTCGCCGACGAAGTCGCTGCTCTGCGCGGTCAGCGTCCAGCCGAGGGTGCTGCCGCGCCGGTCCTGGATGGTGACCGGGTTGAGCCGACCCTCCAACTCCTGTGTCGTATCGCCGGGTCGGAACTCCGGCATGGTCACACCCGCCGAGTTCTGCCGCATGAACAGCGGCCCGGCCACGGTGTCGGCAGGCGTCTGCGGCACCTGTCCGGCGGGCGGGAGCGGGGGGACTCCGGGCGGGGGCGTGGTGCCCGCACCGGGGATGCCCGCGCCCGGCGAGGCGCCGGTGCCGCCGAGGGTCGGGTCGCCGATCGCCCCCGTGGTGGGGTCGGTGGGCGCGCCGCTCGTGGGCGGGGCGGACGGGGTGCCGCCGGAGCCGGCAGATCCGCCGGCGGACGGGTTGCCGGATCCGCCGGTGCCGGGGCCCGAGGTCGGGGGCGTGCCGACCTGGATGCTCGTCGAGACGGGCAGCCGGTCGGGGTGTACCGGGGTGCAGGGCGAGTCCTGGATCAGGAACTGCTGGAGTACGTACGCACCGGGGGCCAGGTCGATCCGGCCCTCGGCCGCGATGGTGAACTTCCCGGTCGGGTCGGCGACCGGCAGGGGTTGCGCGCCGTCGGCGCCCGGGTGCCGGGCCGGGCCGGTGAGTTCGACGTCGCCGACCTGGGCGGCGGAGAGCTTGACCGTGGCCTTGGGGGTCTCGGAGTTCGGGGTGACCCAGGTCCACGTCCACGGGTTGCGCGGTGGTGTGACCCAGTGCCAGGTGACGGTGACCTCCTCGCCCACCTTGTAGGTGCCCTGCTTCGGCGGCGACACGGAGAGCTCGACCTTCGGCTTCCAGGTGAAGACGGGTCCGCCGGCGAGTGGCGGTCGGCAGCTCACCTCGTGCTCCACGGGTGCCGCCTGTGCCGCGGGTGCGACCGCCGTGAGACCCGCCGCACCGGCGACGAGGACGACCGCCGCCGGTATCGCGAACAGCCTCCTGCGGGGTGGAACCATGTGCGGGACGCTCCTTTCCGGGCCGACCCCGGGCACGATCGAACGTGGTCGTCGATGCTCGGGTCGGCTTGAAACGTGTTCCATATATGGGCCAAACGCCCATTGATTCGGCATGCCCGACGTGGTGTCAAGGGCCCCGGGCGGGCTGTGGCGCGTTCGGGACGTGCCGGCCCGCGGACCTGTGCGGCGGCGGGCCGAGGCTTTGGGGGCGGGGCCGGAGTCGGTTCGGCGCAGGGTGGGAAGTCGGCGGGTTCGCAAGGGTTTGGCAAGACGTGTGTACGCGACACGTGTCGAAAATGTGAGGCCCTGTCAACCGCCTTGTCGACAGAGTGATTTCGCAGGTCGCGCGATATGGAACCGTGTCCGACGGATGCAGATTTTCTGCTTTTCGCTGTTGTCCGCTCATGCCACTTGTCGTACCGTCACCCGAAGATCTGACGTGACATCAAGTACTGGAACAGTCTCGATGTCTCCCGGATGCGCCGAGAAAGCCCCGCTCAGGGAACGCAAGGCGTGTCCCCGCCGGTGCTTGCGCGGTCCGGTTTTCCCGCCCGGTCCGCGCCTCGAAAGGGGGAAGTCGGGTGTGGCGACCGCGTGTACCCGATGAGTCGGGGCGCGTGCCGGGTCGGTGCGGGCCGACCCGCCAAAACGGCCCTGCCGATCGCGTGTCGCTCCGGCCGTTTCGATCAGGACTTCTCGACGAGCAAGAGATCCCCCGAAGGGAGAACCACCGTATGGGCAGGCCCATTAAGCGAACAGCGGGTGGCTTGGCGGCGCTCGCCGTCATGGCGGGCGCCATGATGTCGTTCGCGCCGCAGGCGGGCGCGGCGACGTCCAACACAAACCTCAAGTGTGACTTCAACGAGGAACTGGTCAAGAAGGCCATGGGCAAGGACTCGGTGAGCGGCCCGCAGGCCTTCACCGTCACGGGTCCGGACACGGGCACGGCGGGCAGTTCGATCAAGTTGACCATCGACCCGGGGGTCAGCCCGGCCGCCTCGCCGCTTGGAACCACGGTGAAGATCACCCCGACGGTGACGTTCACCGCCAAGTACGACGGCGGATCCGCAGTGCTCACCGCCGTGGGTGCGACCTCGGAGCTGAAGGTGGAGGCTGCCGTCGGCATCGACGTTCCCGCGTTCGCGGCCAACGTCGCGCTGCCCACGAAGGCTGCCGGCAAGGTGGACCTGATTCCCAAGACCTTCGCGCTCAAGATCCAGGTCGTCGAGCCGCCGCTGACGCTGAACGTCCCGTGTACGGTCACCGACGCCGCCGCCCAGCCGGCCTTCTCGATCACGCTCCCGGCCGCGAGCACGACCGGGGGAAGCAGCACCAACTCGGGCTCGACCAGCTCGGGTTCCTCCTCCTCGTCGAGCTCCACGAGTTCCACAAGCTCCACGGGGACCTCCACGTCGGGCACCACGGCCGGCAACGACTCGCTGGCCAAGACCGGTCCGATGGACGACGCGCTCTCGATGGGCCTGCTCGGCGGGACCGTCGGTCTGCTCGGCATCGGCGGTGTGCTGCTCGCGACCCGTCGGGTGCGCTCCTCGCGCAACGCCTGACCCGGACGCGGACGGTCGGCCTCCCGGGCTCGGGGGGCCGACCGCGGCGCTTGCCGACGCTATTGACTCCGCGAGGCGATCGCGGGTGAATGGCTCGCCTGAATCTGTAACACGTTTCAATTCATTGTGTGGGGTCCGTGTCCCGCAGGGGAATCGACGGACAGCGGGACGGCCGCCTCGGCCGTGTGCCACCGATCTCGAGCGAGGCGACCGCCCAGGTACGGCACCGGAGCGCCGGGCTCGGGGCAGTGCAGTGCTCCCCGGCACCCGCTCCGGTGTGGTGTTCGACCGCCCCGCCCCCGGTGGCGGTGGCAACCCCCAGAAGGGAGCAGCACCACATGTTCAAACCCAGCAGGAAGGTCACCGCGTCGTTCGGCGTCGCGATGATCGCGGGTACCGCGGGACTGGTCGCGGGTGCGCCGGCGGCGTCGGCCGCGTCGGTCAACCCGGACCTGACCTGCACCGAGCCGATCCTGCACTGGAACAAGTCCGGCAAGCAGACGTTCGACGTCACGCTCACGCCGGACACCGGTTCGGCACCGGGGACGGTGCAGGCCAAGATCGACGCGGGTGAGAACCCGTTGCGGACGGACACCCCGTTCAACGGCATCGGCTTCGTCGGCCAGTACACCTTCACCCTGAGCACCGGTGGCGAAGTAACACTGACCGCACCGAAGTTCACCGCCGACATCAGTTCCACGCAGGGCATCGACCCGCCCGAGTTCACCGCCGACCTGGCCATTCCGCAGGCCGCGCCGGGGACCCGGATCGATCTGACGCTCAAGACGTTCGCGGTGGACGTCTACCTGCCCGGCAGCGCGAACAAGATCACCACCGCCACCTGCGCGGTGACCGGGAACAACGGTGTCGTCGCCTCGTACAAGGTCGCCGACGCCCCGCTCGACCCGACCCTGACCACCACCCCGGGACAGGTCAAGCCCGGCGGCTCCCTCACCGTCGCCGGCGCGAACTGGCCCGCGGGTACGCCCGTGGTCGCCCTGTGCGACGCGAGCGGCAACGCCTGTGACCCGGCCGAGGTCACCGGCGCGCTCACCGTCACGGACGGCGCGCTGGCCGGCACCGCGACCATCGGCGCGACGGTCGCGGACGGCTCGTACCAGCTCAAGGTCACCGTGGGCGACAAGTCCAAGACCTCGAACGTCACGGTCAAGGCGGACGTCCCGAGCAACCCGCGCAAGCTCACCCTGAACCCGACCCACGGGCCGGTCGGCACCAAGGTCACCGTCAACGGTGAGGGCTACACGCCGAACGCCGCCGTGTACGTGGTCCCGACCAACGCCGCCCACCAGCCGGACGTGCCCGGCACGGTGACGGCGACGGCGGGCGCGGACGGGAAGTTCACCGCCGAGGTCACGGTCACCAAGGCCGACACCACGCTGATCGCGGGGTCGGAGGACACCGCCGGCACACTGTCCGCCGGCGCGCCGTTCACGGTCGACGGGGGCAACCCCCCGGCCGGCACGCTGAAGCAGGACCTCACCGGCTCGATCGCCGGCGGCGGCCTGACGATCTCCCAGGAGAACGGCGGGATCAAACTTTCCGACGTGACCCTCAACGGCACTCAGCAGAACATGACCGGCGCGCTGAACACGGTGACGGTCAAGGACTACCGCGGCGGCGCCACGGGTTGGACGCTGACCGGCGCGGTCACCGACTTCACCAACGGCTCGGGCGGCACCATCGCGGCGGACAAGTTCTCCTGGACACCGAAGATCACCCCGGGCGAGGGCTCGCCCAGCCAGGCCGTGGCCGGCAGCGCGGGTCCGATCGGCACGACCGGCGCCACCCTGGCCTCCGCGCCCAACGCGGCGGTCACCGGCGGCACCTTCGCGGCCGACGCGGGTCTGAGCCTGGCGGTTCCGGCCTACCAGGCACCCGGCAACTACAGCGCGACGCTCACCCTCTCCATCTCCTGACCGACATCTCCCGCCGGAAACCATCGGCGGGAGACCCAGAACGGCCCGGAAACCGGGGGCTCGTGGGGCACGGACACCATCCGTGACCCACGGGCCGCCGGCGGCGGGCCGCTGCGGATCGACGCAGAGCGGAGGGTGGGGCGGGCAGCCGGCCCGTCCCGCCCACACCGCACTCGGACGATCCGCGCACGCGACACCCAGGCACACAGCGCGGGCCCTTCGGATCCGCTCCCGAAGCCGGCCCTTTCGATCCGCGGCACACAGACCAGCTGGAGACACCGATGACGGGCACCCCGGCCCCACCGATCCGCCGGCAAGGCGGACGTACCCGATCCCTGGCCACCCTGTTCGCGGTGCTGGCCACGCTGTTCGCGTCCCTGACACTGGTCGCCTCGGCGCCCGCGTCGGCGGCGGGCAACGGCGAATGGTCGGTCGACCCGTACGTGCCGGACGGCACCAGCCAAAACGCCCGTCGCTACTTCTTCCTCGAAGGCGCCGCCGGCACCACCGTCCCCGACGTGGTGACGCTGCACAACACGAGCCAGGCGCCGCTGACGCTGAAGCTGTTCGGCGCGGACGCGTACAACACCGCGCGCGACGGCGGCTTCGCGCTGCGCACGGTCACCGACAAGCAGAAGGACGTCGGCACCTGGATCCAGGTGGCGCCGGAGAACCAGACGCTGACCCTGCAACCGGGGGAGAAGCGCCAGGTCCCGTTCAACATCGTCATCCCGCCCAACGCCACGCCCGGTGACCACCCCGGCGCCGTGGTCGCGCTGAACACCGCGATCGAGGGCACCCAGCAGCAGGGGCAGATCAAGGTCAACATCCAGCGCCAGATCGGCGCCCGGGTGTACCTGCGCGTACAGGGCGACGCGTTGCCCGCGATGGACGTGCAAAAGGTCGAGGTCGAGCGCGACTCCGGCTTCGGCGAGTTCTTCGGGTCGAGCAAGGCGACGATCACCTACCGGATCGTCAACCGGGGCAATGTGATCCTGCGGCCCAAATTCGACCTGAAGGTCGAGGGGCTGTTCGGCCGCAAGCTGATGGGCAAGACCGAGGAGGGCATCGAGATCCTGCCCGGCTCGACGGTCGAGAAGGTCGTCGAGTGGAAGGACGCGCCGCGCCTGGACCACGTCACGGTCAAGGTCGGCGCGGTGGCTCCGGACCAGAAGCTCGAAGACTCGGCGAGCACTTCGTACACCGCCGCGCCGTGGCCGAGCCTGCTCACGCTGGCCGCGATCCTGGTCCTCGCCGGTCTCGGCTGGGGCCTGTGGCGCAACGGACGCAAGGGCAAGGGCGGGGACCCGGCCGAACCGAAGGGGCCGGTGGGTCCGAACGACGATACGACGGTGCTGCCGCCGATTCCGGCCGCGCCCACGGCGTCCGCCGCACCGGGTGTGGCCGGGGCGTCGGAGCCGGTCGAACTCGCGAAGGCGGGGGCTTCGGACGCGGCGGAGGCCGCTGCGGGCGAGGGAGCGGCGAAGGAGGCCGTCACCGGGGCGAGCGCGGCCGAGGCCGCGCAGGCGGAGGGCGCTGCGGCCGCTGCTGACAAGCGGGACGAGGACGGGGCGGGCGACGAGAGCAAGGCCGTTGCGGCCGAATCGGCGTCGGTCGAGTCGGAGTCGGCCGAAGCGGGTTCGGACCCGGCGGTGGACGTGAAGGCGGCCGAGGGCACGCCGGCCGATGGCGAGGCGGCGGCCCCCGTCGCGAAGCAGCCCGCCCAGGACGCGGACAACGCGGCCGAACCCGACGCCGGCGCCGGCGCGACGGCGGCCCGGGAGACCGAGGTCGCGGCCGACGCGGAGCCGGCCGGCTCCGAGGCGGCGCCCGAGAGCGAGGCCGAGGCCGCGAAGCAGCCGGCCGCGAGCGCCGCCGAGTCCGTACCCGTCGGAGACCGCGCGGACGCGTCGGTCGTCGAGGGCTCCGCCGACTCCGCGGGGGTCGGCCGTTGATCCTGGCCAACCGGGTCCGTCACGTGGTTCGAGTCGTCCGCCCCCGCGGGGCCGCGCTCGCGCTGATCGCCGTGTTGCTCCTGGGCTGCATAGCCCTGGGCGGCACGGCGCCCGCGCGTGCCGCCGACCCCCCGCCGCCGGGAGCGGGACCGAGCGCGTCGATCGACCCGGGCAAGGTCGCGGCCGGGGACAAGGTGTCGGTCGTCGGTGGCGACTGGACCCCCGGATCCCTGGTCCAGGCGAGCATCTGCGGCGAGAACGGCCTGCGCGGCACCGTCAACTGCGCCGCCGCCAGTGCCGCGAGCGCAACGGCCGACCCCGGCGGCAACATCTCGATCACGTTGACCGCCGCCGTCCCGCCGTCCCCGTGTCCGTGCGTGGTCCGGATCGCGGTGATCATGAACGGGCCGCCGAAGGACGCCAGCGTGCCGCTGGAGATCGACGGCGCGCCCTACGCTCCGCTGCCGGTGACGGTCAAGACGCCCGGCCGGCTGGTCTTCATCGACAGCGCCATGGTCGGCGAGGACTCGATCTTCACCTGGTTCGGCTCACCGGTGCAGCGCCGGTTCCGGATCGAGGTCGGCAACATGGGCCAGACCGCGATCATCAACCCGACCTTCCGGATCGGCTTCTACGAAGGCGTGTACGCCCCGACCTGGGAGAACTACGAGTCGCACGCCACCATCGCGCCCGGACAGCGCACCACCATCTCGCTCCCGGTGGAGCTGAACCCCCGCCAACACGGCACGTTCAGCTGGCGGGTGACCTACGACAACCAGATCGTGGACGAACAGGCCCTGGAGGTCGGCCGCCCGTGGGGCGTGTACATCTTCGGCGCGCTCCTGGTGATCGTGGTCCCGGTGGCGGCCTGGCGGCTGTTCGTGCGCGTCGTCGAACTGGTCGGCGAGCAGCGGGCCCGCCGCACCGGCGAGCGCGAGCGCGAAGTGGGCCTGCCCGAGTCCTCGTTGCGCGCGACCAGGGCCGACAAGAACCGAACGTCGGCCGAGGACGCGGCGGATGACGGCGCGTCGGATTCCCGCACGGCGAACCGAGGCCCGGCGGCCGGGCCCGACGTCGACCCGGTCGACCTGAGCAAGCGCCCGATGCGTTCGATGGTCGAGACGATGGCCATCGGCGGTCCGCTGTACGCGGATTCCGAGCCCGGCGGCGACGATCACCCCCGCGCCGGCGCGTCCGGGGGAGGGGATCGATGACCCCGCGACCCGGCAAGGGCGTCGGCGCCCTCATCGCGATCACGGTCGTGGCGGGCACCGTGCTGGTGTTCCACTACGGCCCCGGCGGCGAGTTCGGGGCGTCGCGTACCGATGTCAGCGACCAGGCCGGACCGGGCGGTGGTGGTACGTTCCGCCCGGTGCCGACCGCCGGCGCGGACACGAACTCCGCTCCGCCGAGCACCGGTTCGACCGGGACGGACCCGTCCGGCTCCGGCCCCGCCGGTAACGGCACGAGCGGCGGCGGGAGCGGCGCGACCGGCGGCACCGGTACCGGAGACCTCGACTGGGACACCAGGATCGAGCAACCGCGTACCCCCGACCGGGTGGACGGCAACGTCAACCCGGGCCCGCTGGCGGTCAGCACCCCGAACGCCGGGCAGAGCCGGCTCGTCGTGGACCGCGGCACCGGCACCGCCAAGGGCGCGCTCAACCCGATGCTCGTCCAGGACTTCCGCGGTTCGCGCAACGGGTGGACCCTCACCGGCGCGATGTCCGACTTCCGCGCGGAGGACGGCTCCCGGATCGAGGCGCACAACCTCGTCTGGGAGCCGTACTGCACGCCACACCCGGGGCGCGGTCCGTATCCCAGCTCGGCGAAGCCCGGAAACCGGACCCAGTCGAGCCGTACCGCGACCCTCTGCTCCACCTCGTCCTCACCGGGTGTCACAGGGGGTGAATTCGATGTCGGCGCGGATCTGACCCTGCGTCTGCCCGACCGCAACACGTCGGCCGAGAGCTATTCGGCGACTTTGACGCTCACGCTCAGCTGACCGAAACGACGGGGTGGGTCCCGCCCCGACGAAGGGAGCACAACCTGATGAGCAAGGCCAAGACAAGACTCGCCACCGCCGCCGTCGGCGGCATGTTGGTGGCGGGGGGCACGGGCATGATCGTGTTGGCGCCCACGGCACAGGCCGCTCCGATCAAGGTCAACATGACCTGCAAGATCCCCTATCCGCCGAACTCGCCGGACGTCACCGACGACTTCAACATCTCGTTGGAGATGCCGACCGCCAAGACCGCGCCGGGCGGCGAGGCCACGGTCAAGGTGAGCATGGGCGCCACTCCGGTCAACGGGCCGGAGACCCTTCCCCAGCCGGTGTCCTTCGCCGCGACGTTCGACGCGAAGGCGTCGGGAGGATCGACCCAGGACCTCAAGATCGTCGGGGAGGAGGGCAAGATCCAGGTCACCAAGGGTCAGCCGATCACGCTTCCCGACTTCAACGCGAAGATCAAGGTGCCGTCCGACGCCAAGGGCGACATCGACATCACGCCGACGAAGCTGGTGCTGAACGCCGCCGGCATCATCAACGTGCCCTGCACGGTGAACGGCACGCCGAAGCTCGGCACCCTCCCGGTGGACGCCGGCGCCATCCCCTCGACCTCGGCCTCGCCGTCGACCTCGGCCTCGCCGTCGACCTCCGCGTCTCCGTCGACGTCCGCGTCTCCGTCGACCTCGAACGAGCCGCCCGGCCCGCCGAACGGCAAGGAAGTGAACGTCGACTACACCTGCAAGACGGTGGTCGAGGACTTCCCGGTCGAGATCCCGGACACGACGGCGACCTACGGGGTCACCGTCACCGTGCCCAGTACCGCCACGAAGGGCGCCAAGCTGGACATCTCGGCCTCGTTCAAGGACAACCTGGTCGGCAAGGCCCCGTCGAGCCTGCCCGGCAGCGACATCGACCTCAAGTTCGTGCCCACGATCACCATCGACGTGGCGCAGGGCTCGACCAAGGCTCCGCTGGAGCTGGTCGGCCCGGAGAAGGCGGTCAAGGTCAACGGGGGCGACCCGCTGAAGGTGGACGGGCCGATCACCGGCAAGTTCGACGTGTGGGGCGGCGGCGACTACACCTTTACGCCGGGCCAGTTGAAGATCGCGACCAAGGCGTCGCTGGGCTCCATCAACGCCAAGTCCACCACCACCTGCACGGTCACCCACACCGACGTCTCGGCCACCCTCAAGGCCAAGGGCGACGCCGGCACCCCGCCGCCCACGCTGACCCAGTCGCCCACGGGCAACGTCGGCACCAACGGCGGCAGCGGCTCCACCGGCGGCAGCACCGGCGACCTCGCGCACACCGGTGCCTCCGGCGGTGGCATGACCGCGTTCGCGATGGCGGCCGGCACCGCCGTGCTCGCGGCGATCGCGCTGATGTTGTTCGTGCCCTACCGTCGTCGGATCCGCAACCAGGTCTGACGTCCGGTCGGTTCCGGGCACCACGACCGAATCGGCCCGAACCGAAACCGCATGCGAAGGGTCCCCTTGCCGGTCCTCACCCGGCCGGGGGACCCTTCGGCCGTATCCCGCCCCGGCCCGACTCCCGCCCCGACTCCCGTTCGTCGCCCACGAGAAGGAACGCGAACCCCGATGGCTCTCTCGGCTTCACGCCCGGCCGGCGCCGCCCTCGCCCTGGCCTGCGCGGTCGGCCCGGCGCTCGCGCTCGCCGCGCCCGCCTCGGCGGAACCGCTGACCGTGCCGGTGCACTGCGTCATCCCGTTGGACCAGCCCGCGGTGGACGGTCCGCAGCAGATCTCCCTCGACGGCCCGACCGATCCGATCCGCCCGGGCGAGAAGGCGCGGATCAAGGTCACCCTCGGCGGCAGCCCCGCCACCAGCCCGCTGCCGTTCCCCGGCACCCCGCTGACGCCGTCGATCCAGCTCGTCCTCTCCGGCGGCGCGAGCGGCGAACTCACCCTCCAGGGCCCGAAGATGCGCGTGGACATCCCCGGTACGCCCGCGCTGATCGTGGTGCCGCCGTACGAGGGCGAGATCACCGTGCCGCTCGACGCCAAGGGCGACATCCGGATCGCCCCCGGCAAGATGGTCACCACCACCGCGATCTTCGGCGACCAGATCACCACGTGCTTCCCGACCGCGCCCGCGCCGCCCGCGATGACGCTGCGGGTCGACCTCCAGGGAGCGGCCCCCGACGGCCCCTCCGGCGCCCCCGGCGACCCGACGGCCGGAGCACCCCCGGCATCGGCCCAGGCGCCGGCCCAGGCCCCGCCGGGGGGCACGCAGGACCCGACCGCGAGCGCGGCGCGCAGCCCCGACGCGATGGTCGAGAGCCGGGGCGGCGACGACGGCGAGATCTCGGGCGGAGCGATCATCTGGATCGTCGCCGGCGGGCTGATCCTGCTGATGGCCGCGTCCACGATGGTGTTCTCCTGGCGTCGCCACAAAGACGACGAATGGTGAGGTGAATGCCGCCCTCCGGGTACCGGTCCGCCGTCCTCCGGTCGGCGAAAAACGCCCGCCGATCCCGGGTTCCCCCGGTCCGCTCGTACGGAGCTCGTCAACGCGGCGCCCCCGCGTCAGTAACATCAAGGTCATGACCCGCGTACTGCTCGCCGAGGACGACGCATCCATCTCCGAACCACTCGCGCGTGCGTTGCGCCGAGAGGGCTACGAGGTCGAGGTGCGCGAGGACGGCCCAAGCGCTCTCGAATGCGCCGCGCAGAGTGGGGTGGACCTGCTCGTCCTCGACCTCGGTCTGCCCGGCATGGACGGCTTGGAGGTGTGCCGGCGGCTGCGCGCCGAGGGGCACGGCTTCCCGGTGCTCGTCCTGACCGCCCGCGCCGACGAAGTGGACACGGTGGTCGGCCTAGACGCCGGTGCCGACGACTACGTCACCAAGCCCTTCCGGCTCGCCGAACTGCTCGCGCGCGTGCGCGCGCTGCTGCGGCGCGGCGCGGCCGACGTCGGCCAGGGTGTGCACGGCGTGCGGATCGACGTCGACTCGCACCGCGCCTGGATCGGCGAGGAGGAGCTGCAGCTCACCGCCAAGGAGTTCGACCTGCTGCGCGTGCTCGTGCGCGACGCGGGCCGGGTGGTCACCCGCGACCAGCTGATGCGCGAGGTCTGGGACACCACCTGGTGGAGCTCCACCAAGACGCTCGACATGCACATCTCCTGGCTGCGCAAGAAGCTCGGCGACGACGCGGGCAACCCCCGCTACATCACCACCGTGCGCGGCGTGGGCTTCCGCTTCGAGAAGAGCTGAGCCGGAGCCGGGCCGACCTCGCGCGAGCCGACCTCGAAAAGCTGACGGGATCCACCTTGCGTCGCAGGCTCATCAACACCACGCTCGGCGTGGTCCTGGTCGTCGTGGCCGTACTCGGCGTGCCGCTGGCGTTCGTCGAGACGCACGCGATCGAGAACACCGCGGGCGACAGCCTCAAGGCCGAGGCCGCCCGCATCCTGGAGGTCGTCGAGCTGCGGATGGCTTCCGGCGAACACTCCGACGCCGCGCTGCTGCGCCGTCAGGTCGAGCCGCATCGCTACGCGATCGTGCGGCTGCCGGGCGATCCTCCGCTGGTGATCGGCGACAAGCCGAGCGGCCGGGTCTTCGAGAAGACCATGCCCGGCGAGATGGGCGACTCGGTCACCGTCGGCGAGCCGCGTGAGCGGGTGACCACCAAGATCCGCGAATCGCTGCTGCTGATCCTGGGCGTGGCGCTGCTCGCGGTCGCGGCCGCCGCCGCCCTCGCGGTCTGGCAGGCCCGCCGCCTGGCCCGCCCGCTGACCGACCTGGCCGAGACCGCCGAGCGCCTGGGTTCGGGCGACCCCAGGCCCCGGCACCGCCGCTACGGCGTGCCCGAGCTGGACCGGGTCGCCGAGGTGCTGGACCAGAGCGCCGAGCGGATCGCCAGGATGCTCACCGCCGAGCGCCGGCTGGCCGCCGACGCCTCGCACCAGCTGCGCACCCCGCTGACGGCGCTGTCCATGCGCCTCGAGGAGATCATCGCCACCGAGGACCCGGAGATCGTCAAGGAGGAGGCGGCGATCGCGCTCTCCCAGGTCGAGCGGCTGACCGACGTGGTGCAGCGGCTGCTGACCAGCAGTCGGCGCGGCAGCGGCGGGCGCGACCCGCGCAACATCTCCGCGGTCACCGTCCGGGTGGACGACGTGATCCAGCAGCAGATCGACGAGTGGCGGCCCAACTTCCGCGAGGCCCGCCGCAGCATCCGGGTCGAGGGCGAGCGCGGGCTGACCGCGGTGGCCACGCCGGGCGCGTTGTCCCAGGTGCTGGCCACGCTGGTGGAGAACACGCTGATGCACGGCGCGGGCGCGGTGAACATCCGGACCCGGATCACCGGGACGTCCGTGGTGGTCGAGGTGGAGGACGAGGGCACGGGCGTGCCCGACGAGCTGGGCGCGCGGGTTTTCGAGCGGGCGGTCAGCGGCCACAACTCGACCGGCCTGGGGCTCGCCGTGGCCCGGGATCTGGCCGAGGCCGACGGGGGGCGGTTGGAGCTGCTCCAGCAGCGACCGCCGGTGTTCGCGGTGTTCCTGGCGGCCCACCCGGAGGAAGGACACGACTGACGGTTCGTCGCGTCGTGGTCGGGCGCGGGGTGGGGTGCGGGGCGCGGTGTGCGTCAGGAAGCCGCGCGAGGGAACCGCGCGAGGAAAGTGCGCGAGGCGGTGCGCGGGGGAGCTGTCGGCCGTTTCAGGCCCGGGAGGTCTTGCTCTCGTCCTCGACCAGCCGCGCGGCCTCGGTGTCCAGTCGGGTGCCGGCGGGTCCCGCCGGCCGATCGTCCGCGTTCTCGTCGCCCGGCGGCGCGACCACCCGGACCGGCTTGCGGTCGATCTCGTGGGTGCCGGTGAACACCCACGTGCGATACGACCAGAACCGGAACAGGGTGCCGAGCGGCAGGCCGACCGCGTACTTCGCGATGTTGTCCGCGAGCAGCGAGGTGTGGCCGAGCCAGTAGTGCGAGATCGCCACGGTGCCGGCCTCGATCGCCATGCCGACCCCGCTGAACACCATGAACAGCACGAACTCGCGCCGACTGTCGTCGGAGGTGCGGTGCCGGAAGGCCCAGTAGCGGTTGCCGAGATAGTTCACCACGATCGCGACCGCCGTCGAGATCACCGACGAGCGCACCGAGGCCAGGCCCAGGTGGTCACGACACAGGTTGAACACGATCACGTTCACGATCACGCCGAATCCGCCGACGGCGCCGAACTTCAGCGTTTCGTGCAGCAGGTGTCCGACCCGGTCGTACCAATTCCGGAGCGCCTTCACGACATGCCACCTTCGGCGACCGGTACGGGGTCCGGCCGTTTGTGCTTGAACACCCACGTGCGGAATGCCCAGAAGCGAAACAGCGTGCCGAGAGCCATACCGACGATGTTCGCCGAGATGTTGTCGGCGAGCTTGCTCTCGTAGCCCATCAGAGTGTGTGACACGAACACGCTCGACGCCTGGATGCCCGCCGCGATCGCGCTGAACACGAAGAAGAGCGTGTACTCGCGTCCGACGCCGGTGCGGTCCCGATGCCGATAGGTCCAGTATCGGTTACCGACGTACGCGACGATCGTCGCCGGGATCGAGGACGTGATCTTCGCGCCGACGCCGCCCATCCCCAGGGACAGGCACAGGTTGAACACGAGGACGTCCACCGCGTAGGCCAGGCCGCCCGCCACGAGGAACCGGGTGACCTCGGAGCGCACCCGGGCGATCCGGCTCGCCGGCGGCCCGGCGGCTTCCTCGGACGGGGCGTCGACGGGCGAAGGCACGGACGCTCCTCTGGCACCACGGGTGCTACCGACTTGACGACTCACTCGACGAGGGTAGCCGTCGCGGCCGTTCGACATCGGCGCCCGGTCTCCCTCCCGTTGCACACTCTTTACCGGAACATCCCGCGTCACGTGTGGCGCGGGTCCCCCGGGAGCGGTCCGGGGTACCGACGAACACCGCGGCAGCGCCCGTGGCACGGCCTCGGGCCGCCGCGACCGGCTTCGCGCCGCCCGGCGCCGCGAGCGTCGGCGGCGGGTCGGTACCCTTCCCCCGTGACGTTCCCAGTCGTCGGCATGGTCGGCGGCGGCCAGCTCGCCCGCATGACGCACCAGGCCGCAATCCCGCTCGGCGCCCGCTTTCGCGTACTCGCCGCATCCCCGTCCGAATCCGCGGCCCAGGTGGTCGGCGACGTCGTGCTCGGCAGCGAGGACGATCTCGCCGACCTGCGCCGCTTCGCGCAGGACTGTGCCGTGGTCACCTTCGACCACGAGCAGGTGCCCACCGCGCTCCTGGAGGCCCTGGAGGCCGACGGGGTCGCCGTGCGGCCGAGTTCGCGCGCGCTCGTGCACGCCCAGGACAAGGGCGTGATGCGGGCCAGGCTGGCCGAGATCGGCGTACCGTGCCCGCGCAACCGGATCGTGGCCGACCCGGCGGAGGTCGCGGCGTTCGCGGCCGAGGTGGGCGGCTGGCCGGTGGTGCTCAAGACCACGCGCGGCGGCTACGACGGCAAGGGCGTGTGGATCGTCCGGGACGAGGACGAGGCGGCCGTGCCGTTCGCGGCCGGGGTTCCGGTGCTGGCCGAGGAGAAGGTGGACTTCACCCGCGAGCTGGCGGCCTGCGTGGTGCGCTCGCCGCACGGACAGGCGGTGGCCTACCCGGTGGTCGAGTCGATCCAGGTGGACGGGGTCTGCCGCGAGGTGATCGCGCCCGCGCCCGACCTGAGCGAGGAGCGGGCGGTCGAGGCCCAGCGGATCGCGCTGTCCATCGCGGGCGAGCTGGACGTCACCGGGCACCTGGCGGTCGAGCTGTTCGAGACCGCCGACGGCCGGATCCTGGTCAACGAGCTGGCCATGCGTCCGCACAACAGCGGGCACTGGAGCATCGACGGCGCGGTCACCTCGCAGTTCGAGAACCACCTGCGCGCGGTGCTCGACCTGCCGCTGGGCGACCCGCGCGCCCGTGCGCCGTGGACGGTGATGGTCAACGTGCTCGGCGGCGACTACTCCGACATGTACCGCCCGTACCTGCACGTGATGGCCCGCGATCCCGGGGTCAAGGTGCACATGTACGGCAAGGATGTGAAGCCCGGCCGCAAGGTCGGACACGTCACCGTGTGCGGCGACGACCTGGCCGACGTGCGCGAGCGCGCCCGGCACGCCGCCGACTACCTCCGAGGGGACATCACCGAATGAGCACGCAGCCCGTCGTCGGCATCGTCATGGGGTCCGACTCGGACTGGCCGGTGATGGAACTCGCCGCGCAGGTCATGGACGAGTTCGGGATCGGCTACGAGGCCGACGTGGTCTCCGCGCACCGGATGCCGCAGGAGATGATCGCGTACGGCACCGAGGCAGCCGGGCGCGGCCTGAAGGTGATCATCGCCGGCGCGGGCGGCGCCGCGCACCTGCCCGGGATGCTCGCCTCGGTCACCCCGCTGCCGGTGATCGGCGTGCCGGTGCCGCTGAAGTACCTGGACGGCATGGACTCGCTGCTGTCCATCGTGCAGATGCCGGCCGGCGTGCCGGTGGCGACCGTCTCGATCGGCGGAGCCCGCAACGCGGGGTTGCTGGCGGTGCGGATCCTGGCCGCGCACGATCCGGCGCTGCTGGCCCGGATGGGCGAGTTCCAGGCGGAGCTGAAGGCGCAGGCGACCGAGAAGGGGCGCAAGCTGCGCGAGCGGGTCGGGTCGTAGGGGATCGTGGCCCGTCGTAGCCCGTCGTAGCCCGTCGTAGCCCGTCGTAGCCCGTCGTAGCCCGTCGTAGTCGGTCCCGGTCGGGCGGTCCCGGCCGGATCGTGTCCGGGTCGTGGCCGCTCACCGGGGCCCGAGCGGGTGCTCGGGTCCCGGTGTCGTGCGGCTCAGGCCGGGCTCGGGCCCGTGCTCGCGCTCGTCATGGTGATGCGCTGGAGCTCCACCGCCGAGCAGCGGTCCATCACCATGTCCAGGCCCGCGTCGCGGACCCTCTGGTAGGCGCGCTCGTCGATCACGTCCAACTGGAACCAGACGGCCTTCACGCCGATCTTGACGGCCTGGTCGGCGATCTCGCCGGCCTGGTCCGAGTTCACGAACACGTCGACCACGTCGACCGGGAACGGGATCTCGGCGAGCGTGGCGTAGCCCGGCTCGCCGTGCACGGTCTCCGCCTTGGGGTGTACGGGCACGACGCGCTTTCCCCACTGACGGAGGAACGCGGCTACTCCGTATGCGGCGCGGTGGGAGTTGGTGCTGAGCCCCACCACCGCCCAGGTGTGCGTGTCGAGGATCCGTCGGATCGTGGCCTCGTCGCCGTAAGGCATGCTGATGACCTCGCAGTCTTGTCTCGCTGCTCGCGGTGCCCCCCGACAGACGGACGGCGCGGCGCCGTCGGCCCGGTGAGTGTGCCCCCGGGGCGGGCCGGCTACTCAGGGGCGACCGAGAGCCCGGTACGTCCATCCTGCGCCGCGCCAGCGCACCGGGTCGAGGGCATTGCGCCCGTCGAGTACGCGGCGTTCGGCGACGATCTCGCCCAGCTCGGCCGGATCCATCTCGCGGAACTCCGCCCACTCGGTCAGATGCAGCACCACGTGCGCGCCGCGGGCCGCGTCGAAGGCGGTCTCCGCGAAGGTCAGGCCCGGATACATCTTGCGGGCGTTGTCCATCGCCTTGGGGTCGTACACGGTCACCTCGCCGCCCTGGAGCTGCACCTGGGCGGCGACGTTGAGCGCGGGCGAGTCGCGGATGTCGTCGGAGTTCGGCTTGAAGGCCGCCCCGAACACCGCGACCCGGCGGCCCAGGAAGCTGCCGTCGCACTGCTCGCGGGCGAGGTCGACCATCCGGAAGCGGCGGCGCATGTTGATCGCGTCCACCTCGCGCAGGAAGGTGAGCGCCTGGTCGGCGCCCAGCTCGCCGGCCCGGGCCATGAAGGCGCGGATGTCCTTGGGCAGGCAACCGCCGCCGAAGCCGAGCCCGGCCTTGAGGAAACGGCCGTTGATCCGGGGGTCGAAGGCGAGCGCCTGGGACAGCTGTTCGACGTCGGCGCCTGCCGCCTCGCAGACCTCGGCCATCGCGTTGATGAAGGAGATCTTGGTGGCCAGGAACGAGTTGGCGGCGGTCTTGACCAGCTCCGAGGTGGCGAAGTCGGTCACCACGAGCGGCACACCCTCGGCGAGCAGGGTCGCGTACACCTCGCGCAGCCGGTCCTCGGCCGCCTGCGAGCGCACGCCGATCACGAGCCGATCCGGGTGCAGGGTGTCCCGGACGGCGAAGCCCTCGCGCAGGAACTCGGGGTTCCAGGCCAGCTCGGCCGCGGCGCCCACGGGGGCCAGCTCGGCGATCCGGCTCGCCAGCCGATCGGCGGTGCCGACCGGGACGGTGGACTTGCCGACCACCAGGCAGGGCCGCTCCAGGAGCGGGGCGAGCGCGTTCACGGCGGCGTCGACGTAGGACACGTCGGCGGCGAACTCGCCCTTGCGCTGCGGCGTGTTCACGCAGACGAAGTGCACGTCGCCGAACGCGGCCAGCTCGGCGATGTCGGTGGTGAAGCGCAGCCGGCCGGAGGCGACGTGCGGGGCCAGCAGCTCCTCCAGGTCCGGCTCCCAGAACGGGATCCGGCCGCTCGCGAGGGTGGCCACCTTGTCCGGGTCCACATCCATCCCCAGGACCTCGAAGCCGAGTTCGGCCATGCACGCGGCGTGCGTGGCGCCCAGGTAGCCGGTACCGATGACCGTGATGCGGGGTGCCACGTACGTCACCTGACTTCTTCGTCGGAGGAATGGGTGGGATCCGGATCGAATCTGGATCGTATCGGCCGGGCCCGGGGCGCCGTCGCCGAACCGTGGCCGTCCCGATGCGCGGACCGGCGGGGTGCGGCTGAATAATTGTGGGCGTCCATGTTGTTTACTGAGCGGTAATAAAACAGGTAATCCCCGCAGCCCGTAGCCCTTCAGTCCCGAGAGGGCAGCCCTTCAGTCCCGAGAGGTAGGCACCCGTGGCCGGACGTAAAGACTTCGACCTGTTCCGCGTCTCCGAGGAGCACGACATGCTCCGCGAGTCGGTCCGCGCGCTCGCCGAGGCGAAGATCGCCCCGTTCGCCGCAGAGGTCGACGAGCAGTCGCGCTTTCCCCAGGAAGCGCTCGACGCGCTCACCGCGAACGACCTCCATGCGGTTCACGTCCCCGAGGAGTACGGCGGCGCGGGCGCCGACGCGCTCGCCACCGTGATCGTGATCGAGGAGGTCGCCCGGGTGTGCGCGTCCTCGTCGTTGATCCCGGCGGTGAACAAGCTGGGCAGCATGCCGGTGATGTTGTCCGGGTCCGAGGACCTGAAGCGGCGCTACCTCGGCGCGGTGGCGCGCGGCGACGGCATGTTCTCCTACTGCCTGTCCGAGCCGGAGGCGGGTTCGGACGCGGCGGCCATGAAGACCCGCGCGGTGCGCGACGGCGACTCGTGGGTGCTCAACGGCGTCAAGCGCTGGATCACCAACGCGGGCGTGTCCGAGTTCTACACGGTGATGGCCGTGACCGACGCGGACAAGCGCTCCAAGGGCATCTCGGCGTTCGTGGTGGAGAAGTCGGACGAGGGTGTCTCGTTCGGCGCGCCGGAGAAGAAGCTCGGGATCAAGGGCTCGCCGACGCGCGAGGTCTACCTCGACAACGTGCGCATCCCGGCCGACCGGATCATCGGCGAGGAGGGTACGGGCTTCGCCACCGCGATGAAGACGCTCGACCACACGCGCGTGACGATCGCGGCGCAGGCGCTGGGTATCGCGCAGGGCGCGCTGGACTACGCCAAGGGGTACGTGCGGGAGCGGAAGCAGTTCGGCAAGCCGATCGCCGACTTCCAGGGCATTCAGTTCATGCTCGCGGACATGGCGATGAAGCTGGAGGCGGCCCGGCAGCTCACCTACGCGGCGGCGGCCAAGTCGGAGCGCGGCGACGCGGACCTGACCTTCCACGGCGCCGCGGCCAAGTGCTTCGCGTCGGACGCGGCGATGGAGATCACCGTCGACGCGGTGCAGTTGCTCGGCGGATACGGCTACACACGTGACTACCCGCTGGAGCGCATGATGCGCGACGCGAAGATCACGCAGATTTACGAGGGCACGAATCAGGTTCAGCGGATCGTGATGGCGAGGAACCTGCCGAAGTAGGCGGCGGCGGCCGGCGAGGACTGCGGCGGTTCGGCCGCCGGACGTGGCGAGTCGGCGGCAGTTGCGACCGCTGATCCACAGCGAGCCCTGCTCGCACATCCAGGCGTTGCGACCGCCCTGGTCGGCCACGACGAAGTCGGAACGAGTGAACGGGCGAACGACACGGTCCCCCGCCGAAGGCATCTCGGCGGGGGACCGTCTCGTTCGCGGCGGGGGTGGTCTTTTTGTCACCCGATGTGGATGGCCGGGGTCGTCGCGGCCTCGTCGGTCTCCGGAGTGGCGGTGTTGCCGGCGACGACGGTCGTGGGCGGGGTGCGCAGGACCAGCACGGCGATGACCGCCGAGGCCGCGAGCAGGACTGTCCCCACCATGAACGCCAGGTGGAAGCCGCCGGTCAGTGCCTCGGCGGCGGACTTGCCCTGCCCCGCGAGGGTGTCGGCGCGGGAGGTGGAGAGGGTGTTCAGAAGCGCCACGCCCAGGGCCCCGCCGATCTGCTGGGTCGTGTTGAACAGGCCGGAGACCACGCCCGCCTCCTCGGGCCGGGCACCGGACATCGCCAGCGTGGCGAGCGCGGGCAGGACCAGGCCGCCGCCACCGATCAGGACGAACACCGGGAGCAGGTCGATCAGGTACGAGCCGTCGACCGGGACGCGGGCCAGGTAGGCCATGCCGGCGGTGAGCATGAGCAGCCCGGCGACCAGCACGTTCCGGGCGCCGAAGCGGCCGATGACGCGGGCGGAGACGCCGAGGGAGACGACGCCGATGGCGAGCGCGGTCGGGAACATCGCCCAGCCGGTCTTGGCCGCCCCGAAGCCGAGGACGTGCTGCATGTAGAGGACGACCAGCACCTGGAAGCCGAACATGGCCGCGATCGTGAGCACTTGCAGGACGTTCGCGCCGCTCACGTTGCGGGAGCGGAAGGTGCGCAGCGGCAGCAGCGGTGCCGCGACCCGGGCCTGGCGGAGCGTGAACAGCGCCAGCAGCCCGAACGAACCGGCAAGCAGCGCCCAGGTCTTGGCCGAACCCCACCCGTACGCCTCGGCTTTCACGACGGCGTACACCAGCAACATCAGCCCGCCGGTGACCAGGACGGCCCCGACGATGTCGGCCCTGCCGCGAGCGCCGGAGGCGGGGGTGTCGGCATCCAGGACGCGCGTCGCCAGGAGCAGCGTGACGACGCCGATCGGGAGGTTGACCAGGAAGATCCAGTGCCAGTTGGCCGCCTCTGTGAGCACACCGCCGAGCACCAGGCCCAGGGACGCGCCCGCCGCGCCGATGAAGCTGAACGCGCCGATGGCCTTGCCCTGTTCGGCGGGCTCGGGGTAGAGCGTGACGATCATCCCGAGGCTGACGGCGGACGCCATGGCGCCGCCGGCGCCCTGCAGGAACCGCGCCGCGAGCAACATCTCGGGGCCGGTGGCCACGCCGCACAGCAGCGACGCGACGGTGAAGACGGCGAGCCCGGCGAGGAACATGCGCTTGCGCCCGAAGAGGTCGCCGAGCCGTCCGGCGAGGAGCAGCAGGCCACCGAAGGCGATCATGTAGATGTTCATGACCCAGGCGAGATCGGCCGACGAGAACCCGAGGTCCGCACCGATCGAGGGGAGCGCGACGGTCACGATCGTGCCGTCCAGGATCACCATCAGCATGCCCGCGCACAGGAGGGTGAGGGCGAGGCCGCGCGGATAGGTGCGCGCTTCGCGCGGCGGCGTCTTGGCGGTGGCCGGCAGTGCCATGGCTCTGTCTCTCCTCGTATGGTCCGGCGGCCGGGCGGCCCGGCCCGGCTCTGCGCCGGGTGTTCGTCCGGCGGCAAGAGAGACGCTAGCAGATAGTTTTGTTCTAGACGATATGCATCGGACTTATTCTGTACGGGACGATGGGCTGGTCGGGTCGGCAGCCGATACGTTGGCCGCCGGCCTGATGCCTGGCTGCGATGACCGGCACTCTGCGTGGACCGGCGCGTTTCCGGCTTGCGTCTTGCGTCTTGCGTCTTGGGTGCCGAGGGTCGGGGTTGGTCGGAGTCGCCGGGTTGGTCGCCGTCGGCGTGCGGGGCTCCGAGGCTCGACGCTTCCGGCGAGGCGGGTGTGTTGCTTGGCGAAAAA